>UQCQ01000028.1 GCA_900539595.1 uncultured Mollicutes bacterium | reverse complement strand
GACGGTGGCAGAAGGAGTCAGCCAAGAACTGGGGTTAGATGAATACCATGCGGAATTATTGCCCCAAGATAAAACCAGATTACTTCAAGAAAAAATCCATGCCGCGGATCAAGCCGTCGCCTATATGGGGGATGGGATTAACGACGCGGCTTCCATCGCCGTTTCTGATGTTGGTATTGCAATGGGTGGAGCAGGAAGCGACCTTGCTATCGATAACGCGGATGTTGTAATCATGGATGATAACCCCTTGAAGGTTGCGTTTGCCTTATCGATTGCTTCGAAGGTTCGTGGGCAGGTCCTCTTTAATATCATCTTCTCCTTATGCGTGAAATTAACGATCCTTCTCCTTTCCATCTTCCTCCCTGGGTTCCCCATGTGGATTGCCGTTTTAGCGGATACGGGGTTAACGATGGTCTTAATTCTTATCACCATGGGGTTACTAAGACGAAAAATTCGTTAATTTAACAAAGTACGAAAAGCCCATTTTATCGGGCTTTTTTACTATCAGCCTATAAAAACTTAAAAAATTTCGAATTTTTAAAGGATGGTTCGTTTAACAAAATGGGTTCGTTGTTTTCCGCCAGCCAAATACAAAATTATGATGAATTATGATGAATTATGATTGGAAAACGAAATTATGATAAATTATGAATACGATTCATTAGTCCGGTATTGTTAAGCTGGCGTCGATATTACAAAAAGCCGCCCCCAATCGAGGACGGCTATCTTTTGCTGAACGTTTTATTTTGCAATCAATGAGCAGAGGAATTTCGCATCGAGGGTACGGGGCGGAATACCGACGTTATGCTGCTTATTGATCGCGGCATAGGCGACTTGAAGGAAGGCGTAGGCGATATCTAGGGGCTCTCCCTCCATGATTTTGCCTTCTTTTTGGGCCTCGGATACGAAACGGCAGAAATCTCCGGCAAGGTCTGCTTTCTTATGCAAATCAATCCCGGATTCCTTCACTCGTTCTAATCCAGCATCGCGAAGAATGAGGAGGGCGACATAACGTTCCGTCGGACCTTCCTCTTGAAGTTCTTCCACGAACTTCGCCACGGCCTCGATTCCTTCCATGCCGTGGAGAGGATGCATGGCTTGAATCTTCTCGGTGATTTTAGAGGGGAAGACGATTTCTTCGCAGACATAGCGAAACACGGCTTCCTTGGAAACAAAATAATGATAGAAAAGGCCATGGGAGCAGTGGCTCGCCTTGTTAATATCGTCAATGGCAACTTTATCGTAATTCGCGTTGGCGAACACGCGGAGGGATGACTGTAAGATTTTTTCGCGACGTTTATCCTTGATCGCGTTATTTTGCTCAGCGGTTCTTGGCATATGGAATACTCCTCGGATGTGGTTTCATCATAGGTTGAGGATAATTTTCGTCAATAATTAATTTTCGACGACCCCATTGCTTTCCGGTTTCTTACTTTTTCTAAAATAAAATAGCATCAAGCCGAAGACGATAGTAAAAGTTAGGGCCCCGATTAAATATTGATACCACGTCGATGTGTTCGGGGTTGTGTAGACCGTATACATTTGATTATTGAAAAACATAGAGACGACAGAACCCAAAATAAACCCCAAAACCCAGGTATAGGTTCCCTGAGGATGTTTTTCTAATAATCCCTTCATGGCTTTGGAAGTCGCGAGCAATCCGACGATGACTCCGATAAGGAGGATCAATGTCAATAATAGGCCGGGGACGAGCATCTCTTGGTTATGGAACATCGATACGTGGGACCCATCTCCCGCGGAGATATATAGATTTACCACGGGTTGATATAACCCAAAGATGAAGAGAACCATGGATCCCGAAATCCCCGGGATTAAGCAAGCGACCGCGGCGATGAAACCAACTAGCAGAACGACCACGAAAATCCATGCGTTTTGATAAGGGTGATCGAAGGCTTCTTGAAAGGATAAGCTTGGCAATACCCCTGCCGCGCTTAAATAGGATAAAACCCCGATGCACCCGGCCAGTAAAAAACCTAAAGCAACCCGAAGGATATCCATACCCATTTTTTCTTGACGATGAATATTAGAAATAATCAAGGGGGTTCCCCCGGCGACGAAACCCGCTAAAGCGGCGATGAGGGGGAAGGGGAAATAGATGCTTGCGGCCTTTTGCCAAAATAGGAGCAATAAGACGGCGGAAGCCATGCAGCCCAAAGCAATGGGAAGCAGGGTCAAAAACGCCTTGCCAAAGTGGTGACGGAGGCCATCAATCGCCCCGATGAGCTTATCGTAGATTTTAACAATCAATCCGACGGTGCCAACACTTACCCCCGGCAAGATTCCCGTTCCTAGGCTAGCTCCACGGGCAAAGTCCAAAAACCAATTTTTCATAACCGCGAAAAGTATAGGAAATTTCCAAGCAAATGCGTAGAGGGTGTGATAGGATAAGTTCGCTATGCGAACCTTAATTCTTTACACCTCCTCCGCGGGCAGCACGAAAGCCTATGCGGAAGAAATCGCGCTCGGAATGGGCACGGAAGCGATTGAATTCAACAAGAAAAAATTCCGGAAAATGAATCTCGATGACTATGACACGATCGTTTATGGCGGTTGGGTCAAAGGCAGCCAAATCCAGGGAATCGATGATTTCCTCTCCCGTTGGGAAGACATGGAAAAGAAAAACGTCATCCTCTTTTCCTGTGGCATGTCCGCGGTTTATAAGGAAGTCCGCGACAATTTGATCTCGGCGAACCTCCTCGATTTGTACCATCTTCGTTTCTATCCTCTCCGCGGATCTTTTGATTACAGCAAACTGAATTTCCGCGACAAGATGATGATGAAACTCGGCCTCCAACAGGCCCTTGCCATGGGAAAAGGCGAAGACAAAGACAATAGCTTCCTCCAACAGGCTTTGCAGCAGCCCTTTGTTTATAAAGATACCGAAGGGGTTAATCGGATTTTGTCCGTTCTCCATCGGCTAGCCAGTGAGCAAAACGCATGAAATTAATCGTTGGACTTGGCAATCCC
>UQCQ01000027.1 GCA_900539595.1 uncultured Mollicutes bacterium | reverse complement strand
ACCAGAACAGCTCTATCTCGACAAAGAACGAATGATCGCCCTTTACAATGCCATGCATCTTGCATCGCTGCGCGATGTCGCATGGGTTCGCCATCGCTTTGGCTTCGATGGCCTTGCTTAAATAAGAGGGGTATTCGCCCGCATAAAAATCAATTTCCGGTTCTAAAATGCTCATGGAACCATTCTAGCATGTTTTGGGCATCGTTTAGATAAGGGACGCCTTGAATTTACTCGACTAGACCCCTTATTTTGGCTTGTTTTTCTTATCAACATTGAGAGAAAGGACAAAAAAAGCGGTTTAATTTTGAGCCAAAGAACATAATTGGAGTCCACTTTGTGGCATAATGCTTTCCATGGCACTCAAAGAAAGTCAAATCCAATCCCTTGCTTCGATTTACTCCAGCCGCTTAAAGGGGCAACGCCTTAGCAAAATCGTTCAATACGATTCCGATGTTTTTTCGTTTGGCCTCTCTTCTTCCGGGCGATTGAATTTCGTTTTGAATTCGGGGGATCCTTATGTTTATCTTTCCTCTTCCCCCATGGACGTCGTTTCTTTATCTACGCCTTTTTCGATGTTATTAAGGAAAGAAGTATCCAACGCGGTGATCGAACGCGTTTTTTGCGTCAACGAGGACCGCGTTCTTGGCTTCGAATTAAAGGCGGTGGATTCCATCTTTCGCGAGATTACCCTCTATCTCATCGCCGAGCTGATCCCAACCAAAGCCAACCTTATTTTGCTTGATGAATCCAAAAAGGTATTAGGTGCTTTACGAACGAACCGGATTACGGACCCCCGGCCCATCTTCCGCGGCATTCAGTATGAACCGCCTCTTAAAAACGATTCTTTGACCTACGTCCCCCTTCCTTTTGATGAGGATGCCTATCAAAAAAATTGCATCGAAAAAGAAGCCAAGCTGAAGGAAAAGCGAAAGAAAACGCGATTCAGCCACTTATATCGTTATTGTGCAACGAAAGAAAAGTCATTGAGGCGAAAAGAAAAATCGATCGCACAAGATATCGAAAAAGCCAAAGCTCATCTGGATGATGGGGAATATGGCAATTACATCTACATGAACATGGATTCCATCCATCCCGAAACGGGAGCCATGGACGTGTATGGCGTTTCCGTTCCTCTTGACCCTTCACAAAGCCTTGTCTCCAACGCGGAGAATTTCTTTCGCCGAGCTAAAAAAGCCAAGGCAACCCTGGCCCAAGCCGAAAAATATTTAGAAGAGGCAGTCAAAGAAGCCGAGGAATATCGCCTCCTTGTTCAGAACCTGGATTCCTGTGACGAAGCGATGCTAGAAAAATTGTCCAAAGAATATGGATTAGAAGAAACGGGAAATAAAAAGAAAGGGCTCAAGACTCCGTTAAGCGGGAATGCGATACACCCTTATTCCGTCGAAGAGGGCGGGGTTTATTATGTTTTTGGAAAAAATGCTTCCCAAAATGACTTCCTCTCCTTCTTGCTTCTAACAAAAAGCGATTACCTATGGTTCCACGTTAAAGAGGGACATGGAGCCCATTTGATCCTTCAAAAAGAAAATCCCAATAACGAAGAAATCACGCTTGCCTGCGAATTGTGTCTTTTAGCCTCCTCCCGCGAAGAGGGCGAAGTCCTATATACCCAACATAAAAACATCCGACGTGGCAACGTCAAAGGACAAGCGATTGTCAGAACCTATCAAAGCGCCTATTTTAGGCAAGTGAGTCCCAAAGCCAAAGAAACCTACTTGAAGGCGAAGAAGTGGCAAGCAAAATAAAGCAGGAACGCTTACTTCTTATCCGGGAATTTTTGGTTATAACGTTCAATCGCTTCCGCGATGACTTGTTTGGCGTATTGGGAGCCGCGTACCCCTTCAATGATGGTGTCTTTGCCGTGTTCCAGTTCTTTATAATGCTGAAAGAAATGGGAAATTTCCTCGACGATGTGGGGAGGAAGTTCGCGAAGGGAATGGTACGTATTGTACAAGGGATCGTTCTCGGCAATCGCGATGATTTTTTGATCTACTTCTCCCGAATCGATCATGTTTAAGACGGCAACGGGATAAGCGCGGACTAACGACATCGGAACGATGGGTTGGGAACAGATGACCAAGACGTCGAGAGGGTCCTCGTCTAAGCTCCAAGTTCGCGGAATAAAGCCATAGTTTTGGGGGTAATGGGTCGCCGTATAAAGAATGCGGTCCAAAATGAGGGCTCCCGTTTCCACGTCAAGTTCATATTTGTTCTTGCTTCCCGCGGGAATTTCTACGCAGGCAAGGAAGTGTTCGGGAGTAATACGGGATTTGGAAATCGAATGTAGAATGTTCATGTTCGTCTCCTAGAAATATTTTCTAGGCCTATTGTACCGCACTTATTCTTAAAAACACTCCAATACCGCTTTTTTCCTTTTCTTCTTATAATAAACGGCATGAAAAAAAGGACGCTTCTTCTCCTCCTATCTCTTACTTCTTGTTCTTTGGGGCAATCGAAGCAAATCGTCCCCAATTTTCATTATGAAGAAGGGGTACCATCGTTAACGCAAAACGGGGACATCGATCCCCGTTTAGAAGATTTTGATTTAAACGAGGTAACGCGTACCTTGGATATTGAAACGGCAAGCCGATTCATCGAAAACAACGAATCCTTCTTTCTTTATGCAGACTCCTCTTCTTGCAGCCATTGCAAAAAAATTGAAGAGCCCCTTCGTTATTTTTTGGGCAAAACCTCGATTAGTTGCTACCGCGTTTCCAATGCTGCGTTATCCCCTTTCTTTAACGACTTGGAGAAGGCTTATCCGGAATTAGGGATCTCCGCCTCCAAAGTCGGAACTCCTTTTGGAGCGATAATTTCTAACAAAACCTCGACGGTTCTATCCATGCAAAATAACGCCTATTCCCCTTACGCATTTTCGACTTATCTTTTTTCCCAAGTCCATCGGTCCAACCTTTATTTATTTCAAAATGCGGGCGCGTTCTTGATGTTCCGGGAAAAGAACCCCACTTCCCCTTATTTGGTGGATAATCATAGCGATAAGCGGGCCTCCTTTGTTCAAGAATCCATTCAAAAAGAAGCCCCTTCTGCGATTTTTGAATATAACAAAGCAAGCTCCTCCGAGCAGGAAAAAATTTTAAAAGCGGGTTATACGCCGAATTAATGCTTCTTCTCTCTTAGGAACGCATCGAAGGCAAGGCCGTCTTCGAAACATTCGAACTTGGCATCGAAATACCAATCGCACATCGCATCGGCGAGGCCTTTGGGGTAGCGGCCCCATTGAACGATTTTATCCCCGTATTTTTGGAAAACTTCTTCTAGGCTATGTTGATAGGCGTAGCAATCGCGACGATGAGAGGCGAAGGCGTAATAACATTTTGCCTTTGGATCTAACGAAATGGGGCGGTTCAAAAAGACGTCGGCAAAGATATCGTAAACGGAGCAAGACGAACCGTAATTCATGAGATCGGGGGTATCTCCTCCTGGGGCACGCATATTGCATTCTAGGGCCACGAAGTCGCCTTTTTCTCCTAAGCCTTCTTTAGCTTGGTTCAAAACAAAGAATTCGATATGGAAGCAGCGTTTGGTTATGCCGAAAGCCTTGACGACTTTTCTTCCTGTTTCCTCAAAGGCTTTTTCATCCAAATCCTTCATGGGAAGGGAAATGGGGTTATCAAAATAATAATAGTCGAGTTTTTGGTTGACGACGTCGGCGATGGGGGTGGGAAAGTGATCGGTCGTCACGAAAACGCAGTTGCTTTGGGCATCGCAAATTCCATCAAAAGAAACAATCTTCCCATCCACGAATTCTTCCAAAATATGGGGGACGTCAAGGGGTTTAGCAAAGAAAGCACGAAGGGAGGCTTCATCCTTCAACCGATAGGATTCGCTTGCCCCTACCCCACAGTCGGGTTTGACGAAGAGGGGGTATCCGACTTGAGAAGCGAACTCAAGGGCTTTATCTAAATCCTTTTGGGAATTTAGCAGCACATATCGAATGGTTTTGGCCCCGCCTTGCTGAAAACGTTCCTTCATCTTCGACTTATGGTTCATCGCCTCCAGCTCTTGGGGACGAAGGCCTGGGATATCAAATTCCTCACGGAGTTTCGCATCCGTTGGCAGCCACCATTCATTGTTGGATTCTAGTCCATCGATGGGGCCATATTTTCGGATTAAGGAAGCAAGGGCTTTGCTCATATCCGCGTAAACGTTCATGTTTGGAACATAAACGTAATCCGTTAGGCAATCCCGAAGGCGCTTTTCACATTGATTCCACGGGGTATCTCCAATTCCAAGCACTCGGACGCCCCGACGGGCCAAGGCTTCGCACCAGAGGTAATAACGGCGGGGGAAATTGGGGGAAATAAATACGAAATTCTTCATGAGGCAACTATACACCCTGTCACCATTTTTTGTCGTAAAAGCGTTTACATCGTAAAAAATGACCTCCTTTGAACTTCTGCTCCTATAATGGAGGCATGCATTATTCTTATTGCCCCCATTGTGGTCAACTCCTCACCCTCAAGGATGCCGGAGACGACGGAAAAGTCCCTTATTGCCTCGAATGCCACCGATATTATTTTGATTCCTTCTCCACCTGCGTCATCGGACTCATCGAAAACGAAGACGGAGAAATCGTTACTTTAAAGCAAAATTATCTTTCCCCCATCTACTGGACGCTTCCCGCTGGGTATATGAAGCCCAATGAAACCGCGGAAGAAGCTTTCCGACGTGAAGTAAAAGAAGAATTGGGCCTCGAATTAGAGGAACTTCGTCTAGAAGCCACCTTCTCCTACCCCTTAAACGGAAACCTGATGATTGGGTTCTTTGCCACGGCCAAAAAACAGCCCCTTCGTCTCTCGAAAGAAATCGACGAAGGGCGTTGGACGAAATTAGAAGAGGCGGGCGCCATCTTGTTCCCGCCTGCGCCCGGGAACGCCAGTTACGGCCTGTGGGAAAGACGCATGAGTCTATCGGCAAACAAATAAATCATGAAATGTATCGAGGAGCTTCTTCTATTGAATAAAAAGAGGCTCTTTTTTTATCATTCTGTCTCATTCACAAATGTAGATTTTATGAATTTTATTCGATGAAATCGAATCTTTTGTAGATAATTTCGCAAAAAATAAATTTTTTTCGT
>UQCQ01000026.1 GCA_900539595.1 uncultured Mollicutes bacterium | reverse complement strand
CCCGTTTCTCAATAGGCCGTTTTCTCAATGTGTCCTTGACATGGGGTCCACATTAGTTTGAAGCATCCCGTTTTTATGTTGTCTTTATTTTCCGCCGATTGACATCGATTTGACGAATACGTCGGACACGGAAATTCCATTCTGCGTTAGGTCTACGCGGCTATCGAATTCCTTGACGTCGTGAAGCATCTTAAGCAAATTGCCAGACAAGGTAATGAGATTAAGAGGTTCGGCGATTTTCCCGTCACGGATGCGGTAGCCTTCCGCTTGGCAGGAGAAGTCTCCACTTGTTGGATTCATGCCCGTTCCAAGCCCAGCGATTTCGGTGATATAAACGCCATCGTGGATAGGCTGAATCATTTCGTCGAAGCTGTGTTTGCCTGGCTTTACGAAGATGTTGTTGAAACCGACTCCAATTCGTCCGCCAGCCCAATAGCCATTGCCGGTGCTTGCCTTTCCTTCTTTTTTCGCTGTTTCGCGGTTGTAGAAGAAATTAGTGACAACTCCGCGTTTCATCATGACTTTGTTCTGAGTGGCAACGCCTTCGTCATCGAAATAACTGAAATAGAGGTTTCTAGCCAAGGGTTTTTCTTCGATTGTGACTTTGGACGAAGCAACCTTTTGGCCCATTTTCCCTTCCAGCATGGAAGAATGCTTCTGAATGGATTCACTGGAGAAGGAATCCATGAAATAGGAGATAAGATCGCTGATGATATCACGGTCGAGAATTGTTGGGTATTTCCCGGCTTCGCAAGGCTCGCCACCAAACTTAGCCAAGGCTTTCGTCACGATTCCTTTGGCAAACTTCTCGGCGTCGAAATGGCTGTAGTCATTATCGAGGAACGAATCGTAGAAGGTCTTCGTTTCTTCGCCTTTTTTGGCGACGGCGCCCGCACTATAGAAGAAGTGGTTGCTCTTTTGCTTGAGCTTCAATCCAAACGAGTTGTAGAACTCGGATTCGGCTTCGGCTTCACCATAAGAAACCGCGTCCGCGTCGGTGATGCAGGGGTCACCTGCATAAATGGCTTTCTCGATTTCATGGAGGGTCTCGATTTTCTTTTCGAGGGGAATCGTGGGCAGGACTTTGTTATAAACGTTTCCTTTGCGGTATTTTTCCGATCCTTTGAATAAAGAGGCTTCCTCCTCTTTTTCGTTAAACGTCGCGGTTAATTGGATTTGCTTGGCTAAATATTCAAAAGCGTCTTTATCTAGTTTTTGAGTAGAGGCCGATCCAAATTTCCCATTATAAATGCCACAGGCCGTCACGGATTGGCTATTGGAGATACGGTAGGTATCAATCTTGTTATGAAACAATTTGATGGATGTGGATTTGGATTTTCCGATTTGGATTTGAGCCTGTTCAATGCCGTGTGCTTTGCAGACTTCAAAGAATTTTTGAATGTTCATTCTAATTTTCCTCCTCTTCCTCCAACGGTGATTTCCTTGATGCGGATCGTGGGCTGGCCAACGTTAACGGGGACCATGCCGCTTGCGGCGCCACAATTCCCTTGTCCAAGGTCGACGTCATTGCCAACGCGGTCGATATTCATTAAGACATCCTTGCCGGAACCGATCAACGTGCACCCTTTCACGGGTTCGCAGATTTTGCCATCGCGGATGATATAAGCTTCCGAGGCGGAGAAATTGAATTCTCCCGTCGTAGGTTCGACGGAACCCCCGCCAAAATTAGCGACGTAAATGCCAAGCTTGGTATCGCGGATAATTTGTTCGGGGTCATCCTTGCCCGCGGCGATATAGGTATTGCTCATACGGGAAGTCGGAGCATAACGGTAGCTCTCTCTACGTGCAGTTCCGTTCGCTTCCATGCCCAAACGGCGTCCACTTAGCCGGTCGATTAAGAATCCTTTGCAGATTCCGTTTTCGATTAGGAGGTTCTTTTGGGTGAGATTGCCTTCACTATCGATGTTATTGGAGCCCCATTCGTTGGGAATTGTTCCGTCGTCGTAGGCGGTAACTAGAGGCGAGGCGATTTGTTTGCCGATGGAATCCGAGAAGACGGAAAGGTGACGCGAGGTAGCACTGGCTTCCAAACTATGCCCGCAGGCTTCGTGGAAGAGGACTCCTCCCCATCCGTTTTTGATCACGACGGTGAATTTACCGCTGGGGCATTCCTTTGCCGTCAACATCATGATGGCCTTTTCTCCCACGGATTTGGCTTTGGCTTTATAGTCCAAAACATCATGGAAATAGTGCCATCCATCATATCGACCCGGGCCTTCAAAACAGGTTTCGATGTTGCCGTTTCCTCCGTTGGCCATAGCCACAAGAGCCAAACGCCCTCGCTCCTCGACGTTATTGAATTCTTTGGCAACGGGTCCTTCCGCGTTGAAGAGTTGGAATTCGCAACGGTTGTTGCTAAACGAATTGACGATGCGGACAATACGCGGATCAACGGCCTTAGTAATGTCATTGCATTCCTTCAAAAGCTTGATTTTTTCTTCTTCGGGAACTTCGTAAAGGTGGTCGTTGACCTTGTTAATGACTTTAACCCGTTGTTTTTCAACTTTAGTAACGGTGAACAGGCGTTCCCCATGGAAGCATTTGGAGAGGCTGCTTGCCAAATTTAAGAGGGATTTTGCGCTTAAATCGCAGGTGTATCCGTACACGGATTGGTCTTGGAGCAAAATGCGAATGCCACAGCCATAGGTTTGCCCGGCCCCGAGGGTCTCCACTTTGCCGTTTTCCACACGGATGGATTCCCCTTCCTTTTGCTCACAATAGATCTCGGCGTAGTCCCCACCCGTCTCCAGGGCGGCGTTAAGGACTTTGATGGCCAAGAGTTTACTGATCATGGAAAGTCTCCTTTCATTGATATGAAACAAACGTTTCGATAAACGTTGTGGACCTAGTCTAAACCCCTGTTAGAAATGTACAATGGAAAAGATTCAATGGAGGTGAGGAAATGGCAAAACTTCTCTATCAAGGGCACGCATCATTACGGATAACAACGTCGAAAGGCAAAATCGTTTATATCGATCCTTATGCTGGGGAAGGATACGACAAGCCTGCGGACATGGTTCTCATCACCCACGAGCATTATGACCATAATGGAATCCACCTCATTCACTTAAAAGACACCACCGTCGTCATTCGTTCTAAAGATGCTTTGCAAAATGGGATCTATTACGATTTTGATTATTATGGAGTTCACGTCCAAGCTACTCCGGCCTGCAACAAAAACCACGATATTCACGAATGCGTGGGGTATTTGCTAGAAGTGGACGGTGTGAAAATCTATGTAGCCGGGGATACAGATTATGTCCCATATATGGAGGAATTGGCCAAACAGCAAATCGACTATGCCCTCCTTCCTATCGACGGAATATTCAATATGGGGCCCGAAGAAGCGACGCGATGCGCGGAAATCATCCACCCAACACATTTAATCCCTTATCACATGCACCCAGGAATGGATTTTGATATCCGTCAGGATATGAAAGTTCATTATGGTGGGGCCATGCTGGTGCGTCCCGGGGACGAAATTGAACTAGTTCCATCCAAATAAGGGGGACGTGTATTCGTTTTCCTTGCAAATCTCCCCTAAATTTCTATCCGTGGAATTCACTTTTCTTTTAAGGAAAGGGAAATGGGCCTCCTAAGATGGGGCACGTTAAAAATTTGGGGTTGTTAAAAGTAGTTACAGCGAGTATCCTTGTAAGGCTCTCTGTGCGGCAATAGGCCGTACGGCGAAAGGAGTATAGCAATGAAGAAAGACATCCATCCGGAGTACCATCACTGCGTCGTTACCTGCACGACCTGCGGAAGCACCTTCGAGACCGGCTCGACGTTGAAGGAAATCAAAGTCGATACCTGCTCCAAGTGCCACCCCTTCTATACGGGCAACCAACGCATCGTCATGAGCGATGGCCGCATCGACCGCTTCAACAAGAAGCTCGCCGCTGCCGAAGCTGCTAAGAAAGCGAAGTAATTCCGATATTGAATATTCCGCTCCGTCAGGGGCGGTTTTTCTTTGCCTGCCTCCTTTAAAAAGTTATTCTAAATACCAAGATGAAAACCCTGATTTATTTTCAAGACGCCGACACGATCAAAAATAGCGGAATCGGCCGCGCCATGTCCCATCAACTCCAAGCCCTAAAAGACGTTGGAGTCGAGACGACCATCCATAAAAAGGATGACTATGATATCGCCCACATCAATACGTATTGGGGCAAATCCCATCGCGCCTTAAAGCAAGCGAAGAAACGGGGCATTCCCGTGATTGTTCATGGTCATTCGACATATGAAGATTTCCGCAATTCCTTTAAGTGCTGGCAACTCGTTGCCCCCATCTACAACCATCAATTGAAATACATGTATTCCCACGCGGATTTGGTGATTACCCCAACCCCCTATTCCAAAAAACTCATTGAGAATTACGGATTTGCCAAAAAGGTGATTGCCATCAGCAACGGCATCGATATCGTTTCCTATGCAAGCAATCCCGACGCGGTGAAAGCCTTCCGCGAAAAATTCGGATTAAAGGAAAACGAGCCTTTCGTGATGGGGGTAGGTTTCCCCTTCGAACGAAAGGGTATCATCGATTTTATGGAAGTGGCCCGAAAGTTCCCGAACGTGAAATTTTTTTGGTTTGGTCACCTTGCCCGCATCTTAACCAACGAGAAGGTAGCAAGAGCCATCCGTAAAAAACCGAATAACGTCATCCTCCCGGGATATTGCAAAGGCGAATTGATTCATGGGGCCTATCAAAGCGCGACCTGCCTTTTCTTCCCTAGCTATGAGGAAACGGAAGGCATCGTGGTTTTAGAGGCGCTGGCCTCCCACTGTCCTTTGGTAGTTCGCGACATCGGAGTCTACGATGGTTGGGTGAAAGATGGGGTTAATGGCCACCTATGCAAAAATAACGAAGAATTCGCCTCCGCTATTGCGGGTTTGCTAGAACACGGCGAAGACCCAAAGATTCTAGAAGCGGGCTTTGAAACGGCAAAAGAAAGGGACTTGCCGCGGGTGGGCGAACAATTGAAAGAAGCCTACGAATCGTTATTAAAACGTTAACCAAGCAAATCAACCCAAGCCTTCTTGATGGATTCATTGCTAATGCGCTTAGATCCTTCGAAGGCTTTTTCTTGTTGGAGGAGCAATTGATCGGGATTAGATAAAATCTCTTTGATTTTCTTTGCGAATTCTTTGGGATCACGGGATGGCATGAGCCAGCCATCTGTTTTCTCATCGAATACTTCCTCGACGGGGCCGTCCCAATGTGTTGTCATCACGGGGCGAGAGCATGCGTTGGCTTCCGCCTTGACCAAACACCAGCCTTCATAGGTAGAAGTGCAAAGCAAGAAATCGGAGGCAAAATAGTCTTCTTGAGTCGTTGAATGGCCGGTGATGATGGAGACTTCGCTTAATCTGTTAGATTGGACGAATTCACGCATCGCTTGCTCTAGATGTCCTTCTCCATACATGGTTAAGCGAAAGGAGACCGAATCTTCGTGCAATAACTTAGCGATTTCTAAGGCCAACATGGGGTCTTTTTGTTCTGTGAAGCGTCCTACGAATAGGATTTTCCCTCCATGAAACGCGATGTCTTTTTGAGGTTGGAACTTCGCGGGGTTATAAATGTAGGTGGTCTTTGCTGCCAGCCTCTTTTTCTTTTTCAAGACTTCCTCTTTTACGTGCTTGGCCAAGAAAATGATTTTTTCCGGTTTGCTGCAATGGCGAAACACCATCTGCATGGGGCACGCCAAATAATTCTCGGGATCGAAGTGGAAGTGATAATAAACGTGTTTATGCTTCGGGGCGAGGAGGTAGGAATCGAGGGCGCTGCCGATATAGATGGAATCCTCATCCATCCAAGAAGCAATGAGTTTACGGGTTTTGTTACGGTGAAAAACATAGGAGGACAACGTCTCTTTCAATAGACGTCTCCTTCCTTTTCCATCATATACGGCCCAACATTGATCAAATCGGCCGACCTCGGAAGGGATTTCAAGGTTATGGATTTGGATGCGGTGGTCAATAAAATAGGCAGATTTCCCCTCTTGCTTAGAGGTGCAAATCAGATGAATTTCGTAGGTGTCGCAGAGCAAATTCATCAGTTGAATGGACACGGTTTCTGTTCCTCCGATGCAGTCAAGGTTCTGAATCGCCCAAAAAATTTTCTTCATGGTTCTCATTATCCCATAATCGGGAGAAGGGTGAACCTTCAAAATCCATCGTAGAATGGTAAAATAGGCGGGCCTAAAGGCTAGAGCCTTTGGATATCCATCATTAGGAGAAGCCACCATGAGCAAAAAGTTCTACATTTCCACCCCGATTTATTACCCGAGCGCATCGCCCCATTTGGGACACGCCTACTGCACGACCATGTGCGATGTCATCGCCAGGGGCAAAAGGCTCCGTGGCTATGACGTTTTTTTCGTCACCGGACTTGATGAGCATGGGATGAAGATTGAAAAAAACGCCGAGGCAAAAGGGATAACTCCCCAAGAATTTGTCGACGAAGTCTCTTTGAAATTCACCTCCCTTTGGAAAGCGATGGAAATCTCCAACGATGACTTTATCCGCACGACGGAACCCCGCCACGTGGAGACGGTCCAAAAGATTTTCTCCCGGATGTTAAAACAAGATGATATTTACCTTTCTTCCTATACTGGCTGGTATTGCGTCCACGAAGAATCCTTCTGGACGGAGACTCAAGTCGAAAAGGATGAAGAGGGACATGTTCTTTGCCCCGAATGCCACCGCCCTGTAGAACAAGCCTCGGAAGAAGCTTATTTCTACCGCTGCTCCAAATACACGCCGTTCCTGCTTGATTTCTATGAAAAGAACCCGACTTTCATCACTCCGGAATCCCGTAAGAACGAGATGATCAATACCTTCATCAAACCGGGCCTTCAAGACCTCTGCGTTTCTAGAACTTCCTTTACCTGGGGGATCCCTGTGATGGAGAACCCCAAGCACGTGGTCTATGTTTGGCTCGATGCTTTGACCAATTACATCACCTGCCTTGGCTATCTTCAAAAAGACGATTCCCGGTTCCAGTATTTCTGGAACGACCCCGAGACTGAAATCGTTCACGTTATCGGCGCGGATATCACCCGCTTCCATACCATCTATTGGCCGATGTTCCTCCGTTCTTTGGATTTAAGGGAGCCCAATCGCGTTTTCGTCCATGGCTTGCTGATGATGAAAGATGGCAAGATGAGCAAATCGAAAGGAAATGCCATCTCCGCTTACCCTCTTATCGAACGTTATGGCGTGGATGCCGTCCGTTATTACCTCGTCAGTGAAGTCCCCTTTGGAGAAAACGGGACCTTCACTCCGGAACAATTCGTCATGCGTATCAACCAAGATTTGGCCAATAACCTCGGCAATTTGCTGAACCGCACCGTGTCGATGATCGCCAAATACTTTAACGGAGTCATCCCGTCTTTGAAAAAAGGAGTCAATCCTACCGACAAGGAGCTTGAAGACCTCTGCGAATCCACGATTTCTGAATACGAGAAACTGAATGACGACTTGGCCGTCACCGAAGCGTATGAAAAGGTCATGGGCTTAGTGGGACGCGCGAATAAATACATCGAAGAAACCGCGCCTTGGGCTTTGGCCAAAGACCCGGAGAAGGTCACGAATCTAGAATCCGTCATGGCTCACCTTGCCTATGTTTTATTCATCGCCGGATTGCTTTTAAAACCGATTTTGGTTCATAAATCGGATGCGATTTTTGCTTCCCTTGGCTTAGCCAAAGAAGAATGTGTTTATACCAATATTCACGATGAAAACATCGTTGCAGGCAAAACCGTTTGCAAAGGCGAACAGCTCTTCCCCCGTTTGGATCAAGAAAAGGAAATCGATGCCATCACGGAGATGATGAACGGACCCAAAGAGAAAGTAGCCGCCTAATGAAGAATTCGTTCCAACACGTTACTTTTACTGCCACCTGTTCCGATTTGACCTATGAAGGACTTGGGGTAGTCCGAAACGGCAAAGAGGTTTTCTTTGTTCCCGGACTATTTCCAGGAGATGAAGCGGAAATCGAATCGGCTTATCGCCGGGCAGGCCAATCCTACGGCCAAATCAAACGCCTGATTAAAAAATCGCCCCATCGCATCGAGCCGCGTTGCAAAATTTGCTCTTCTTGCGGGGGGTGCG
>UQCQ01000025.1 GCA_900539595.1 uncultured Mollicutes bacterium | reverse complement strand
CGTAGAGCCTTATTCGCGTTATGCCCATTCCCTGGGGGTAGCCGAAATCATTCTCCATTTCGGGGGATCCAAGCAAGAAGTGCTTGCAGGCCTTTATCACGATATTGCTACCCCTGCCTTTTCCCATGTGATTGATTTTTTAGAAGGCGATTCCATCAAACAAGAAGCAACGGAAGCTCCTACTCGCGCCCTCCTAGAACACGATCCCGAAATTGTTTCGTTTTTGAAAGAAGAAGGATTAAAAGTCGAAGACGTCGCCGATTATCATCTTTATCCCCTTTGCGATAACGATGCGCCTTTTTTGTCCGCTGACCGCTTGGAATACACCTTATCCAATTTTCTTCATTTCCATTTTTGCTCTCTTCAAGAAGCCCGTTCCCTCTATGAAGATTTACGTTTTGATTTTAACGATAAAGGGGAGAAGGAGATTGGCTTCCAAAGCCTAGAAAAAGCCAAGCGTTTTGGTTTTTTGGCTCTCCAAAATTCCCTGATGTATTGCCGCGCCGAAGATCGTTACGCGATGAATTTATTGTCCAAGGTTCTATCGCTTTACTTAGAACAAGGCGTTTTAACGAAAGCGGATTTATGGACGGATGAAGACCAGGTATTAGCTAGAATCAAACAAAGCGGACTCGTTTTGCCTTGGATGAGCTTCAGCGGACTATACTCCGTGGAAGCGGGAGAACGGAATCCCCAAAAGAAGGGGTACCTCTATAGCGAGACCATCTCGACCAAGAAGCGGTTTATCGATCCCTATGTTTTTGGGAAAGGCCGCTTATCTCGTTTAGACCCGGAATTCGCGTCGATGCTTCGTTATTTTCAGCAAACGACCTTTGATGTCTCCCTTTCCGGTTACAGCCTTTTCGACCCACAAAAATAACCTCCATCAAAGCGGTTTCATGGAAAAAAATCCAAAAAGTATAAAAAACCGTCTCTTTTCTCTTTGCTTTTTGTCCCTCTTCACGGCTAGAATACCCCTAATATGAATCGCAAGGGAAAACTCATCATCTTATCGGGTCCTTCCGGAGTCGGAAAAGGGACCGTGCGCATGGCTTTGATGAAAAATCCAAACCTGCATCTTTTCTACAGCGTTTCGATGACCACCCGCTCCCCACGTCCTGGAGAAGTCAACGGACGGGAGTATTATTTTGTTTCGAAAGAAGAATTCCAAAGAAACATCGATTCGGGCAATTTGCTTGAATGGGCGGAATTCGTGGGGAACCGGTATGGCACCCCCAAGGACAAAGTGGAGCAAATGAGGGAAGAAGGAAAAAACGTCCTTCTTGAAATCGAAGTCAATGGAACCTTGGAGGTTTTGAAGAAATGCCCCGATGCGATTTCCATTTACTTGATGCCCCCTTCCTTTGAAGCTTTGGAAGCTAGAATCCGTGGAAGAAGCACGGAAAGCGAAGACGTCATTCAAATGCGTCTAGCCAAAGCCAGAAAAGAAATGACGATGCAAGACCATTACGCCTATAAAGTGTATAACGACGACATCGAAAAAGCCGCCGAGAAGATTGCAAAAATCATCGAAGAAGCTTGACCCCTATCCCCGTTTCGGGGATTTTCTTTTATACTTAGAGGATGAAGATTCTTTCGGTGTTGATTGAATATGGATTAAATTCCCTCGACCGCGAATTCTCCTATCTTTATGAAGGGGAAAAGCGTGTAGAGAAGGGATTTCGCGTTCGGATTCCCTTCGGCCATCAATCGATCATGGGCTTTGTAACCCGGGTGGAAGAAACAAGCTTATCCGCGGAGGAATGGAAACGGCAAAACGGATACGAACTCCTCCCCATTCAAGGAATCGTAGATCAAGAACCCCTTCTGAATGAGGAGCTTTTAACTCTTGCGGATGAAGTGGCTTCCTATTATTTGTCTCCGCGCATTTCCGTCCTCCAAGCGATGCTTCCGCCTTCTTTGCGTCCTAGTATTTCGAGTCTTTCCAAACCTAAAATTGCCTACGACACCTATGTGTCCGTCTTGGATGCAAGCGAAGAAGGCCTCACCCCCAAACAAATTGAGATGGTGCGTCTAGTTGCTTCCAACGAAGAAATCCTAAAAAAGGAAGCCGGCAGTCCCGATATTTTGAAGCGCCTCGTTTCCATGGGCCGCCTTCGTTTATTTCAAAAAGAAAAGCAACGTTTTCAAATCCCCGATTATGAAAGGGAACAGCCTCACGATTTAAACCAAGAGCAGCAAAAAGCCTATGACGGCATCCTTGCTTCCTCCAAAGAAGTTATTCTCCTTCAAGGGGTGACGGGCTCAGGCAAAACCGAGGTTTACCTCCATCTAAGCGAAGCCTATCTCCAACAAGGAAAAAGCATCTTGATGATGGTTCCTGAAATTTCCTTAACTCCCGTCATGGTCGAATATTTTTCAAGGAGGTTTGGAAAACAAATCGCCATTCTCCATAGTGGGTTGACCCCTTCGGAGAAATACGATGAATACCGTCGCATCGCTAGAGGAGAGGCCAAAATCGTCGTCGGTGCCCGTAGTGCCGTCTTCGCCCCCTTGACCAACATCGGTTTGATTTTAATCGATGAGGAACACGTGGAATCCTATAAGCAGGATGGGCTCCCTTTTTACCACGCTAGAGAAGTGGCGATCCTACGGGCAAAGCATTTTAATGCGAAAGTGGTTTTAGGTTCGGCCACCCCCTCTTTTGAAACCAAAGCCCGCGCGGGGAAAGGGGTATATGGATACGAGGTCATGGAACACCGCGCCAATAGCAAGCCCCTTCCCAAAACTCAAATCATCGACTTGCGAGACCGCAGCATCATGATGCCGGGGGACCGGGTCTTCTCCAAGATCCTCCTTGATAAAATCAAGGACCGTTTGGATAAAAAAGAACAGGTCATGCTGCTGGTCAATCGAAGGGGCTATGCCTCTTTTTGCCGTTGCGCCCATTGCGGCTACACCTTCACTTGCCCCACTTGCCACGGCAATCTGACTTATCATAAAGAAGACGGGATGCTCAAATGCCATCACTGTGGGTACGTGGAACTCTATCCCGATACCTGCCCTTCCTGTGGGGGACATAACCTCCAGCGCGTGGGGTTTGGCACGGAAAGAGCGGTGAAAGTCCTCCAGGAATATTTGCCGGATGCCCGCATCGCCCGCCTGGATAGCGACATTGGCAAAGCCAAGAAAACGGTAGAAAAAACCTTACGGGAATTTAAAAACAAAGAATACGATATCCTGATTGGCACTCAGATGATTGCCAAAGGGCATGACTTTCCTTCCGTCACTTTGGTGGGGGTACTTCTTGCCGACATTGGGTTGATGCTGCCTTCTTACCGCGCTTCCGAAACGACCTTTGAACTGATTGCTCAGGCCGTTGGAAGAAGCGGAAGAGGTTCTCTTCAAGGAGAAGCCCTGATTCAAACCTATAACCCCCAACATTACGCGATTACCCTTGGGGCAAAGCAAGATTACGAAGCGTTTTATCGCCGCGAAATGCAGGAAAGGCATATGGGTCATTACCCCCCTTTCTATTTCCTTGCCTGTTTGACGTTTTATTGCAAAGACGAGAATCGCGCCATTTTAAGCGCGGAGAATATCCGTGATTTGATTTTGGCCGAAAAGATTCCTTCTCTTGCGGCGATTGGACCGATGGTTCCCTATTTCCCTTGCCTTGGAGAATGGCATCGAAGAAATGTGTTGTTGCAGTTCCGCGACCCTTCCAAAGTGAAACCATTTTTAGGGAAATTAATCCATGAATATTCGGGGAAAGGCGGAGTGAAAATCGTCTGCGACGTCGATCCGCTAGATTATTGATTTATCCGATTAAAACATTGTCAATAAAAAAGGACGTATATTCCTTTCTGGATAAAAGAAGAAGGGGGATAATGTCATTTTATAGACTACGTACCCCTGCTAAATATTGGGGATATGGTAAAATAAGAAAAACATTAAGTTTTACAAACTACAAAAATTATTGTCAATAATTGAGGAAAAAAGTAGAGGTTTTATTGAAGCAAATCTTTCTTTTTGGCCTCAAAATCCTCTTGGGTAATCGCCCCTTCGTCTAGGAGTTTTTTGTATTTGGCTATCAGCTCGATTTTCTCGTCTTCGCTTAATTCCTTCTTCTCACCTTCCTCGTCAAAGATTTTGGAAGCCATGTATCCTTGGTATCCATATAGATCGGCTTCCGGAATGCAGATCGTTAAGATTCCTCCGATGAGGGAACAAAAAATGAGGGTGCAAATGCCGGAGGGAATTTTTCTTCCTTCCGAGACGTCCGCTTGCCGCCAAATGAGGATGCCGACGTCGACGATGGTATAAAACAAAGGAACCAAAAATAGCCAAGGGTTGATTTGCTGAAGGTCCATAAAATAAACGAACCAAAAATAAATCACCCTACCGATTCCAACAATCCAACTGAATGCTGCTGCTACCTTATCTATGCGATGCCCCTGCAAAGAATCTTTATATGTATCCTAAAATTTTGATAGAGCGTTTGTTTTCGTTAAGAGGGGAGTTGAGGTTCGGATTGTGGAGACCATGGACAGAGGAAGAAAGGCTTTTATTAGAATGATGTTTTGGCTTGGGCTCGCCTTCAATCCATCTTGGCAAAAAGTAACAAGAAATGCATCTACCCCTCTCGCGTAAGCGGGCGCGTGTGCTATACTTAGGCGACAAGAGGTATTTTTTATTTTATGATCACCATCCAAATCATCGGCCTCGATCACTTTGTCGTTGGCCAGTATTCCCGGGAAAACACCGGCAACATCGCCCAATTATTCGAAACCAAAGAAGACGATGTGAGCTTTGCAAGCACCGAAACTGTTTTGCTTCATCAAGGCGTAGAACAAACAAGCTGGAACGCTGTCGTTTGGGTTCATGCCCCCCATAAATTTGAGCCCTTCGAAAAATCGGTCGCCACTTATTTGATGAAAACGCTTGCCAATTTCTGCATTCACGTTGAAGTGGAATTCGATTATTACGAAGACCACGCCCATTACGAATCGATTAATTCTTCCTATCCTCGCTTCATCACCGCGGACCAAGTCCATGACATCTCAGAAGAATGCGAAGAAGAGGAATACGACGAAGAAGAAGACATCGAAAACGCCGACCCCCGCGACCGTGCTGACCTCGATGCCCACGACGAAAATCAAATTTATCTCGGCAACGCCTTCGAAGGCTTCGACGAAAAACTCGAAGCGGCCCGCGCCAAGAAAAACAACGAGAAATAACCACGATAAAGGAGAACAGCATGCAAGAATTCGATCTCTCTTACGACATCCTCAATGATGTCTTCGACCATAATCAACCCTTCAACGAAGCTTTGAGGAAGGTTTTCCAAACCTCTCCGGAACTTCGCCCGATGCGCTCGGATGTCGCCGCCCTCGTTGGCTGCACCCTTCGTCACCATCACCTCTTCGATTACCTGACCAAGCCCCTAGACATGGAAGAAGCGGATCGCCGCTATGTCTATTTGGCCCTGGGAAACAATTATTTCTCCCGCCACTTCGAGAAAGCGGATATGAACGAATGCGTTCGCGCTAAACTCGGCGACGAAAAATTCGCCAAAGTCGAAGCATTGCTCAACGACGAAGGAACCGATCGCTCCCATATCCCGGCCAACATTTCCCGTTCCTCCAATCTTTATCTTTCCCTTCGTTTCAATACTCCGGACTGGGTTTTGAAGGTTTTCGAACATTTCGGATTTGGTACCACCTACAAGATTTTGAACCGCCTTTCCCGTCCGATGCCCCACACTTATCGGGTTCGTACCTCTAATCGTACTGTAGAAAGCGTATTGGAGAATCCCGAATTCCAAAAAACGGAACTCCCGGGCTTAGTGACCTACACGGGGAAATCGCGTCTTAACAAAAACCCGTTATATGCTTCCATGGATATCTTCGAAGAACGCGCCTTCTCCCGCCGCATCATCGAAGAAAACCTCGTGAAAGCCCCTGAACAAGTGCTTTTGTATAATGGAAATGCTTCCCCAGAGCTCATGCTTGATTTGATCGAGACTTATGGGGACACCATCGGACTTAATATCGCCTGCGATGACACGGAACGTTACGCCCCTGTTCATCGGCTCATCCGCAATAAGGGGCTCCACAACGTGAATTTCTTCACCTCCCCCCAATGTGAGTCCTTAGCTTCCGCGGTTTCTCAACCTCAAGAACTCGTCATTGTTGCCCCCAATTCCACGAATTTTGATTTGATTCCGCTTTCTCCGGATTATTTGCTCCATTTCGACAAGAGTGAGATGGATGCCATCATCAAAAACCAGGGCATCGCTTTGGAAAATGCCTCCCAATTCGTCGAAGTCGGCGGCAAATTGATTTATTGCGTCTACACCATCTCGATGAAAGAAGGCATCCAAACGCTTCGTTCTTTCTTCGCTAACCACAAAGACTTCCGCATCGAATCGCATAAGCAGTATTTCCCGTTTGAAAAAGACGGCTGCTGCGCCTATATGGCCGTTCTTACCAAACTCGACCATGAAGAAGCGGATCCTTTTGGCGCCTATGCCGCTAAAATCGCCAAGGACGGTAAAAAGGAATGAAGAAAAATCTTTTTGGAATTCCGCTGGATAAACTCACCGCGGAATTCGTTTCGCTTGGCCAAAGCAAATATCGCGGCAAGCAACTCTATACTTGGATTTATGAAAAAGGCGTCTATGACTTCGATCAAATGACCGATATCTCCAAGGCTTTCCGCGAGACGCTTTCTTCTTCCTATTGCTTAACCCTCCCCAAAATTTTCCGTCGTCAGGATTCTAGTGACGGCACCTTGAAATTGCTTCTAGAAATGGAAGATGAAGCCAAAGTAGAAACGGTCTTGATGCCCTATAATTATGGAAATGCGATCTGTGTTTCGAGCCAGGTTGGCTGCAACATGGGCTGCGCCTTCTGCGCTTCGGGACTCAACAAAAAAGAACGTAATTTAACGGCGAGTGAAATGCTAGGAGAAGTCCTGGTCATGAATTCCTTGCTTCAAGAACGCGGTGAGCGCGTCACCCATATTGTTGTGATGGGAACGGGAGAACCCTTTGATAATTACGATAACGTCATGGATTTCATCAAATGCGCGAACGACCAAAATGGTTTGGCAATCGGCGCCCGTCATATCACGGTTTCTACCTGTGGCATCCCCGATAAAATCCGTGCTTATGGAAAAGAAGGAATCCAAATCAATCTTGCGATTTCCCTTCACGCCTCCAACGAAGCCCTTCGCGAAGAGCTCATGCCGATTTGCCGGGCTCATCCAATTCCGGAGCTTTTTGACGCGGTGGCGGATTATGAGAAAAACGCCGGAAGAAGGGTTACCTTTGAATACATTCTTCTCCGCGGCGTGAATGATTCTTTGGATAATGCGAATGAACTCGCGGATTTGATTCATGAACATGGCATCTACGCTTATGTGAATTTGATTCCCTATAACGAAGTTCAGGAAAAACCCTTTAAGCGCAGCCCCTCTAGCGCGATTAAGGCGTTTGCCGATCGCTTGATGAAACGAGGAATCAACACGACGATTCGCAAAGAATTCGGCAGCGATATCGACGCTGCTTGCGGCCAATTGCGCGCCAAATACATGAAAAAGAAATAACCAAAAAAGGAGGCAGGTGGATATGAAACGCTATACCGGACAATTTGCGCACCGCACGGATTGCGGCCGCATCCGTATTTCCAACGAAGATCAAGCCAATGTCCTCACCAATGAGCGGGGGGACGTGTTGTTGCTTGTTTGCGATGGCATGGGCGGCCAAAATAAAGGCGATTATGCCTCGAAAACCGCGATGGATTTCGTTTCTTCCTCCTTTTCTTCTTGCTCTAGACCCAGTGTTCGTTGGCTTTATAAGACCATTCGTAAGGCGAACCGTGCCTTATATGATGAATCGGACCGCGACTCCAAATATTCGGGGATGGGTACGACTTTATGCGCCGTTTTGATCCATGGCCAAAAGATGGTGATTGCCAATGTTGGCGATTCTAGAGCCTATTCCTATAGTGAAGAAGATGGCCTTCTTCGTTTGACCAAAGATCAAACCTATGTCTCCTATTTGCTTCGCACGGGGCAAATCAATGAGCAGGAAGCTTTAACCCATCCGGACCGCCACGTTTTGATGAATGCGCTTGGAATTTACGCTAGTGCCTCCATGGATATCGAAACTAAGCCCTACCGTGGACAAGCCATCCTTTTATGCACGGACGGGCTTTACAATAATCTCAGCGAAATGGAAATGCGGGCTATTCTCAATACGGATGATCGGCCGGACCAAAAAGTAAAATCGCTCATCATGGACGCCAATAACAATGGCGGAAGTGACAATATCGGCATCGCCTATTGGGAGGTTTTGCCCCAATGATTAAAATCGGCGATAAAATTGGCGGACGTTACCGGATTCTTTCCCGCATTGCGATGGGAGGAATGGCGGACGTTTACGAAGCCAATGATTTGATATTAAAACGCGTTGTTTCTTTGAAAGTCATGCGGGAATCCCTATTAAAAGATCCAGAAAACGCGGAACGTTTTCGCTCGGAAACTATAGCCGCGGCTAGCTTTAACCACCCTAACATCGTTCGGGTTTACGGCATGGGTGAAGTGGATGGACGCCCCTATATGGCCAACGAATATATCAAGGGGCAAACGCTTCGGGATAAGCTTAATTTCTCTTTGACTTTATCGTTGTCCGAAGCCTGCGAAGTGATGCTTCAGCTAACTAGCGGCATCGATTATATCCATAAGCACGGCCTCGTTCATCGCGACATCAAACCGGACAATTTGTTTTACATGAGCGATGGTACCGTTAAAATCAGCGATTTTGGGATATCGACTTCCATTGGCATGAAACCAAGTGGCGATTCCATTCAAGGAACGATTTATTATTGCGCCCCCGAGGTATTGATGGGCCGCCCGGCAGAAATTGCTAACGACATCTATTCCATGGGCGTCGTCTTTTTCGAAATGCTTACAGGGCACGTCCCATTTGATGGCAAAGACCCCGAGGAAATCGCGGTGAAACAAGTCCGAAGCCGTTTCCCCGAAGTATCCAAATTCGTTCCTTCCGTCCCCGTGATGATTGATCGCATCATCGCCCAGGCGTGTCGAAAGCGCCCTGAAGAGCGTTATCTGACGGCGGAAGAATTCCACGATGCGATTTTAAGGGCAATGAATGACAAAGAACAATTCAAGGAGCGGAAAGGCTTGCTTCAACGCCTTTTTGGATTCAAATAAATGAGCCAAAACATCACGATTTCCCCTTCGATTTTAGCGGCGGACCCCGCCCATTTAGAGCAAGAAATCCAAAAAATGGAAAAAGCGGGAGCTCAGTTTATCCATTTGGATGTGATGGATGGGCATTTTGTTCCCACGAAGACGTTTGATGATTCCTTGATTCGTAAACTCCGCCCGTGTTCGAATATCGTTTTCGACGTTCATTTGATGGTGGAAGACCCCCTTCGCGTCATCCCTTCCTATTGCCTAGCTGGTAGCGATTATGTGACCTTCCATGTAGAAGCCTGCAAAAATTTATTAGAAGCCCGTCAATGCATCGATTTGATTCATTCTTTTTCCAAAAAAGCAGGAATCGCCGTTAAACCCCATACCCCAGTAGAAGAAGTCTTCCCTTTATGGAACGACTTGGATTTATTGCTCGTAATGTCGGTAGAACCGGGGAAAGGCGGGCAAAAATTCATGCCAAGCGCCCTCCCCAAGCTTGCCCTTGCCAAAAAGCAAAACGAAATCACCCATCGCGAGGTACTTTTAAACGTCGATGGCGGCATCAACGCGGAAACGGGAAAAGCCTGTAAAGAAGCGGGAGCAAGCGTTTTGGTTGCAGGAAGCTACCTTTATGGCCATGATGATTACGCGGAACGTTTGAAAGGGTTGCTGCAATGATGGGAACGGCTGCTTTGATTCTATTTGTTGGTTTTGTCGCATTGGGCTTCATCAGCTTGGGATTTAGTTTTTATTTCGGTGCTACCTCCTTTAAGAAAACCCATAAAACCGGTTACTCCCTTCTTTCGGATTTCCCCTTTGAACTATTTGAAGCCAAGGATTCCCTTTCGAATGTTGGGCGCGTTTTCTTCTTTATTTATGCCGCCTGTTCTTTGGGGCAAGGCGCGTTGATTTTGATTTTGCAAGGGAATGCTTCCTTCCAATATTTGTTGGGTCTTGGGGTGATTTTGCTTCTATTAAAAGGCGGGGAAATCGGAACGATGTTAGGGCTGACCTATGTTCCCGCCTATGACACCAAACGTCATTTAGCCTTATTTGTTGCTTTTGGGGGTGTTTCGTTTTTAGAGGCTTTGGTTTCAGGCTTTACGAGCTTGAATTTAGGAAAAATGCTGCCAGAAGCCCCTACTTTGTCCTATGCCTTCATGATTGTTTTCTTCTTCATCGCCTTGATGCTAGGGATTTTAATGCTAAACCCCAAATTGACGCGTTGGCCGGAATTAAAGACGGAGATGTCAGAGGATGGATCGATTTTGACCGTTCGCCCTCGCCCCTTTATTCTTGCTTTCAGCGAATGGATCGTCGTTTTCTCTAACCTCGTGGTTCAAATCCTCTTAGGCGCGGAAATCCTAGCGTTTTGCTTCCAATTAGAATCCATTTAAGCCAAAAGATAAACCAAATCAACAGGGCCATACGGCTCTTTTTTATTATTTCGAGCCTTCGTAAAAAAAGCAGATTAAAAACCTTCCATTTTTAATACGAGTTTCGCAAAAATTTTTTCTTTTTTCGTTATATATAACGTAGGGGGTTTCCGTTATGGAGCGAATCCCTAAAATCGTCGCGCAGCGCCCTAGGAAGGAGTGGAAGCATGCTCGAGCTCATCGCCTTAATGGCCTTGATCGACTTGTTCCTTGCTCTATTCAGGGGCGGGGACCGCCACGACGA
>UQCQ01000024.1 GCA_900539595.1 uncultured Mollicutes bacterium | reverse complement strand
CCGGGCTAAAGTTGTCAAAGTTAGCAACCCCGTTTATGGAGAAATGACCATTAAGGACGAAACCGGCGAAGTCTATGTCTATGGCACCTATGACAAGACCGGCGAGATCCGTTATGGCGAACTTCCGGAAGAAGAACGCCCCGTCGCGGGAGACGACATCGAACTCGAATGCAACGTCCAAAACTACAAGAACTCCCAAATGGAGCTTGTTTCCGCGTGGATCCTTTCCTTCACCCACAATGCCCCGGATATTGATTTAACCCAATATAAGGATGCGACCGTCGCCGCGGCCCGCGCTTCCGCAAACGGCAGCAAGGTCCACATGAAGAACCTCCAAGTTCTTAGCATCCTCTTCGGACAAAAGAACGCGGCCCAAGGCGTCATGGTCAGCGATGGCACGGATTCCATTTATGTTTTTAGCACGGATGTCGCGGGACGCGTTCAAGTCGGTGACAAGATCGAAATCGCCGGCGAAAAGACCAACTATGTTTTGGGGAAAGAACAAACCAACGCGGCCAAATATGGTTACAAAGGCTGCAATCAAATCGAAAACGTCACCCTTTTGAACAAGACTGCGGGTAACGGTACCATCGATTTGACCTTCGCTCAGCCCAAGACGGTCAAGGAAATCGTCGAAACTCCGGTCTCTGAAGACATCTCGACCAAGGTTTATAAGGCCAATGCCTACATCACCAAATCCGTCGTGGAAGGACCTGGTGGATTCACCAACTATTACTTCAATGACTTGGATGGCGTCACCGGTAACTACGTCTATTCGCAAAATAGCGGTTCTGATTTTGCCTGGATCGATCCGTTCGTCAACAAGATCTGCACGGTCTATTTGACTGCCCTCAATGCTAAGAGCACGACTTATGGCTGCTCCTGGCGCTTTGTCCCGGTTAAAATCGAAGACAACCATTTCGCCTTCGATAAGAATGATGCCGCTCAATTTGCTATCGACTACTATGCCGTTGACCAATTCGAAACCTCTTACGTTGCTGACCCGGCGTTAGAAATGACGACCACCGTCTCCAGCACGCTTCTTGGATTTGAAGGCGCGAAGCTCACTTATGCTTCTGACAATAACACGGTAGCTTCCTTTGAAGAAAAAGACGGCAAGACCATCTTCCACACCAGCGGAACCGGTACGGCCAACATCACCATCTCCGCGTCCTTAGAAGGATTTAAGTCCGCGACCAAGAAGATTGCTATTGAACGCAAAGCCCTTGGTGACATCACCGCGATCAACGTCGACGCGGCCAAAAAAGCCGCGGTCGATACCGAAGTTACCGTCGAAGGTATCGTCGGCCCGTCTCTGACCGTCCAAGATGGTTTCTACCTCTTTGATGAAAACGGAGCGATTGCCGTTACCCTCCACGACTCCGCGAAATGGTTCGCTCACGTTAAAATGGGCCAAAAGATTATTCTTAATGCGACCCGTGATCTTTGGGCGGCAACCGACTATAACTTTGGTGAACAATGCCTTAGCAATGCCAAACTTGTTGCCAATGAATTTGGTAGCCATGAACTCCCGGCCTCGGCCTTCATCACCGGCAAGACCATTTCGGATTTGAAAAAGTTCGACAAAACCAATGACTCCGTCACGCTGAACGTCTATGCCCTCCAAGGCACGATTACCAAGAGCAGCGGTAGCTACCCGACCTATTCTGTGACCGATGGCACTAGCTCGATTCAAGTTTATTCCTCGAGCATCTCCCAATACGCGTTCTTGGAACCGTTTGTTGGTAAGACGATTGATGTCGAAGTCGCCCTCTGCAACTGGAATAGCAAAAGGGAATTCAAACTTGCTGTCCTCTCCGCGACCGGAGAAGATGGAGTGAAGATCTACAACACCCTCCACTTCCAGAAGTAAGTCATCACTTCCCATCATCTAAACTTAGCCTCGCAGCAATGCGGGGCTTTGTTTTTGTTTAATTTTTTAATAAAGCGAAAAAATACATTGAAACCCCTTTCAACCTTCCTATAATGTAGGGGTATGAAACCATTTGGACGAACTCTTTTTGCCCTAATTCCTCTCCTTGCCGCCTGTGGATCCGTTACGGATAACGTTTCTTCGTCCGTAGATAAAACTGCCCAACTCCAAGTCGGACAACAGGTTGCTTTATTAGAAGGGGTAGAAGAAGACTTCGAACACGGTTTCTATGATGGCTTTGAAACGCTAAACCCGGAGTCCTGGATGATTGGAAAGGGGTATTGGGGCGTCAATAACGGAGGCGTATCCCCAGAGAACGTCTTTTTAACCGACGATGGTCAACTCTTGTTACGCGGACTAGGAAGCTATTATTCCAAAGGCGAAGTCGAAAGTTACGGGGCTTATAAAGACGGGCGCAAATGCGGCGCTTGTTTGGTGTCTCGCTTTGGCGTTGGCCCTGGTCATTACGAAATCCGCATGAAGGCGTTGCCCCGTCAAGGCGCCTGCACCGCCTTTTGGACCTATGGCAACCGAGCCGTAGAAGGGGAAGAAAACGAAAACGCCGAAATCGATTGGGAATTACCGGGAGGATCAAAATCCGGCCGCATTACTTTCGAAAAAGGCCTCAATACGAACTGGGTGAGCGAGATGGCTTTCGACTCCGTGGAATTTGCCTTGGATAAGGTTTATCCCGATGCCGATTTCGTCGCCTTTAACGATGAGAAATACCATACGTATGCCTTTGATTGGTACACCGACCCCGAAATGGTCGTCTATTCCGTAGACGGGGTGATCACCAACATCTCCACTTTGTTCGTCCCAACTTTGGAAGGGCGTTTATGGCTGGGGGTTTGGTTTCCTGATGGATTTGTAGGTTCCGCCGATTTTGAAGAAGACTATATGGTCGTGGACCACGTTCGTTACACGCCTTTTTTGAATCAACCCGTGAATGAATTTGATGCGGTTCCTTCTCTTTCGGAAGCACCAAAAGAGGATTACGAAGGACGAATCCGCGAACCAAGCAAAGCGAATAAAGTGAGCGGTGGCGATTTTGAATTCGCCTCGCGCTTAGAATCTGCTTCGCCTTTATATGGAGAATACATTCAAAACAAAGGCTGGTCCTTTTTAAAGAAAGTGACGGAGAAAAAGCCTCTAGAAGAAGTCTGCTATCCTATTTCGAATTCCCTCTATGGCAAAGGGGGAAAGAACGTTGCTATGGTTCAAGAAGGGGGCGTCCTCCGTCAAAACATCGATTCGGTTTACGAGGGGTATGAATATGATTTTTCCTTCGATGGGAAAGCTCTCCAAGGCGAAGGTAAGGCTCTCGTTAAATTCTTAGGAGCAAGCGAAGATGAGGTATTAGAAGAGCAAGAAATCGCGATCTCTTCTTCTGATTTTCAAACCTATGGATCCTCCATAAAAGCCCCCAAAGGTTCGCAATCTTTGCGACTGGAATTCCGTTCGAATAAAGGCGTGGTTACCTACATCGATAACGTAAAACTCTATCGGAAATAAAGAATATGGAACGAATTGAAAGCATAAAAGATGATACTTCCATCATCGAAAAAGAAGAACGACCGCACGAGCAAAAGAAAGTCCGTTTCGGCAAAAGGACCCGCGACTACATCTTCGTCTTTTTGATGCTTCTTTATCCGGTAGGACAATTCTTATTCACGTGGATTTTCGTCAATATTCAATCCTTGCTCCTTGCTTTCCAAAGCGGGGATATTTATGGCTACACGTGGGCTGGATTTGAAACAATCGCCAAGGTATGGCATGAATCCTTCCATTCCTATTCCAACACCACGGGGGTCAGTTGGTTAAACGATTCCAGCGTCATCCTCCTCAATTCCTTGGGCTTTGCCTTCATCACGATTTTCATCTCGCTCCCCTTATCGGTTTTATTCTCCTATTTTCTATCCAAAAAGATGCCGTTAGCCAATGTCTTCCGCGTCATCTTTTTCTTACCCAACATCATCCCCGTCGTGGCCTTGACCTTCGCCTTTAAGATGGGGTATCAACCAGAGGTTGGCTATTTATACCCCATCGTAAAAGCCCTGGGCATTAAGGAAACTTCCCTGCAGACGTACCCTTTGTCCCAACTCATTGTTTACCTTTATTGCATCTGGGCAGGACTAGGCTATAACGTCATCCTCCTTTCCGGGGCGATCGGAAGAATCCCCCAGGAATTATTAGAAAGCGCCAAAATCGATAACTGCGGTTATTTCAAGGAATTCATCCATGTCGTCATTCCCATGATTTGGCCAACGATTGTGACCTTGGTGATCCTAGGCATGACCAACGTATTAACCCTTTATCTCCAACCGTTGTTCCTAACTAACGGTGAGGGCAACACCTGGACGATTTCCCTTCAAATTTGGGATTCGGTTTCTTCCAATGACCCCAAAGCCCTCTGCGAAGCCGCGGCCAAAGGACTTATCTTCTCCGCGATTTGGTCTCCGATCATTCTACTCACCCGTAATTTGATGTCCCGCGCCTATAAGGGGGTGGATTACTAATATGGAACGTATTGAGAATATTTCCGAAACCATCCGCGAAGGAAAGAAGAACAAGAAGGCAGTCGGCTTCCAAGCCACCAAATGGATCGTCTTCGTCATTTTTGCCGTTTATGCCGTGTCGTTGCTTCTTCCCTTTTTATGGATGTTATTAAATTCATTTAAAGATCAGAACGAATTCTATAACGGCAACGTTTGGGGTTTCCCCAAACAATGGCAGGGGCTTAATTTTGTTGAGGTTCTCCAATACAAAGTCATTACGATCGGTGGTACGGAAGAAAGTGTTTTCGAGATGGTCTTATGGAGCATCTTAATGACGGTTTTAGGAACGATTATTAACGTGTTTTTATCCGCTGCAGCGGCTTATGTTTTGGTGAATTATCGTTTTCCAGGACGTAATTTGATCTATGGGGCGGCCATTTTTGCCATGGTGACCCCGATTGTTGGAACGCTTCCCGCCCAAGTCAATATGATGGAATTCCTCCATCTTGATAATTCGCTTCTTGGCGTCTTGTTCCTTTATTCGGGGTGCTTTGGCTTTAATTTCATCATGCTTTATAGCGCATTCTCCTCCTTGTCTTGGAGTTATGCAGAAGCCGCGGGCATGGATGGGGCCAGCCGATTTGGCATCTTCTTCAAAATCATGCTTCCGATGGCAAAAGGGCCCATAGTAGCCTGCTGCATCCTTCAAGCCATCACTCTTTGGAACGATTATTCCACCCCATATCTATTTATGCCAAATCACTACACTTTGGCGGTTGGACTCTATGAGCTACAGGGCGAATTCATGGGAAGCGGCAATTATCCGATGATGTTTGCCAGCGTCCTCGTCGCCTTGATCCCCGTTCTTGTTTTATATGCCTGCTTCCAAAAGAAAATCATCGAAAATACCAATGCCGGAGGATTAAAGGGATGAAAAAATCAAAGGCTTTATTTTTGCTTGCTGCATCCTTGCTTATCGGATGCGCGAATCAACCAGGGGGCGATGTCCCATCTACGGACTCTTCGTCCGTCGCTACTGACATTCGTTTCTCTGCTAGCGAATTCGAAGTCCGTTCGGGGACGTGCCTAACGGTAGAAGGGGCACCTCAAGGGGTGACCTATTCCTTCCAAGGCGGAACCCCAGATGGGGTTAGTTTGGATGCGAACACGGGTCTTATCTCTTTTGATGAAGAAGGACCCACCATCCCCTCCAAAGTCTATCTTGCTTCCTTTAATGGCAAGAAAGCTTCCTGTGTTGTGAAATTCTTCCACGCGGAAGAAGTTCCTACGGTGACCTTTGATCTTGATTCTTCCTATTTGATTCAAGGTGATGTTGTCGTTGCCAAGGCCTTAGGGAAAGGCGGAAAAGAATATGCGGTCCGTTATGAACTCGAGGAAGAAGTCCCGGGGGTTTCTATTGATGCCTCGACGGGAAAAGTCTCTTTCACGGATTCGTTGCCCGATGGAACCCCCTTCACGGTGGTTGCTTCTAGCAAAGGCGCATCCGCGAAACGTTCCTATAAGGCGATGACCCAAAAGATTTTGACCGCGGACAGCAAGGAAGCGGTTTTAGAAAAGGGAACCCCCCATGATGTTTCCTATCAAATTCTTTTTAACGGCAATGAACTAGAAGGGACTTTAAAGGAGGGTGACTTGACCTTGCTTGATGAAAATCGCACCCCTGTCCCCTTTGGGTTTGAGGCGAATCAAATCACCCTAAGCCAAGAAACGTTGAAGGATTTGGACGTAGGATCCCATCATTATCGTTTAATTACCCCGCGTAATGCGTTGACCTTATCCGTAAGCGTTGCGACCAAAATCCTTTATACGGCGGATGATATCGAAGAAGCGTTTGAACCCAATTATCAAGAAGCCACCCCCTCCTTTAAAGAAGGGTCGTTGGAGGGCTATTACGTTTTGGGCGCGGACATCGATTTAAGCAGCGCCTTAAAAGAAGGCGGGTCGCTTTATCATGATGGCCAATCCTTCCTTCCGATCGGCGCCTATTCGGATGGAGCCTATAACATCCCCTTCACGGGAACCTTTGATGGAAACGGCCATACGATTTCTTCTTTCTCCTATGTTTCTAGCGACATCCCCGTCATGGGATTTTTTGGCAATAATCAAGGAACGATCAAGAATTTGACGTTAGAAGGAAAGATCCCCGCGAAGAGCTGGAGCGGGGGCCTCGTTGGCAATAACTTCGGCACGATTGAAGGGGTGATCTGCGACTTAGAGCTCCAAAACGGAGGCCAATCCGCGACCGGCGTATTTGCTTCGGTCAACCATGGCCTCATTTCGGATTGCTTCTCGGTGAATCCAAACGTCAACGGATTTAACGAAGGCGAGAAGAACTATCAAAATTCCGGAATCATCGTGGGGCTTAATGACGTAGAAGGAAAACTCGATAACGTTTATGGGATTTCTTCCGACCCCGATACCAAACTGATGGGGTGGACGCTCAATGAGGAGGCTACCGAGGAATCGGTGGGCAAAAAATTCTCCAGCCAGGAGGAAATGCTTGCCTATGATTTTTCCTCTTTCTCCTCCCCGTATGTTTCTTGGACAAGCGAAGGACCGAAAAACAATGTCCTCTTTGTTTCGCCCTTCTTACAAAACTTTGGTTTTGCTTCTAACCTTCCTTCTTTCCTTCTAAAAGGACAAGAAATGGAACTACGGGTAGAAGCGATGCCTGTAGAACATAACGAGGCCGTGAATGCGTTAACGACGTATTCTATCGTGGGGGAAGCACACGGAATGAGTCTAGAAGGGAATCATTTATCCGCGGCCAATTATGATGGGACTTCCCCCTCGGTTACTCTGAAAGCTCAGGTGAAATGGAAAGGGCAAGAATATGAAGCGACGAAAACCATTTCGCTTTATTCTAGCCTAGAGGGCATTGAAATCGCGAATACCGAATCTTCGATTATCGCAGGCCTTCCTCTTCGTTTAACCTATGCTTCCACCCCGGATATCCACGCGGAAGCCACGTATTCCATCGATTGGGATTCCTTAGGATGGAAGAAAAACTTTGTTCATTTAAATGGGGATGTTCTTACCCTTGATGAAGACGCCCCAAGCCCCTTGACGGAAGTTGCGGTGCGCGTGGAAGTCCTCGGCAAGCGAAGTGCTTATAAAGTCTTCCCCGTGACCCATACCACGGGATTGGAAAATGGGTATCAAATTCATGATGAAGGCGAAGAGAAGCCCTTCGAATTCGTTCTCCCTGCAGGAGAAAAACTAGATAAAGCCTATGACGGATCGACGTTACTAGAAGCCGAACAAGCGGTACAAGAAGGGGATAAAGTCACGATTTCTGGGCTCGATTTCAGCAAAGACCTCATTCACGATTTGATGTTTGTAACCGAATCGGGATTGTCTTATCGTGCCCATGCGGCAAAACGGAACGAGGCAAAAACGACGTTAGAAAGTCTTCAAACCCAATACGGGAATGACCTCGTCGTGATTTCTTCCATGGAGGATTTCAAAACCCATTTTGCTACCGATGGGGGAATCCATAAGGAACTAAGCGATTCCATGAAGAAGGTCTACGCCTTGAATTGCGATTTGGATTTTGCTGGCGAATCGATTTCTCCTCTTGGCTATCAAATGCTAGGGACAGGGGAAGGCCAAAGCGCCTTGTTTGAAGGCAAATTCTTTGGTTTGAACCACAAAATCAAAAACTTCCAGATGAACAAGACCCTCTATGGCGCGGGACTTTTCTTCCAAGTCGAAGGTAGCGTCCAAGACCTTGTTTTCGAGGATGTCTCGATTACTTTGCCTAGTGGCAATTTTGCTGGATTATTGTGTGGATTCTTTGGAGGAGAAGCCAAGGCCACGAATATTCAAAGCATCCGCTGCAGTGTTTCGATTGGGGATGCCATCCCTGCTAATCCTGGTGATCTGTGCCTTGGGGGAATTGCTGGCAAAGATTTTTCCAATAACGGCATCACCTATTCGTCTTATAACGGATATGGCGTTCATCTAAGCGTCAAAAAATAAATTTCATTCATTATAAAAAAGGAGATCCAACCATGAAAAAGAAAAACTTTATCCTCGGGGCTTCGGCCTTACTTTGCCTAAGCGCATTAACCCCCCTCGCCCTCCATGCGACCAATAACCTGACGAATTTTGTCCAAGGCGAATCCAAGGATTATTCGCTTGCCATCACCCCGGCCACCTTAAAAATCAACGAAGCTGGCAACAAAGGGACGATTCGTACTTCGCTTAACAACGAACTCTCTTTGAATTTGTCCAAGGTTTCGGACAAAACGGATTACCTTCGTCTCGAATATGGCGGATTTCTTTCTAACGACGCCTTCCTTGCTTCGCGCATTTCGGGCATTCAAACCATCACCCCGGAGATCGAAGCGGCGGATGTCGGATGCTATCTCACCCTCTATTACGGCGATGAGATGGGCGTATTGACTGCGGTGCGTTTGGAGCACAAAAAGACGGTTGCCTTGAACGGGGCTTCCTATTTCCGTATCGAGTCTACGGGTACGAACTTCATCTATAAATTAGCCATAAATTATTCTTGCTCCGCCTCGGATACTCGTTTCCTTACTAGTGGCGACACCGTCACGTTCTCCCAGGCCGGATTCACCGTAGACGAGGCGGAAATCGGCTTGAGAAAATATCACTTAACCACCGCGGAAAACAAACTTACGATTTCGGACTTCTTCCCCGCGGGAATTGACCATTTTAAAGTGGATGACAACGGAACGACGAAACGCGTTCAATTCTATAAAGCCACCCCTGTGGAAAACGGCAATATCGTCCATTTCAAAGGCGAATCCAATACCTTTAAACTTGCAATTCCAGAGGGCGTTTCCAAAGCAATTCGCGTGACGGTTAATGATGTTATTGTTCCGGAAACGAGTTATTCCATCCAAAACAACCAATTAATCTTAACCTACGCGGATGCGAACATGGCGAAGGTTAATGCTTATCTAGATGATGGCAACTGCTATCGTTATTACGTCTCCTCTTCGACACAAGAAAAACGCAACGAAGCCTTTATGCTCAACACCTTTGGCGCGACAGGCTTCACCAAAATTGATTCGGTGGCCAAATGGAAAGAGCTATTTGGCGGTAACGGAAACGCGTTAACGGAAGCCCAAAAGAACAATTTCAAGCCTAGCGGGGTTTATCTTTTAACCGCGGATTTGGATTTTGGCGGCGAAGAAATTGATCCGTTTGGTTTTGAAACCGGAAAAGAAGACGGCACGACGTTCTATGGACAAATTTACGGTAATGGACACACGATTTCGAACTATTCCATCACGAAATCCGCTTCCTGGTTCAAGGGATTGTTCCATTCTGTGGAAGGCCGTATCTTTGACTTGAACCTAAAATCGGTGACCGTTAACCAAACGAACGGGGTGGCTGGTGCTTTATGTGCCAGTATCGGCGGCTCTGCCATCGTCGATAACGTGAACGTTTTCGATTCCTCCATTAAACAAGGAGGTTCGAGCGCAGAACTTCCTGATGAATGCTCTATTGGTGGTTTGTCCGGCCAATCTTGGATCGATCCGACTCACTGCACGTTCAACGGCTACGATTCCCGCTTATTCTTCGAAAGGAAAGGGGGCAAATAATGCTAGGGAAAACGCAATCCTTTGCCCGCGAATTCAATAACCATTTGGTTTTAGAAGCTCTTGAAAAGAAGCCGATGTCGGCGACCGAACTTAGCTCCTGCTTTCATTTATCCAACGCGACCCTTTCTTCCGTTTTGAAGTCTTTAACCTCCATGGGGTTAATTGAACCCGTGGGACTCGATTCGGTTTCAGGATCGGGAAGAAAAAGGGTTCAATATGCCCTTTCCTCCCAATTCGGCACGATTTTGGTCGTGGATTTCGGCTCCGAAAAATACCATGCCCGCCTCTATGATTTGCCGGGAAATATTCTTTTCGAAGAGGAAAATCCGTTAGAACGTTATGACGTGGATCATATTGAACCGATTGTCACTAGCATCCAAAAAGGGATTTCGAATATTGAAATGCCAGTCCGTTACACGGTTTTGTGCTTGCCGGGACTTGTATCCACCCAGTCTGGCGAGCTTCAATTCTCCTCGCGATTCGATTCGGCTTTATTTTCGCCGAAAAACAAACTGCAAAATCTATTTTCCGAGGCATTTTCTTGCCCAGTTAAATTAGAAAACGACACCAAAATCATGATGGGCGGCGAATTGGCCCAAGGCCGATTCGAAGGCGTGAATTCTGGTTTGCTCGCTTTTGTGGATTATGGTATTGGCGGTGCTTTTGAATTCCAGGGTTCCTGTTTCCGTGGCGGAAGAGGATATTCGGGAGAAATCGGACGCGTTTTGATTTCAGGGTCAAACGGAGAGGTCACAAACTTGGATGACGCCGCTTCCATTCGCGCATTAAAAGATCAAATACAAGCCAAGACGGGAGAACGTCCCCACACCAAGGAAATCGTTGAACGTTTCCATCGTGGAGATGCTTTTATTCGCGATTTAGTACTAATCTCCGCGGAAAAACTAGGAGAAGGACTTCGTCTCATCCATTCCGTGATGGACTTGGAACGGATTGTTGTCTCGGGGCGCGTGAGTTTATTTGGAGAAGAATACCTCGCTCGTGTCCAACAAAGTTTTGGGGAAGGGCCGAGGATTTGCTATGGCGCATCCTACGAAGACGCTTTGTTCTATGGAGCCAAAAAACTCGGTCTATCCTATTTATGGAACAACGTCCCCAAATCGAGCCCTGCCAAGGAGGAATAAGAACATGGAAACCTTGCGTTTAAGCCACGTTTATAAAACCTACAAAGGAAAGAAAAGAAAAGATCCGGATGTCACCGCGGTTCAAGATTTTAATTTGACCGTCGAAGACAATGAATTCGTCGTCTTCGTTGGGCCTTCTGGATGTGGCAAATCGACGACTCTGCGTATGATCGCCGGTCTAGAAGAAGTGACATCTGGAGATATTTATCTCGATGGAGTTCGCGTGAATGATTTAGAAAGCAATCGACGCGATATTGCGATGGTTTTCCAAAACTACGCCCTCTATCCCCACATGACCGCTTATCAAAACATGGCTTTTGGTTTGAAGAACCGTCATGTGCCCAAGGAAGAAATTGATAAGCGAATCCATAACGTGGCCAAAATCCTTTCCATTGAGGAATTATTGCAGCGTAAGCCTAAAGACATGAGCGGCGGCCAACGTCAACGCGTTGCCTTAGGACGCGCGATTATCCGCACTCCCAAAGTCTTCCTTTTGGACGAACCCTTATCCAATCTTGACGCCAAACTCCGCGCCTCAATGCGCGTAGAGATTTCGCGCCTTTACGAAAAACTCCAGACGACCTTTATTTACGTAACCCACGATCAAATCGAAGCGATGACGATGGGGACGCGCATCGTCGTGATGCGTAAAGGAGTCGTTCAGCAAATCGATACCCCAACGAACCTATTTGATTATCCTGCCAACCGCTTCGTCGCGGGATTCCTTGGCACCCCTCAGATGAATTTCTACGAAGGAGAGATGGTTTCCTCGGAAAAAGGAGTCTCCCTTTCCTTCCATGGCCTTTCTTTTGATTTACCGTGGTCGAAGCTTCGCGAGATGAACCCCGAATACAAAAAAGAGGGGACCCATAAGGTGATTTTAGGCATTCGTCCCGATGATGTGAGTTTCGATGAAAAAGGTCCATTCCCCGTTCGACTTGGAATTTCGGAAAACCTTGGCAATGAAACCCTTTATTACGGCAATTTAAATTTGGAGGAAGAAGGAGAACTTCGTGATTCCCCCACTTCCCTTGTCATTCGCGGCGACCGCAAAGACAAGATGAAGCGTGGCATCGTTAATGTTTCTTTCGCCCCAAATAAACTCCAACTATTCGAAGATAAAGAAGGAGAGAAGAGCATTCTATTGACCCCGCGTCCTCATATTGATCGGCTTCGCGCCTATTTAAGCGTGGAGGAAGGCCAATCTTACCTTTATCTCAACCCTTCGTTGAAATTCGCTCTCCCCGAGCTGGATCCGTCTACTTTGAATCCCGTTTACCTAGAAGGAATGCACCGCGTGGACATGGAACTAAAAGAAGGCGCGGTGAGTTTGGGCGAAGGCAATCTAAACGGACGAATCAAAGGCTGCGGAATGCTAAACGATGGTTACTACGCCCGCGTGGATTTATCGTTAGACCCAACCCCATTTGAAGACGATTCGACGTGCCTTTATGTTCCCATTAAAAAGGAATGTCCCGAGAATAAAGAAGTTCGCGTTGCCCTCCATTTCGAGCACATCGATATTTATGGAGAAGACCATAAATTGGTGACGGACCTCTCTCCCAAAGAGAAGGCGTTGGACGTCTACGGTCTAAAAGACGACACGAAGTAAAACCGCGTCTCCATTCAAGGCTCCTTCGGGGGCCTTTTTGAAATAAGCAGCCTGCAAGCATCATTTTTATTTCAAAAAAATCGAATTTATTGAAATAACGATGTTAAAAATTATTCCTTATTTCAATAATTTGCCATTTTCTGAAATAACGAATAAATTTTTACTATTCTATTGAAGGGGGGTGAAATGAATCGAGCAGAGGAATATATTACGGCTTTGGGTGGCGTCAGTGCTTACAAGGCTTATCGTCCGAATCCATTGCCTCCTTTTCCCGAAATTGAAATGGACGCGGAGATGACTTCTTTGCTATCGAAAGCCAGTACGCCTACTATAAGAATGCGTTAAATGCCGCTCAAACTACCGCGGA
>UQCQ01000023.1 GCA_900539595.1 uncultured Mollicutes bacterium | reverse complement strand
CAGCGAGGAAGAGCTGGTCACGCGCCCGCCGGTCGTCACGATCATGGGTCACGTCGATCACGGCAAAACGTCGCTGCTTGACTACATCCGCAAGGCGAAGGTGGCCGTGGGCGAGGCCGGCGGCATCACCCAGCACATCGGCGCGTACATTGCCAAGGTGGGCGATCGCCAGATCACCTTCCTGGATACGCCGGGTCACGAGGCCTTTACGGCGATGCGCGCTCGCGGGGCTTCGGTAACGGATATTGTTGTCTTGGTGGTTGCTGCCGATGACGGCGTCATGCCTCAGACGATTGAAGCCATTGACCACGCCAAAGCCGCCGGGGTTCCTATTATCGTCGCCATCAATAAAATGGATAAGCCCTCCGCCAATCCGGAACGGGTCAAAGAAGAACTCATGCAGCATGATGTGATCGCCGAAGAATATGGCGGTGAGGTCATGACGGTGAATATCTCCGCGAAAAAAGGCACGGGAATCGACGATTTGCTCGATGCGATTCTACTAAAAGCCGAAATGTTGGAACTTAAAGCCAACCCCAAACGTTATGCCATCGGCGCCGTTTTGGAATCGGAACTTTCGAAAGGCGAAGGCCCCAAAGCCACCCTTTTGGTTCAAAATGGAACCTTGAATGTCGGGGATTTCGTCGTTGTCGGCGAAACCTATGGTAAAGTGCGCCGCATGACCAACGAATTCCGGCAAGTCTTAAAAACGGCGGGGCCCAGCACCCCGGTGTCCGTCATCGGTTTGGCTTCTGTTCCTAGCGCTGGAGATAAATTCATGGCGTTCCCCGAAGAGCGTCAGGCCAAAGACATCGCGACCAAGCGCGCTCTTGCCAAGGCTGAAAAAGAGCGTGGCGGAACGGCGGCGATGACCTTAGCGGATCTCAATAACCTCGTCAACGCCGGCAAAGTTCAAGATATCAATGTTTTGATTAAAGCGGATTCTGATGGTTCGGCTCAGGCTCTAAAAACCAATTTGGAGAAAATGAGCAACGACCAAATCCACATCCATGTTTTAATGGCTAACGCCGGTGCCATTAGCGATAACGACGTCCTTCTTGCTTCCGCCTCCCATGCTTTGATTTTTGGCTTCAATGTCCGCCCCGATGCGAGAGTTCGTCAAAAGGCGGAAGAGCAGCACGTGGAAATCCGCCTCCACAAGATCATCTACGAATTGCTCGATGATATGGAAGCGGCGATGAAGGGTTATGAAAAGAAAGAAGAAGTCGAACAAGTGACTGGCCAAGCCGAAATCCGTCATATCTATAAGATTGGAAAAGTCGGCACCATCGGTGGTTCCTATGTGACTTCCGGCCTTCTTAAAGCCAATGAAAAAATCCGCCTTATCCGTGATGGAATCGTCATTTATGAAGGCCAACTTGGCTCGTTGAAACGCTTCAAAGACGATGCCAAAGAAGTCAAAGAAGGTTATGAATGTGGTTTGACGATCGCTGGATATAACGACATCAAAGAAGGCGACGTCATCGAAGGATACGAAATGGTCGAAGGGAATAAACCCCAGGAAGAGGAGGGAAAATAATGGCGAACCGTCCCGGAAGAATCAAATCCATGATTTCGCGGAACATCGCGGATATCGTTCATACCGAAATCAAGAAATCCTCGATTGGCCTTGTCAGCGTCAATGACGTCCGGGTCTCCGATGACTATTCCTACGCGACCGTCTACGTGAATTTCCTTCCCAATACCTTCCCCCATCAAAAAATCGCGGAGTTACAGAAAACGGAAGGATTCGTCCGTTCTTCCCTCGCCAAAAAGATGGATATCTACAAAGTCCCGAAGGTACGCTTCGTCCTCGATGAAACTTCTTCCTCCGCGGCACGAATCGATGAAGCTCTTGCCAAAGAAGAAAAAGATTTGTCTCAGTTAGAAGAAGGGAAACCCGAATCCAAATAATCTAGAAGCCAGCAGTCCATTCTGTTGGCTTTTTCTTTGAGAGTTTCCCAGGAAAATTTGTAAAATCACGAGGAACTTCAAGCCTATTCCCCTTTCTATTTTGGTATAATCCCCTCATGCGTTCTTCTGGAATTTTATTAATTGATAAACCAAGTGGAGTGACCAGCCGCTACGTCGATAATCGGATCCAAAAAGCTTTTCATACTCGCCATGTGGGGCATTTAGGAACCTTAGACCCTTTTGCCACGGGATTACTTCTTGTCGCGGTAGGCTCCGCGACGAAGTGTCTTCCTTATCTGCAAGATGAAAGCAAAACGTATTTGGCTTCTTTGCTACTAGGCAACGCGACATCTACAGGAGACCCGGAAGGAGAAGTGATCCAAACGCTTCCCGTCCCTCCGACTACGGATGCTAAAATCCTGGAAACTTTTAAGTCCTTTTTAGGCGATTCTTTCCAAATTCCCCCGATGACCAGTGCGATAAAGGTCAAGGGAGAGGCTCTTTATAAAGCGGCTAGACGCGGAGAAGAGATAGAAAGAAATCCTCGTCCGATTCATATTGATTCCCTCCGGATGCTAGTAAGACTAGGGAGAAAAATCGATTTCACCTGCACGGTGTCCAAAGGAACCTATATTCGGGTATTAGGAGAAGATATCGCCAAAAAACTAGGAACGGTGGGGCATTTGACTTCCCTTCGTCGACTTGCCATCGGATCGGTGGATTTAGAAAAAGCGATCCCGTTAGAAGAAGCGAGCTCGAAGGATTTGCTCAATCCCTTAGATTTTTTAAGGCATTATCCGGTTATCGAAGTTTCTTCGGATCAAGAAAAAAAGATACGAAATGGGGTTAGCTTGTCTTTGGAAGAAAATAGTCCCCGCGTGGTTTTTGCCTTGGAAAACGAGGCGTTAGCCATTTATGAAAGAAGAGAAGATGGGCTTTACCATTGCCTTCGGGGGCTATTTTGATGGAAATTCATCGTTTTCGTCTCGACTTTTTGCCGGAATCCATCCCAGGGTTAACTTTGGCATTAGGCAATTTCGACGGCATGCATCGCGGCCATCAACGCCTTCTTTTGGATACGTCTTTCCTTGCTAAAAACGAATCGGGAGTCTTGCTTTTTGATCCTCCTAGCCCTTTTAAAGGGGGAAAAGTTTTAACTTCTTTGGAACAAAAAATCGCCATCTGCCGGAAATTACGTTTGGATCACGTTTTTGTTCTAGAAAGCAATAAAGCGTTTTGGAATCTCTCTCCCCAAGAATTTTGCGACCAAATCCTAAAAAAACTGGGCGCGAGTTTGCTTTGCTGCGGGGAGGATTTCCGTTTTGGGAAAAAGGCAGAAGGGAAAGTCGACGACTTAAAGAAAGATTTTGACGTTCACCTTACTCCGTTTTTAGAGTCTAACGGAATAAAAATCTCCTCTTCTTTTATTCGCGAAGCCATTCAAAATGGGGAAGTGGAAAAAGCCGCGGACTGGCTAGGTAGGCCTTATGAAATGGCTGGGAAAGTCGCCCATGGGTTTCGTAACGGCCATTTGCTCGGCTTTCCTACCTTGAATTTAAAGTCCTCCACTCCTTATTGCTTGCCACGATTTGGGGTTTACTGCGGACTTGCTTATATTGACGGCATTCCTCACCAAGCCGTCATTAATGTTGGAGTTCATCCTACCATTGACCAAATCGAAGAACCTAGCATTGAAGCCCATTTGCTTGATTTTGAAGAAGAGGCTTACGACAAAACTCTCTATCTGGATTTTCGGCATTTTGAGCGGTGTGAAAAGAAATTCGCTTCTCTTGAAGAGCTATCCAAGCAGTTGCTGGTCGATAAAGCTTGGGCCAAAGAGCAATTATCCAAAGAATGAAAAAAGCAGGAATAATCCTGCTTTTTAGTTATCGGAACCGCCGAGCTCCAAATTGAGTTCGTCGTTTTCCGCCATCGCCTTTTTCTTAGCATCGAACTTTTTACGGTCCGGGGTGAAGAGAATGCGTTTTCTCATACGATAAGCAGAAGGAGTGACTTCGACAAGCTCATCGCTATTGATATAATCCAGGCACGCTTCCAAAGTCATCTTGCGTGGCGATTTCAAAACGACGGTTTGATCTTTAGTAGAAGAACGGACGTTCGTTTGTGGTTTCATCGCCGTGACATTGACGGCCAAATCGACGGGGTAACGATGCTCTCCAACAATCATCCCTTCGTAGCAAACTGTCCCCGGGGTGATGAACATGGTGCCGTGATCTTCGACTTTTTCGATCGAATAAGGGGTGGCAGGGCCGTTATCCACGGAGACGAGGACGCCGATTTGACGTTCTCCAACGACCTTATTATAAACGGGGCGATATTCCTTGAAGGTGTGGTTGATAATGCCATATCCCTTGGTGAGCGTGAGGAAGTTATTGACGAATCCAAGCAATCCACGAGAAGGAATCACGTAATTAAGACGGGTTTGGTTGTTGGCCTCTTCCATATCAATCATCGTGGCTCCGCGTTTTCCAAGAGTTTCCATGATGTCACCAACATATTCGCTAGGGACATCGATTTGAAGGTCTTCATAGGGTTCGCATTTCTTGCCGTCGATTTCTTTGATGATGACGTGGGGTTTGGAAACTTCGAGTTCGTATCCTTCCCGACGCATCGTTTCGATTAAAACGCCGAGGTGAAGTTCGCCACGCCCAGAAACCGTCCAAGATTCCGTGTTGGGGATGCGACGGTAACGCAAGGAGACGTCGCGTTGGACTTCGGAGAATAGGCGATCTTCGATGACACGCGCGGTGACGAATTTTCCGTCCTGTCCGCGTAGCGGGGAAGAATTGGTGCCGAATTCCATCTGAAGAGTTGGCTCATCCACGCGAAGTTTGGGCAAGGGGTTCGGCTTGCCTTGCGCGCAGAAGGTTTCTCCAACCATCATGTCGTCATCTCCGGCAATCGCGCAGATGTCGCCACATTCCACAGAATCGACTTCGACGCGACGGAGACCTTGGAAGGTGTAAAGTTTCATGATTTTGAAGTCTTTGGTAGAACCATCCAACTTGCAGCTGATGACCGTATCCCCCACGTGGGCTTGTCCGCCACGGATGGTGCCAATGCCAATGCGGCCGACGAATTCGTTGTAGTCAAGAAGTGCCGGTTGGAACTGGAAGGGAGCAGTGGGATCGCATTTTGGCTCAGGGATTTCTTTTAAAATGGTATCAAAGACCGGATCCATGCCATCTTTTTGGGTGGAAGGATCGGGGTCGTAACTCGAAGTGCTATTAAGAGCACTGGTGTAAACAACGGGAAAATCGAGTAAATCGTCGGGAGCGCCAAGCTGAATGAAGAGGTCCAAGACTTCGTCAACCGCTTTTTGAGGATCCGCATTGGGGCGGTCGACTTTATTAACCACGACAATCGGTTTGATGTGGTTGGCCAGTGCATTCTTCAAAACAAAGCGCGTTTGCGGCATGGTGCCTTCGAAAGCATCGACGAGTAATAAGCATCCATCCACCATGTGCATGATGCGTTCCACTTCCCCACCGAAGTCTGCGTGCCCCGGAGTATCGACGATATTGATTTTGGTGTCGTGATAAATAACGGAAGTGGTCTTGGAAAGAATTGTGATGCCTCTCTCCCTTTCTTGAGGATTGGAGTCCATCATACGGTCCTGAACGGCTTCGTTGCTACGGAAAGTCCCGCTTTTGGTGAGAAGGGCATTGACCAATGTGGTCTTGCCGTGATCGACGTGAGCGATGATTGCGATATTTCTCATTTTCATAAAACGGGCCTCCTTGTTAAAACCGACGTGAATTTTAGTTCTTTTACGCATGGGCGCGCAAGGGACAATTCTTTATCCCGCGTCAAAATCACCGAGAAATGTAGGACGAAATATACATTGTGTAGTTTTTCGTAGAAAACAATAGGCGTCATTATTGAAATATTGAACAGTAACCCTATAATTGCAATATGAATTATTTGAAGAGGGTTTTCTCCGGCTGGTTTCCTGTACGCAAGGAATACTTGGTAAAACGAATTGTGGACCACCCTATTTTATTCGGCGTCCTCTCTCTTGCCATCGCGCTTTTAGAAGTTCTTTTTATCGTATCGGGACTAATGCGTTTTGATTTTTCAAAGCATATTTTCATCTTTTATATGGCGGCTTATCTTGCCATGTTCGCCGTTTCTTTGTTTGGAGCGGTATTTTTGTTTTGCATTGGAAAAAGCGCACGCAAATACATGAAAACGCTCGTTGTTCTTTCCTATGCCTACGCTTTTGCTTTGGCGACTTTTGGCTATTGCATCACCTTGCTAGATTATTCCCGTGGGACGATTAATTTCGTGACCTTCACGGTTTTGTTCATGATTATTCCCGTGTTTTGCACGTTAGATCCCATTACTTATGAGGGGATGCTTTTTTGCTATACCATCGCGATTTCCCTTACTTGCGCCTACCAATTTGAGCGCAACTTACCGACGGGTTTAATTTTGAATTTGATTGCCTTTGGCGTATCAGCTACTTTGGTGGAATTCACGGTTTATAGCGATCGAGTCTATTTTTGTAACGCGGAATATCGCCTGACCAAATTATCTCGTATCGACAAATTGACTGGGCTAATGAATCACGGAACCTTGGATGCGGATTTAGCACGTGCTGCAAGCAAAGGCGGTACCTATCTTTATTTAATGGGCGACGTGGATTCTTTTAAAAAGATTAACGATGAATTCGGCCACAAGAAAGGCGATGACGTTCTTTCAAAAATCGGCGATATCATGCTGGAAATCTTCCCTGGGTCCAGTTATCGCTATGGCGGAGATGAAATTTCGGTGATCGCTTCCCAAATTTCCTTGGAAGAAGCGAAAGAAAAATGCCATATCATCAATTCCAGATTGGCGGAGGAATTCGGAGACTTTGTTCGCATGACCTTCGGTCTATACCTTGGGGAGCCCGATCCAGAAAGCCGCCCGGATGAACCGCTACAGTTCGCTGATCGCGCTCTTTATTCGGCAAAACGTGAGAAAAAAGAAGTCGCAATTTATAATTCGTTGATGCAAAAAGAAAATAAAGATTGAAAAAGGAATCTCAATTTGGTATTTTTTTACGGCAGCCTTTCAAGGTGGTGACCTTTCTCCAGATCCCACTTCGAAACGGCCAAGTTCAAAGAAAGGAGAAAAAACAACATGGCATTATCCAAGGAACAATCCTCTGCGATCATCAAGAATTTTGGAAAGAACGAAAAGGACACTGGCTCTGCTGAAGTCCAAATCGCCCTCTTGACCCAACGCATTAAGGGTTTGACGCTCCACCTCAAGAGCAATCCGCAGGATGCGGGTGCAAGACGCTCCCTCCTCATTCTCGTCGGCAAGCGTCACAGCCTCCTCGATTACCTCCGCAGCACCGATACGGATCGTTACGCGGCTCTCATCGAGAAGCTCGGACTTCGTAAATAAGTCATAAAATGGGCCTCCCCTTCGACGGGGAGGCTTTTTCATACTCTTTTTGTAGTGAACACCACCTTAAAGGTGGTATCATCATAGCGTTTGAAAAGAAAAGGAATTTAGGAACTAAGAAATGAAACAAGTCTTTGAAACCGAATTCGCCGGACGCCATGTCAGCGTTGAAACCGGTGAAATCGCCAAACAGGCCGACGGTTCTGTTCTGGTTCGCTATGGCGACACCGTGGTTTTAGCCACCGCTTGCTGCGCCGACGAACCCAAAGAGGGAGATTTCTTCCCCCTTACCGTCAATTATGAAGAAAAAGCTTATGCCGTGGGCAAAATCCCGGGAAGCTTCAATCGCCGCGAGGGACGCCCTGGCGAACACGCTACCTTGTCCGCACGTTTGATTGATCGCCCGATTCGCCCGTTATTCGCGGACGGATTCCGCAACGAAGTCCAAATCGTCGCTACCGTAATGTCGGTGGATCCCGATAATACCCCGGAAATGACGGGGCTTCTCGGCGCCTCCCTTGCCCTTTGCACCTCGGACATCCCCTTCGATGGACCGGTTGCTGGAGTTTATGTTGGCCGCGTGAATGGCGAACTCGTCATCAACCCCACAGAAGAACAACGTCATCTTTCGGATATTGATCTCGCCGTCGCTGGTACGGAAGAAGCGATTATGATGGTTGAAGCCGGCGCAGGGCAAGTCCCCGAAGAAGAAATGCTCGATGCCATCATGTTTGGCTTCGACGCCATCAAAGAGCTTTGCCGTTTCCAGAAGGAAATCATTGCTAAAATCGGCAAACCGAAGCGCGAAATCGCCCTTTATGCCCCCGACCCCGCCATCAAAGCGGACATCGAATCCCGCATCGGCGAGAAGATGAAAAAAGCCATTTCCATCTTCGATAAGTTGGAACGCCAAGATGCAATCGATGCTTTAAAGAAGGAAATTTTGGAAGATTACGACCACCGCAAATACGAAGATGAGGACGATCACAAGATGAGCATGCTCATGGTCAATGACATCCTTGAAGGAATGGTTGCTGCGGAAGTTCGCCGTTTAATCATTGAAGAAAAAGTTCGTCCCGATGGACGTAAAGTCGACGAAATCCGTCCTTTGGACTGCCAAATCGATTTGCTCCCCCGCGCCCATGGTTCCGCCATGTTTACCCGTGGACAAACCCAAGTCATTGGAACCACGACCCTTGGTCCTCTAGCCGATAAGCAACTCATTGATGATTTGACTCCCGAAACGGAGCGCCGCTTCATGCACCACTACAATTTCCCGCCTTTCTCGGTTGGCGAAATTGGCCGCATGGGCACTCCGGGACGCCGCGAAATCGGACACGGAAAACTTGGCGAACGCGCCCTTGGCTGGGTCATGCCAAGCGAAGAAGAATTCCCGTATACGGTTCGCTGCGTTGCCGATGTCGTCGAATCGAATGGCTCCTCCTCCCAGGCTTCGATTTGCGCGAACTGCATGTCGCTGATGGCGGCTGGCGTCCCCATCAAGGGAATCGTCTCTGGCATCGCAATGGGCCTTATCACCAATGATCCTTCCCGTTCCCCAGATTCGGAAACCAATCACTACACCATTTTGACCGATATCCAAGGCTTGGAAGACCATTTCGGTGATATGGACTTCAAATGCGCTGGTACCGAAAAAGGTATCACCGCCCTTCAAATGGATATCAAGATTCATGGCGTTACCCGTGAAGTCTTAAGCGAAGCCCTCGCGCAAGCGAACAAAGCTCGCGCGGAAATCCGCGAAAAGATTGCTTCCGTCATCCCTGAACCCCGCAAGGAAGTTTCCAAGTGGGCTCCGAAGATGGTGAGCTTCAAGATTGCTACCGATAAGATCCGCGATGTGATCGGCAAAGGCGGCGAAACGATTCAAGGCATGGTTCGCGAATGCGACGGCGCTGACATCAACGTCGAAGAAGACGGAACCATCACGATTTATCACTCCAACCAAGAAATGATCGACAAGGCCCGCAAGATGATCGAAGACATCACTCGTGAAGCTAAAGTCGGCGAAATCTTCGACGGCACGGTCACTCGTGTGGAAGATTATGGCGCCTTCGTCAACCTCTTTGGGGATACGGATGGCCTTTGCCACGTTTCTCGCTTAAAGTGGGACTATGTCGATAACGCGAATTCCATCGTCCATGTTGGCGACAAACTCAAAGTCGTTGTCATCGGACTCGATGAAAAAGGCAAAGTTAAAGTCAGCCACCGCGAATTCGAAGAAAAGCCGGAAGGCTATGTCGAACGCCCAGAAGGCGATAAAGGACCCCGCGGACCCCGTGGGAATTCCTCCCACCCCCATGGCAATAGCTCCTTCCGCCCCCGTCAAGGAGGAGGACACGGCGGAGATCGCCGCGGACCTAAGCAAGGTTCCGATCGCTAAAAAGTAAGGAAAAAATCGGAGGACTGTTCCTCCGATTTTTTCTTATTCCCCCAAGGCTTTGGCAAGGTGTTTTAAGGAGGAGTCGCGATAAAGTTCTAATGCATCGTCGATACTAGAGATGCGATGACTTTTGAGAAGGAAATGCAAACGATTGATAAGATGATCGGAGAAATTTTCTTCGTGAAGATAATCTTTGTCTTCGGATCCTTCGATTTCTTCTTCTAAAAGAGCGTTGAGGTGCCTTCTAAAATAAACCAGCATATCCTCTTCGATCCAATAGGCGTAAGTGATGCCTTCTTTCTCTCTTTTTTTGAAGGAAAGATAAAGAGGTAACCCATCCTCACAGTCATGCCATAAGTCCACATAGCAGAAGTCACAGTTAAATTCCTTTTCAGAAGCAACTTCCAAGGCGTCCCTTTGAATGAGCTTTATTTTTTCTGGATAAGGGAATAAAGGAAGGAGATATCGGGAGAATAAAGCGAGGACTTTTTCGCTTCGTTCTACGATTCGAATCGAAGTAACCTCCTTTTTTAAGCTGATGGAATAGGCAAAATAACCTAGTCCGCATCCCATAACAACCACATCCCCCTTGGCTTTTTGAATATCCTCTTTCATCGTCTCGATTTCATGGGGAACTAAACTCATCCATACCCGTCCATTTTCTTCTAATGCGTACGTGGGGAATGGCTCGGTGAAATAGCCTAGCGGAGTGGTGTCTTTGAAGTGAGACTTCGGGTCTACACGCTTAGAAGCATAACAAAAGGGAACGTAGGGATGGAGGGTCCTAACTTTTAAACAAAATGATCCTAACCGCTTTTTCTCCAAGGCGGATAAGGCCTTTTGGTAGGGATCATTCCGATAGAGTTCAGGAGGAAGTTTCTCCAATTCGCCTAAATGAAATTTTTCCTCCACAAGATGAAAGTCTTTCCGTTCCTGCAAGGACAAAGAGGAAGTAATCTCTTGTTTTAGGAGCAAAGAATAGGGCTTTTTCGTTTCTAAAGCTTTCTCCCCAATTCGCTGGGCATCTTTTGGGGGCAAGGGCAGAAAAACCGCGTTAATGATTTGGTCATTGAGCTCCCCTAATTCTACGGTGTTTAAAAGGGGAGAGAGGGATTTGGATGGACAAAGAATCTTCATGTGTTTTATTTTAATAAATTCCGCATAAAATCCGAACAATTACTTGCTTAAGCGTGGCATTTTATCCCCTTTCGCCTATAATGAATTCTATGAGTTATGACATTGTTGTTGTAGGCGGCGGTGTTATCGGCGCGTTTGTTGCCCGTTATCTCTCCCGCTACCAAGCCACGACGTTGGTTTTGGAAAAAGAAAATGACGTTGGCGACGTCACTTCGATGGCGAATTCCGCTATCGTTCATTCCGGGGATGACCCGAAACCCGGGACGCTAAAAGCCCGTTTCAACGTAGCAGGGAATCGCATGTTCGATGAGATTTCTTCCGATTTGGATGTGGAATTTAACCGTTGCGGTTCGTTGAATGTGGCGATTTACGAGGAGCAACTCGAAGCCCTTCGAAAACTTCAACAGAATGCGGAAGCCAATGGGGTTCCAACCCAAATGCTCAGCGCTGAAGAAGTGAAAAAAATCGAGCCAAAAATCAATCCGGAAGTAAAGGGTGCCTTGTTTGCCCCCACCGCGGGAATCGTGAATCCGTTCACGCTTACTTCCCATGCGATGGAAAATGCCTGTGATAACGGAGTAGTGCTACATTTGAATGAAGCGGTTACTGCCATCGTGAAACTCGATTCCGGTTTTCGCGTCAAGACGACGAAAGGAGAATATATTTGCCGCGTTGTCGTTAACTGCGCTGGACTTCATAGCGATGATATCGCCTCCATGGTGGAGCCTATCGATTGGTCAATTCACCCCCGCAAAGGCGAATATTATGTTTTAGACCACTACGCTCCAGGACTAGTGAATCACGTTTTGTTCCCCCTCCCGACTGCAAAAGGAAAAGGCGTTTTGGTGACGATGACTTCTAGCGGAGACTATTTGGTAGGTCCCTCCAGCGAATTCGTCGATGATGACGAAGATTTCTCGACGGATGTGCTGACTTTGTCGGAAGTGAAAAAAGCGGCGACGTCCCTTGTTCCTTCCATTCCGTTCCGCGAACAAATCCGCGTCTTTGCCGGATTGCGTGCCACCCCGTCCAATGGCGATTTCATTATTGGCCCGTCGAAAACTTGCCCTGGCTTCTTTAATGTAGCTGGAATGGAATCCCCGGGACTCGCTAGCAGCCCTGCGGTGGGGCAATATGTGGCCGATGAGCTTGTTGCCCCTTTCTTGGGCTTAAAAACCAAGGAAAATTGGAATCCGAAGATCCGACCCTATGTTCATATCGCTTCTTTGCCGCTAGAAGAACAAAATCGCCTTATCCAAGAGCGTCCCGAATATGGCAATATCGTGTGCAATTGCGAAAAGGTTAGCCTAGGTGAGATTGAAGATGTGGTTAGTCGCAGCGTCCCTTGCAAAACGATTAAGGCGGTTAAAAAGCGCACTCGCGCGGGATTTGGCAAATGCCAAGGTGGATTCTGCCAACCCAAAGTTTTGCTGTTCTTGAGCAAGAAATTGGGCATATCGCCTTTAGAAGTACTTTATGACAAAAATGGATCCGAAATCCTAGAAAAGGAGTCCAAATAAGATGGAATACCACGATTTAGTCATTATTGGTGGCGGATCCGCGGGAATGGCTGCGGCCGTCAGCGCCTACGACAAGGGAATTCGCGATATATTGATTTTGGAACGTAATGAGATGCTAGGCGGAATCCTCAACCAATGCATTCATAACGGCTTCGGTCTTCATGAATTTAAGGAAGAATTGACAGGACCGGAATTTTTGACGCGATTTGTTAAACAAGTCGAAGAAAGAAAGATTCCTTATTGGCTTGACGCCAACGTTACCCATATTAGCAAAGAGAAGGTTTTAACCGTTCTTTGTCCTAAAGGAGCAAAAGAAATCCAGGCAAAAGCCATCATCATGGCGGCAGGTTGCTACGAAAGGAACGCTGGAGCTATTGGTATTCCCGGAGATCGTCCTGCTGGAGTCATCACAGCGGGTCAGGCTCAACTCTATTTAAACGAATACGGCTATTTGGTCGGCAAGAAGGTTTTCATCCTCGGTTCGGGCGATATTGGCCTTATTATGGCTCGACGCATGACGTTAGAAGGAGCAAAAGTCCTTGGTGTTGCTGAAATTATGCCCTATTCGAATGGGCTGAACCGTAATATTCAGCAATGCCTTAAAGACTACGGTATTCCTTTGTATCTTTCCCATACGGTTTCAAAGATCATCGGCAAATCCAAGTTAGAAGCCATTGAAATCAGCGAAGTGGATTCCCATATGAATATTATTCCTGGAACCGCTAAGCGTTTCCAAGTGGATACGTTGCTTTTATCTATTGGTCTTATCCCAAATAATGATTTGCTGAATCACCTTGGAATCCCCGTTTCTAGAAGCCGTGGAAGCGAAGTCAATGAATACATGGAAACAGCCCAAGAGGGAATTTTCTCTTGCGGAAACGTTTTGCATGTACATGATCTCGTGGACTATGTGGTGGCAGAAGGAAAGACCGCAGGAGAAGGAGCGGCTCTTTATCTTCAAGGGAAATTGCCCAAACGGGAGAAAGAAATTCATACTATCGCCGGCAATGGAATCGGTTACGTTGTCCCCTCCACGATTTGCTTAGAAGATTGCGGAGACTCCCTCGAATTTAAGTTCCGTGTTCGTCGTCCAGAGAAAAACGTATACATTCAATATGAAATGAATGGAGAAGTGCTTAAAAAATTCTTTAAACCATCGATAATACCTTCAGAAATGGAAATTCAAAGACTTCCTAAGAATCTACTAAAAAATAACCAAGGTTCTATCACTATCTCCCTAGTTTCTAAAGAGGAGGATTCCCTATGATCCATGAATTAACTTGCATTGTTTGTCCTCGTGGCTGCCACCTTAAAGTGGATGATTCCACCTTGGAGGTCACCGGTAATTCTTGTCCCCGAGGCGCGGCCTATGGAAAACAAGAAGTTGTTGATCCGCGCAGAACCTTGACTTCGACGGTTCGCTGCAATTCCAAACTTCTTCGCGTTTGCCCTGTTAAAACCAATACCGATATTCGTAAAGACAAAATATTTGACGTCATGAAAGTTGTCAATGAAACGACGGTATCGGTTCCGGTTCAAATGGGACAGGTTCTTGTGAAAAACATTGCGGATTCTGGCGCGGATTTAATTGCAACAAGAGAAATATTAAATTGACATGGGGTTTCCGATTGGAAAATGAGGGCAATCATCGTTAGCGACATACATGGACGCTTGAATGTAGTTCGAAAACTAGATTCCCTTTTTTCGTCTTTTCGCCCTGACAAGATTGTTTTGCTGGGGGATTTGTTTTACAACGGTCCTCGAAATGGGGTGCCTGAGGATTACGACCCTCTTGCCTGCGCCCAAATTCTAAATAAATGGTCGCGCATTATTCTCTCGGTACGGGGGAATTGCGATTCCCGCGCGGACCAAAGCTTGGTTCATTTCGATTTAACTTCCGATTCCAATGTGGCTTACCTGAATGGATTCCGATGCGATTTGATTCACGGAGATTTGCTTACCAGCGAGCTTTTAAGCGTTCAACGTGGTGACATCCTTCTATTTGGACATACGCACGCGTACATGCTTAAGAAGATGGACGGGGTTGTTTATGTAAACCCAGGGTCTCCTTCATTTCCTAAAAATGGAAATCCTCCGACCTACGCGGTGATGGAGGGACTACACCTAGAAATCCGTAGACTAGATGGGGACCAAACAATGGCATCGCTAGACTTGGTATGAAAGCCCTTTTATGTGGTTTGGTTTTCTTTCTTTCCTGTAACTGCGTATAATGAACGCGTTTTACAGAACAATATTGGATGAATTTAGAGGCTATTTTATGAGCGAAAAAATCAAAATCTTCGCCTTAGGCGGTTTGGATGAAGAGGGCAAATGCCTGAATTGCGTCCAAATCAATAATGATATTTTTGTGGTCGATTGCGGCGCTTTGCCCCCGGATAAAACGATGCCCGGCGTGGACTATTTAATCCCCAATCACGATTTTTTGACGGAGCATAAGGACCAGGTAAAGGCCTATATTCTTCTCCATGGCCATGATGACGCAATTGGTGCCATGCCCTTTGTCTATGAATCGGCCCCCGCGCCGGTTTATGGGTCTTCCCTTACCTTAAAAATGTTAGGAATTTTTACTCAGCACGTAAAAAAGGACCCGAAGATGTACGAATTCCATCCGGTTCCTCCCACGGGGCAAATCAAAATTTGTGGCAGAGTCTTCCATTTCTTCCACACGGCACACAACGTTGCAGATAGTAGCGGACTTGCCATTGAAACCGAGTACGGCAACATCGTATTTACCGGTGATTTTGTCATTGAAAATAGCGCGGACCCCTCTTATTTAAATGATATGAACGCCATTGCTAAAATCGCAGAAAAGCCGACTTTAGCCTTGCTTCCCGAATCCTTATACGCCTCTCGGCCTGGTTATACGGCTCCTTTATATAAGTTAACTCCCCACATTGAAGATTACTTTAAAACGGCAGAAGGACGGATCTTCATTTCTTTAAAAGCCCAAGACCAATTCAACATCGACGAAATCATCCGCTTGGCGATCCATTACCATAAAAAGATCGTTTGCTACGATTCCACGGCTTTGGATACCATGACGGAAATGGCTTCCTGTGGGCAACTTTTGATTCCGAAGGAGAATTATGCTTCTTTGGATGATATTCTTCGCGTCCGCGACCAGGATTTGGTCGTCCTTATGTTGGGATACGGGTCGAAGCTATTCCGTAAAATCGCCCTTTTGGCATCGCAGCAGAACGAAGACCGTCGTATTAAACTTAAAGAAACGGATACGTTTATCGTTGCGAACCCAAGTGATGACAACACCGAAATTGAATACGTGGATGCGGCCGATGAACTTTATCGTTGCGGCTGCCATGTCTTTATTGTGCCGAAGAAGACCTTCCTTCGCATGCACGCTAGCGAAGAAGATTTGAAGATGATGGCTTCGATTTTGAAACCGAAGTTTTATATTCCAATTAAAGGCTTATTCAAGGATCTTCTCGCCAACGCCATGCTTGCCCTATCAATGGGCATTAATTTGAATCACAGCAACGTCTTTGTTTTGGAAAACGGGCTTTCAGTCCTTATCGATGATAAAGGCGGGCGCTTGTTTGACGAACACATTCCTCACGGAGACGTCATCATCGATGGTGCGGGAGTTGGGGATGTCTCCCAAGAAGTGCTCGATGACCGTCAAAAATTGGCGGATGGCGTCGTGATTGTTGCTGCGACCATTTCGCGAAAACAGGCGGAAGTTGTGGCGGGACCCGATATCCAGATGCGCGGATTTGTTTATGGCAAGGACCAAGATATGGTCATTCGCGACGTTACTAAGGTCTTTCAGCAAACCATGGACGAATTCTTGGTCAACCCCAATTACAATTTTGAGGAGATTCAACAAAACGTCTACGAGCGTTGCTTACGAACCGTTCGTCGCACCACGGGCAAAGAACCCATGGTGCTTCCCCTCATGATTGAAGTGGATTAAGGAACAAAAAGTAAGGTTAAATTACCCGGGGGTTCTAGTCACTTCCGGGTTTTCTTTCTATAATGAAAGATGATGGAAAAAGCGCCGAAGCAAAAAAGAACTTTCTCTGCCGATGCCACCCGTTCTATGGGTGGGTTTTCGCTGTTACTTTTTGGTTTATTGATTGGACTAAGCCCGTTTACTCATTTGAAATTTATCGCCTACTGCGTGGATTGGGCCTTTGGCTATATCGGACTATACAGTCTATCGTTTTTGCTCGTTTGGGTGGGATTCAAACGCCTTTTTCACAAGAAAATTAAGGCGAAACCCACTCCCTTTTTCATTACTGGCTTGATTCTTCTTTTTGTTTTTGCGGTTTTGCTTGGCAGCTTTGTTGGCAATTACGGAACAAAATTCGAATTCGCCCAATATTCCGAAGCCATGCAAAAAGGCATGCTTTATGTAAAACAAGGCGGACAATTCGGAAAATTAGGGTACGATCCGATCCTTTGCGGCGGTGCGCTTGGATTTTTGCTCACGGGGCTATTTGTATCCGTGGGCAATTGGCTTGCTATTTTACTTTTGGTCTTTCTATTCCTCTTTGTTTCGTTATTCCTTTTCTGGCCTTGCTGGGAAAAATTAGGAAAGAATATTTCCTCTTCCCTTGCCATTGCTAAGGCGAGGCGGTCTGAGAAAAGGGAAAAGCAAAATGCTACTCCATCCGAGCCTTCGGACTCCTTTAACTGGAACCAAAGTGATGAAGAGCCTATTTTGGCGGCGGAAAAACCGATTTGGAATGGGCCTGAACCTCAAAATAGCGAGTCTCCGTCCCTAGCAGAAGAACCCTCTTTGGAATGCCCGACTCATCCCACCTTTGTACGTGCTTCTAGCGCCCCGATTACGGAAACTAGAAGAGAGCATCTCGAGGCAATGAAAGCCCAACAATTCACTGAACCTGCCCCTCAAGTCGAAAGCACGCCCTTTTCTTTTGCCCCTAGTAGCGGCGGAGAACTTCGCCGGGCTTTGTTCCCAGGAACCTCTCCTTCGCCTAGTCAAACCCCCTCTAATGTTTCGCCTAGCCCTGTTGTTGCCCCCTCCCCGGCTCCTTCCCCTGCCATCT
>UQCQ01000022.1 GCA_900539595.1 uncultured Mollicutes bacterium | reverse complement strand
ATACGAAGGCACCCGTCATAACATGGGTTTTATGGCCATTGACGCGCTTGCCGAAATGATTGGATGCGATTTGGACCGTCATGATTTTAAGGGCACCTATGGCATCCTCCGTCAGCACCCTTCTTTCTCCGAGCCGATTGCCCTTCTTAAGCCAGAGACCTTCATGAATCTCTCTGGGGAATCCGTTCAGCCCTTCATGGCCTATTTTAAAATCCCCTTAGAAGATTTGATCGTGATTTATGATGACATGGCTATCGAAGAAGGGAAAATCCGTCTTCGCCCCTTTGGCTCTGCGGGTAGCCATAACGGCATGAAAAGCATCATCCAATGTTTGGGTTCCGACCGTTTTAAGCGGATCCGCATCGGAATTGGCGAACCCGTCCATACCGGGGTGGATTACGTTTTATCCAAGCCAACGGGCGAAAGTTTAGCGAAAACCCAGGAAGGGGTTCAAACCGCGGCCAAGGCGGTGAGGGATTTCCTTCTTCACGACTGGAATTACGCGATGAATCATTTTAATCAGTGAGGAGCTTATCGAATTGAAAGAATTGTTGGATGCGGTTCTAACTTCTAATGCCATCCCCCCTCTTCGGGCGAAGAAGGGGTCTTTCGTCGTCGAAGAAACTTTAGGCGCGGGTCTATTATTCGCCTCGTTATTTCATTCTAAGCCTCAAAACTACGCCTTAATCGCGACGAACCAATATAGTGCCCAACGCCTCTATGAATTCCTCCTTAATTTTTTGCCCGAAGAACAAGTCGTCTTCTTTCCTAGCGACGAATTATTAAGGGCATCCGCGCTTTCTAGCAGCCGCGAATTGCTCTCTCAACGCCTCTATGCCCTCGGCCAATTGCAGGATACGAGCTCCAAGAAGATTCTTGTCACTCATCCTTCCGCTTTGTTGCGTTATCTTCCTTCCCCCAAGCAATTCAAGGAAGAGACGTTATGCTTTCAAGTCGGGGACCATTGCGATTTAAAGCAACTCAAAGCTCGTTTGTTAGACGCGGGCTATACGGCCAATTCCAAGGTGGAACATTCGTTGCAATATGCAAGCCGCGGCGACATTCTCGACGTTTATAGCGTCTCCTACCTCGATCCGATCCGTATCGAATTTTTCGATGATGAAATCGAAGAAATTAAATTGTTCGATATCCAGACCCAACAATCGAAGCAAAACCTTTCTTCCTGCGTGATTCTCCCTGCGACGGACATGCTTTTAAGCGACGATCAAATCACCGCGTTCGTGAAAAAAGCATCGGAGATGCAAAAACAGGGGCAGGAGGATTTAGGTTCCATCAACCCCCTTTTGGCAGAGACCCTGAACCAAGAGGTGGGGCACGTCTTAGAAGAATTCGTCTCCAAATCCTATCGTCCGGAACTCTATCCTTATTATGGATTGGCGGCTGCTTCTTCCCACTGCGTTCTTGATTATTTCGATCCCGAAATCGTCTATATTACGAATAAAGGGCCGTTTATTGATGCCTGCACCCGATTAGAACAAGAGGCGGAGCAATATCTAGGCGAACTCTACGCGGAAGGGCGTGCTTTGCGGGGATTACGTCAATACATGCCTTTAGATGAGGCGTTATCCCCCAAGAAACACAGTGTCCTCTATTCCAGCCAATTCGCGACTTCTCCGGATGATATCTCCTTCCAAGCCCATCGCATCTCTTTAACGGGTACTTCGATCTCTTCCATCGTTCCCTCCATTCAAAGCTATTTGTCGTTAAACGATAAAGTCGTTCTTTTCTTGCCGGAACTCCATCAACGTCAAACGGTGGAATCCTTGCTTCGCGATGCTCAAATCGAATTCGAGAAAACGGAAGGCTACACCTTGCCAGAAGGCCATCTTGGCATCAGTGAGAAAAACCTTTCCGATGGATTTGAGATCCCTTCTCTCCACATCGCTTTTCTTTCTAGCAGCGAGCTATTCCGTCATAAGGCGGTCGCCTCGAGGTTCACCAGCAGGTTCAAGGAAGCCACGATTCTTAAATCCTATGAAGATTTAAAACCAGGGGACTACGTGGTCCACGAATATAAGGGTATTGGTCAATTCTTGGATATCCAGACGATTGAAACGGATGGGGTGCATCGGGACTATCTCCATATCGCTTATGCGGGGAACCAATTCCTTTACGTTCCCTTGGAACAATTCCGTTTGGTTCGTAAATACGCGGGACGGGAAGGGGCCGCGCCGAAACTATCCAGTTTGTCCGGGCACGACTGGGACAAAAAGAAAGCTAAAATCCGTGCCCGCATCAATGAACTCGCGGACCGTTTGATTGCCTTGTATGGCAGCCGTGCGCGAACCGCGGGGTATAGCTTCCCTCCGGATGATGATTTGCAAGCTCAATTCGAAAACGAGTTCCCCTATACTCTGACTGCCGATCAATTAAAGGCGGTTCAAGACGTCAAAAAGGATATGGAGTCGCCTGAAATCATGGATCGCCTCCTTTGCGGAGACGTGGGATTTGGCAAAACCGAAGTGGCTTTCCGCGCGGCTTTTAAAGCGATCTGCGCTGGGAAGCAGGTTGCCCTTCTTTGCCCGACGACTTTGTTATGCCGTCAACATTTTGAAGTGGCCAGCGAGCGGTTTGGACCCTTCGGAGTCCATTTGGCTCAATTTTCTCGTTTAATTCCCGATTCCGTTCAAAAAGAAAACATCGAGCTCGTTAAAGAAGGCAAAATCGATTTTGTGATTGGCACCCATCGCTTGTTGTCCAAGGACTTTTCCTTCAAGGATTTAGGCTTATTAATCGTGGATGAAGAGCAGCGGTTTGGGGTGGAACAGAAGGAAAGAATCAAGGAGATGAGGAAGGATGTGGATGTATTAACCCTCTCTGCGACTCCGATTCCAAGAACGCTTCAGATGTCGCTTGTAGGGATCCGCCCGATCTCGGAAATCAATACGGCCCCCTCTTCCCGCATGCCGATTCAAACTTATGTCACCCCGTTCCGGCAGGATGTGGTGGATGAACTCATTCAACGGGAACTCGCCCGCACGGGGCAAGTTTATTACGTCCATAATCGCGTGGAGACGATTTATTCCTGCGCGAATCGTTTGGCGGCCCGCATTCCGGGCGCCGAAGTGGGAGTCGTGCACGGCCAAATGGAAAAGGCGGATGTCGAATCCGTCATGGAACGGTTCTATGACGGGACGGTCAATGTGCTGGTTTGCTCTTCGATTGTAGAAAATGGAATCGACGTGCCCAATGCGAACATGATTATCGTGGAAGACGCGGACCATTTTGGCTTGTCGCAGCTTTATCAAATCAAAGGGCGTGTGGGACGCGGCAACCGCATCGCTTATGCCTATTTGATGTATAAAGAAAACAAACGGATGAACGAAGAGGCTCAGAAGCGACTTCAAGCCATCCAAGAATTTACCGAACTCGGCTCGGGATATAAAATCGCCCAACGGGATTTAATGATCCGCGGGGCGGGGGATATCCTCGGTCCTGAACAGGCTGGCTTCATTGATTCGGTGGGCTTAGACCTTTATTTGAAGCTATTAAACGAAGCGGTCGAAAGTAAAAAGACCGGGGTGTTAGAGCAGCCAATGAAAGAAAATAAAGTTCTATCCGTGGACGCTTATATCCCGGGGGATTACGCCTCCAAAAGCGACAAGATTCAGCTTTACCAAGAACTCGAAGATGCCAAATCCGAGGGGGACATCCTATCATTTAGCAAAAAAATCCGCGATATATATGGGCGTATTCCTCCCGAAGTCAACGCGCTTATCAACAAGAAACGAATCGACCTCATCACGGATTACGAGGAATTCGATTCCCTCAAAGAATTCCCCACTCGCGTGGATATCGCGATGTCTTCCTTGTTCACCCAAGTCGATGGAATCGCGGGAGAATTATTCGATGCCCTGTATTCCTGTCTCCGTTCCATCAAAGTCACCTATGTAAACAAACGCCTGCTTGTTTCGGTCACCAAAAAGGACGATTGGCTCACCATGACGTTAAAAGTTCTCAAGGCGATTCATAAAACCTATCAAAAACACGCACCACAATCCCTATAGGTATTGTGATAAACTTTCTACATGCGTTTGGATAAATTTTTGAAAGTGTCCCGGTTGGTGAAACGAAGAGAAACGGCAAAGGAACTTTGCGACTTCGGCGCGGTGAAAACCAATGGGAAGGTATCCAAACCATCGAGCGAGGTGAACGGGGGAGATGTTTTAGAACTTGAACTCGGCCGTCACCACCTCAAAGTGAAGGTCTTAGAAATCCGTCCTTATGCGAATAAGCAAACGGCGTCTTCCCTTTACGAAGTGCTCGAAGATCGCCTTGAAGAGCGAAAGGAGAATCACGATGTTGGATTTTAAATTTGACCCGAAGGCCACCTATTTGATTGCCTGCACCTATGGACCTGACTCCATGGCGTTGCTTGATATGGTTCAGAAAAAAGGCGGCAAGCCGATTGTTTGCTGCATCAATTACCATCTTTTTGCCACCTCCAACGAAGATGCGGCGTCTTTAGCGGATTATTGCAAGAAATCCGGCCTTGAAATGGAATATTTGGATTGCGATGCTCTGCCTGAAGAATCCAAGCAAAAAGAAGGCACGGACTTCAAGCTTTGGGCGAGAAAGATTCGTTATGCCTTCTTCCAAGAACAATATGCCAAACACCATGCGAGTGGCTTGTTCGTCGCCCATCAGCAAGACGATGTCATCGAATCCTATTTGATGGAAAAGGAAGGCATGGAAAAATCGGGAGGATATGCTTTGTCTCCGATGCAGGAAGTCGCTGGCATGATGGTCATCCGCCCCTTGCTTCACTTCACTCATCAAGACTTACTCGAATACAACGAAGAAAATCATGTCCCCTATTCCAGCAATAGCGAAAAAGCAGAATCGGAATTCATCCGTAGTGAAATCCGTAAGCGGATCGCTCGTTTAAACGAAGTAGAGCGTGCTCAGATTTTGGATGAGATGATTGCCAAAAAGTCGAACCTCATTTTGCTCCGCAACGAAATCAAACAACGAATCGACGACGGGGAAGAACTCGAAATCCGTGCATTGCTTGCTTTGCCCCGCGATGAATTCGTCGCGACCTTGGCTAGTTTCGTCGCTCGCGCGGACGCTTCCATTGTTTTAAGCGCGAAAGACGTGGAGGAACTCCGTGCTTTCATGCTTTCCCCTAAGCCGAATGGGGCCTACCACCTTAAAGGCGATGCCTATTTATTAAAGGAATACGATATCGTCCTCCTTGGCCATAATCCGAGTCTCCTCCCCTATACCTATACATTAGAAAAACCCGGCAAATTATCTACGGAGCAATTCGACCTTGATTTCTCAATGGGCGCGGAAGATCGCGGCATCACCGAAGCAGATTATCCTTTGACGATCCGCACGGCCTTGCCCCAAGATAGCTACGTGGCCCATGGCTATCTCCAAAACGTCCGCAAAGCCTATTCTATGTGGAAAATGCCGACGGCTATCCGCGAGATTTGGCCCGTATTTATTAATAAAGACGGGAAAATCATCTACGTTCCCCGGTTTGCGATGGATTTCCGCGAATACCATACTTCGGTCCTCCACTTGCATCTACCGGAAGAAACAAAATAAAGAAAAAAGTTGTGTTTTGATTGACGGGGATAAAAACCCGTGTAATGTTGCACTAGCGGAAAATCCGCACGCAAGAATAAAGATATAAATAGAAAGGAGCTTCCACATGAATGATGGACAACAAAAACGTAATGGTTTTAGAAATTTCATTCCGATGCTTTTGATTTTGGCCCTCATCAGCATCATCACGTTCGTAGCCATTAAACCGCTTTTCAACCGGTCCGAAACTTGGGCCGCCTCTGTTCTCGACAATTATATGGGCGTTGGGCTGACTCACGCCGATACGGACGGAGATGGAAAAAAAGACGAATATCGTCTTTCCACCGAAGCGTTGAGCTACGAAGAATACAAGGCAAACAAACGCCGCGTTTACCAATACACGGTTTCGGAAAGCTACAAAGCCGTCGTGGTTAGCGGTTATTATCTCAACGAAGCCGATCGCAGCTTTGCTTTCAACGTCCGCATCGAAGCCGAAAAATGGAATAACGATTTCTTGATGGATTATACGGGCGAAATCGGAACCGCGGATGATGGAACTGGAACCCTCACCCCCGTTTACGGGACGGTTACGGCCACCCACCTTTCCTATTCTTCAATCTTTGCTTCCCGTTTGGAACAAGCCAAGACCAGCGACCCGACCTTTGCCAATAAGCAAGACGTTGTTTATTTCACCGTCAAAGATGCCTTCGAAGTCTCTTGGTTAGACACTTGGGGACCGACGATCCTTTCTTCCTTGATTGTCATCGGCGTTGCCTTCTTCCTCTTCTCCCGTCTTAGCAGCATGGGCGCGGGACAAAACGGCATTATGTCCTTTAATAAATCGCCGGCGCGTCGCGCGGATAATACGAAAGTGAAGTTCGACGATGTGGCAGGATGCGACGAAGAAAAAGCCGAAATGGTCGAGCTCGTCGGCTATTTGAAAGATCCAAAGAAATATGCCAAATTCGGTGCTCGTTTGCCTAAGGGCGTCCTCCTTATCGGCCCTCCTGGTACCGGTAAAACGTTGCTTGCCAAAGCGGTTGCTGGGGAAGCTGGCGTCCCCTTCTATAGCATTTCTGGTTCGGACTTCGTTGAAATGTATGTTGGTGTTGGTGCCGGACGTGTCCGTGACCTCTTTAAACAAGCGAAAGCCACAGCCCCGTGCTTAATCTTCATCGATGAAATTGACGCGGTTGGTCGTCAAAGAGGCGCTGGGTTAGGCGGAGGAAACGACGAACGCGAACAGACCTTGAACCAGTTGCTTGTTGAAATGGACGGCTTTGAAGCCAATTCCGGAATCCTTGTCATCGCCGCGACGAACCGTGACGACGTCTTGGACCCTGCGCTTCGTCGTGCTGGACGTTTCGACCGCACGATCACCGTCTCCTTGCCGGATTGCTCGGGACGTGAAGCAATCTTTAAGGTTCACGCGCGTGGAAAGAACATCGATCCCCAAGTGGACTTCAAGGCGCTTGCCAAGCGTACGGTTGGCTTCTCGGGCGCGGATATTGATAGTGTTTTAAACGATGCAGCCATCCTTGCCGTTCGTAGCAATAGGCCGACGATTGGCTTAGCGGAAATCGACGAGGCGATTGATCGCCGCATCGCCGGACCTGCTAAATCCAGCAAAGGCATGTCAGAAAAAGAACGGAAACAAGTCGCTTATCACGAAGCGGGACACGCGGTTATCGGCATCAATTTGCCTTATAGCGAAAAAGTGCAGAAAATCACGATCGTTCCTCGTGGAAATACTGGTGGTCACGTCTTAATGACTCCGGAAGATGACCGTTTCCTCATGACAAAGAACGAACTCATCGCTCAAATCACGGGCTTGCTTGGTGGACGCACCTCCGAAGAAATCTTCTTCCAGGACGTTTCTACCGGCGCTTCTAACGACATCGAAGAAGCAACCCGTTTGGCCCGTTTGATGGTTACCGAATTCGGTATGTCCGAACTTGGTCCCATTCAATATGAAAAGAATACGGGATCGGTCTTCCTTGGGCGCGACTATGCGAACACCCAAAAGAACTTCTCGACCCAAGTGGCTTATGAAATTGATAAGGCGGTCCGCCAAATCATTGATGAAGCCCATAAAAACGCCGAAAAAGTCCTCTTGCAACATAAGGATCAAGTTATCCTTGTTGCCAACCGTTTGCTGGAAAAAGAAACCATCACGGCAGAAGAAATCGAATTCCTCTGCAAAAATGGCTATTTGCCGGAAGATACTTCCCATTTAGGAAGCGTGAAAGTCGAAATGGAAGCTAAACCTTCCATTGAAGCTAATGCATCTTCTGACAAGAAGGAAGAACCTGCGGAACAGAAACCTGAAGAGCCCTCCGACAAGAAGGATGAATCTACTGAAAATAAACCTGAAGAGCCTTCTAACGATAATCTGAAAGTAAGGTAATCTCTATATTCTTCATCTGAATGCCCCGTGCCTCGTGCGCGGGGTTTTTCTCATGTAAGGTTTTAAGGCTGTTAAGGGGCACTGTTCCACTAACCTGGTATATCGCTGATAAGGGGGGCTCAGCGGGTTGCTCGCGAGAATAACCTCATACCGTCAAACGTCTCCTGAAGGGAGTTATAAAGGGTAAAAACGAGCGTTCCAGTGAAAAAATGAAAAAGCCAAATAAGGGCTTAGTTTTACAAAACGGGCATAGGACGTATATTTCTACGTCTAACTCGTAAAACGTCTCTACGAGCCTAAAAACAGGCTTCTATGTTTGATGGGGCAAGAGACGAAAAAGGCCAATTTTGCTTTCGAATGGAAGCAAAAAATCGCGGATAAAATGGAAGACAATAAGGACTTATAAGATAAGACGGATGGAGCAATGCTTGATCCTTTTATATTGGTGGCAAAGAAACCAATCGGTAAATACGAAATGGAAACTCATATGCAATTTTAGAATTCGTTTCGTCTGGTTGATGAATGCATTTAAATCATGTTCCCATTTTGGACTATGAAGAAAACTGAAAGGACGACGTTCCTAAAAATTAGCTAAGCAAGAGAAAGAGGGACGCGGAAACTAATCTAGAAACATGAAGGTGTGAAAATGATTTTCATAAAGATTTAAAACTATAGAAAACAAAAGAATTAGACCTAAATAAGTAATCTTGAAATCAAAAAATTTCCGATTTATTAGAATTAAACATTACTTCAGAAAAAATATCGATGTTTACTTGTATATTAGTAGGATTAAATTCTATATAAAAAGCCACTATTTTAAAAAATGGCTTTTTATATAAACTTCGATGTTTTATAATATGACTATGGGAAACTCAGGGTACCAAAACATTCTCGATTTAATGGGACAGGGTATCTATTCCAAAGATCAGCTTTACGACTTGGTCTATCGTGTTTTCCCGGACTACTCTCCAAATAGCTGCTTATGGGTCATTGGAGAACTGGTGTCTAGACACGAAATTACGAGTATCGGGTACGGGTTGTTTCGAAAAAGAATTTTGGAAACTTTCCAAACTGAACTCTCTACAAAAAATAAAAAAATTTTAGAACTGTCGAAACAAGGTTTCCCTTATTCCTCATTATGCATATACCAAACTTCTTGGATTGATAATCTCCTTTCCATGCCTGGCGGGCCCGATGCGACGATTCTTGAAATCGATAAAGAAAATACCTTCTCCCTCTATTATTCGCTTCACCATAAGTTTGGAAGAAACGTGATGGTTGAACCCAAAGAACATGACCTCGAAATGTACTTTGAAAATTCGTCAATCATCGTTAAAAAATTGTTTTCAAAATCCCCAGTGAATAAAGACGGATCCTTGCGGTTAGAAAAGTATGTGGTAGACCTGCTTGCGGATCGAACGATTAAGCATTTCTATTATGGGGTCGACTTGGAACCGATATTAATAGGAATGCTTCAAAAATATGAGTGCAATTATTCTACATTGCTTACCTATGCTAAAAGAAGAAAAGTGGAAGAGGAAGTACGACAAATCTTAAGACAGAGCCTGCCAGATAGTCTGATACAAATACTCGATAAAAACACGGAAGGAGTTTCCATTTTATGAAAATCAAAAATATTGAAATTCAAGGCCATGTAATTCTCGGTCCGATGGCAGGGGTAACTACACTCGCATATCGCGATTTCATGAAACCGTTTGGCGTTGGGTTGAGCTATAGTGAAATGATTTCCGATTGCGGCATCGATTACGGGAACGCCCGTACTTTTGAGTACCTTCAAACTTCAAAGTTAGACCGACCAGTAGGATTACAATTATTTGGCTTTTCCGCGCAAAACGCCGTTAAAGCGATTGAGATAATTGAAAAATGCGCGGATTTTGACATTTTGGATATTAACTTAGGATGCCCAGTTTTTAAGGTTACCAAAACAGGGGCCGGATCCGCTTGGCTGAAGGACTCTGTGGCCCTGGAAGAATATATGAAAGAAATCTGTCGCGTATCCACCAAACCCGTCAGCGCGAAAATCCGTCTTGGATGGGATGAAAATTCCATTAATGTTTATGAAGTTGCTGAAGCATTAGAAAGGGCTGGAGTTTCCTTTTTAACCATTCACTGCAGAACCAAGGCTCAAGGATATACGGGCGAAGCGGATTATCACGCGATTTCCGATATGAAAAAGCATGTCAAAATTCCCTTCTGCGTTTCGGGAGATATCTTCACTCCACAAAAGGCAAAAGAGGCGATGGATATTACGGGAGCCGACTGCGTAATGGTAGCTAGAGGAGGGGTGGGAAATCCCTTCCTTGTTACTCAAATTAACCATTATTTAGATACGGGAGAATTGCTACCTTCTCCAAGTGTCATTCAACAGGCTATTTGGGCGGAAGATTTGGCGAATAAAGTGATAGATCAAAAAGGTGAAATTGTTGGAGTTCGTGAACTCCGTGGAATTATCCCTCATTTTTTCTCCGGATTCCCTGGCTATAAGAAAGTTAGAAACGAAATCGCGACCAAAACGCATACCAAAGAACAGCTGATGAGGGTTTTACATGGCATCCAAGACCGCGGCACATGCTAGTCATGGGTTTGGCCCTTTGCTATTTCCGGATTCTGAGATTTTGATTCTTGGATCCTTTCCTAGCGTTTTGTCCCGTAAACAGAATTTCTTTTATGGTCATCCCATGAATCGTTTTTGGCCTTTGCTTTTTGCCATTTATGGAGAGGAATTTAGCCAAGATATTATGACTAAAACTAATCTATGCAAAAGGCATCATGTTGCCCTATATGATGCGATTGAAGAATGCGACATAGTGGGTAGTAGCGATTCCTCCATCCGAAATGTAGTTCCGGCCAATATTCAAGAATTTCTTCAAAAAGCGCCTATTCGTCGAATCATTCTGAACGGGAAGAAATCCGAATCCTGCTTTTATCGTTATCAAAATGTTCCTTCGAACATTGAAATCATCACGCTCCCATCGACTAGTCCGGCGAATGCTGCCTGGTCGATGGAACGGTTGTTAGAAGTTTGGAAGAAAGCACTTTCTTGAGAAAATCTTTATCATCCCTATTGAAATTGTATGAAATTTAGAGAAAATAAAGTTCGTTACCGAACGAAATGGAATTTTAAGCATGGAAAAAGAAGAAAAAAATCTTGGACTAGCCATCTCGAAAACCGCGAAGTGCATTCGTCACGGCATGGAAGCCTGGATTGCTTCCCACATGGGAGATGAAATCACCACACAGCAGGGAAGGCTATTAGGATACCTCTATCGCCATCCGGAAGCGGGGGCTGCCGACATCCAATTATCCTTTGGCTTATCGAAATCAAGCGTTTCCGAGCTCATCAAGTCCCTCGTTTCCTCTGGCTATCTTGTTTACCAAAAAGCGGAAGAAGATCGCAGGCAAAGACGAATTGTTCTGACGGCCAAAGGTCGGGCTCACGAAGAAAACGCCCATCGCATTATTGACCAATACGAAAATCGACTTGTTTCCCATTTAAGCTTGGAGGAACAGGCAACCTTGGAACGATTGATGGAAATTGTAAAACTCAACGCAGAGGAGGTTCTCCATGAAGAGAGTGATAAGTGATAGTGAGCGCCGTCTCATGGAAGAAGGCAAACGCAAAAGCGAAGAAGAAATAAGAAAAGCGAAAGAATATCATGCGAGTCGCCGCCTGCTTAAATATCTGCACGGATATGGAAAAGAAGTGGGTTTTGCATGGATTTTTGTGGCAATTGAGGTTGTTTGTGAAGTCTTAATTGCTTATTTTGCCCAAAGTGCAGTAAACGTGATTCAAGACGCTGCTGAGGCTCCGCTAGACTGGAATTCGCTTGGTTTGTGGTGCGGCATTATGATGGGGTTAGCCATCATTAGTTGCACCTCGGGCGTGCTTGCCGGATTCAGCGCTGCAAAAGCAAGCGCCGGCTTTGGCAAGAATCTCCGCCAAGAGATGTATTACAAGATTCAGGACTATTCGTTCGCGAATATCGATAAATTCTCTACGGCATCCCTTGTTACCCGTATGACGACGGACGTCTCCAACGTTCAGAACTCGGTTCAAATGATTCTCCGCATGGTGGTTCGCGCTCCGTTTATGATGGTTTTTGCTTTGACGATGGCGGCGATTACCGAATGGCATTTGGCCTTAATCTTCTTAGCCATTATTCCTTTTTTGGGCGCGGTTTTATTTGGCATTTCTGCGATTGTTCACCCAACTTTCGTCCGGGTCTTCAACGCCTATGATGATTTGAACGCCTCCGTTCAAGAAAACCTTAACGGAATCCGCGTTGTCAAATCCTTTGGCCGCGAAGATTTCGAGAATGAGAAATTCGGCAACGTCTCCTACTTTATTTATCGCGGGTTTACCCACGCGGAACATATTCTTGCTTTCAATAGCCCGGCTATGCAGTTATCCGTTTATGCGGCCATGCTTGCTTTGTCATGGTTTGGCGCGAAGATTATCGTTGCAGCAGGAGGGGCGGGCCCCTTTCGTACGGGCGAACTCACCTCGATGTTTAGCTATGCGATGCAGATTCTAAACGCGCTGAACATGATTTCGATGTGCTTCGTCATGATTACGATTAGCCGCAACTCCGCAGAACGTATTTACGAAGTTTTGATTGAAAAGCCGACCATCACCTCGCCGGAAAACGCCTTGATGGAGGTTCCTAATGGTGCGGTAGACTTCAACCACGTGAACTTCAAATATTTTGAAGACGGCGATAAAGACGTTCTCCATGATGTGGACGTTCATATTCCCAGTGGCTCGACGGTTGGTATTATCGGTGCAACGGGGTCTTCCAAATCCACGTTCATCTCCTTAATCGCGCGTCTATATGATGTAAAAGACGGAGAAGGAGAAGTCCTTGTCGGCGGGCATAACGTGAAAGAATACGATTTGAAGACGCTGCGTGATGCCGTCGCGGTTGTTTTGCAAAAAAACGTCTTGTTCACCGGCACAATCCGTTCCAATTTACTATGGGGGAACGAATCTGCCACCCAAGAACAAATCGAGCATGCGTGCCATATCGCCTGCGCCGACGAATTCATCAACGGATTCCCAAAGGGTTACGACACCCCGATCGAAGAAGGCGGGACGAACGTTTCCGGCGGCCAACGCCAACGCCTTTGCATCGCTAGAGCCCTACTTAAAAATCCTAAGATTTTGATTCTAGACGACTCCACGTCCGCCGTGGATACGCATACGGATGCCCTAATTCGTGAAGCGTTCCGCACGGAAATCCCGGATGTTACCAAATTCATTGTTGCTCAACGCATTTTGTCCATCAAAGACTGCGACAAAATCCTGATTCTTGATGATGGAAAAATTCTAGACCAAGGGAACCACGAAGAATTGCTTTCCCGCTCCCCTGTCTACCGCGAATTGGTGGAAACACAGCTTGGAGGAGGTGATTTCGATGCCGAGTAAAAAGATGGGCAAAGGCCCAAAATTATCGTTAAAGCAAAGCTTCTCTTTAATGGGTCGTCTTTTCAAAATGATGATCCGTTATTACCCCTGGCAAATGCCTTGCGCGGCCTTACTTATCATCGTTAGCGCGATTGCTGGCGTCGTTGGCTCTTTATTCACGGGCCAAATCGTTGTTGGCCACTACGTCTTATTGATGTTAGGAAAAGAAAGCGAACTTGTGGCCTCAAATTCGCCTTTGCTTTCCTTCTTACCGCCTGATTTTGGCACGGCCATCTTCATCATGATGGGGATCTATTTGATTGGTGTTTTGGCCACCTATGGGTATCAGTTAATGGTTTCTACGATTGGCCAGGGAACCCAAAAACGGATTCGTGATGGTGTGTTCTCGCATATGGAAACCCTTCCTTTGCGTTATTTTGATTCCCGTTCCCATGGTGACATCATGTCGGTTTATACCAACGACATCGATACGCTGCGTGAAATGACTTCCCGCGTCGTGCCGATGCTTGTGAATTCGATTGTCACCATGATTGTTGCCCTTGTTGCCATGATCATGACGAGCTGGGTGTTATTGCTCATCGTGTTGGGCTTCACCGTTATTATTGTCGCCATTGTTTTGTTCATCACCAAACGCTCCACCCATTTCTTTGTCGGTCAGCAAGTGGCGTTAGGGAAAGTGGATGGATACGTCGAAGAGATGGTTAGTGGTCAGAAGGTTATCAAAGTCTTCAATCACGAAAAAGCGGCGGAAGCGGGCTTTGATGAATTGAATGAAGAGCTTTGCATGTTTACAACCCAGGCACAGCGCTTCTCTTCCATTCTTGGACCGGTCGTGAACAACATCTCGAATTTGCTTTACTGCACGATCGTTTTGCTAGGCGGAATCGGCATCGCCTTCTCGTGGCCGACGATTGGCGTCGGCGTCATCGTTTCCTTCCTGGGGTTAGGGCGTTCCTTCACCATGCCGATTATGATGATTGCAAACCAAATTAACTTCCTTGTCATGGCAATGGCTGGAGCCTCCCGCATCTTTGGGATTATGGACGAGCCGAGTGAAATCGACGAAGGCTATGTCACCCTGGTGCGTGCTAGCAAAGATGCGAATGGAAATCCAAAAGAAAGCGATACGTATACGGGAAAATGGGCGTGGAAGCATCCCCATTCGGATGGATCGGAAACGACTTATACGTGGATGAAAGGCAAGGTCAATATGTACGATGTGGACTTTGGCTACGTCCCCGAAAAGACGGTTCTCCATAACATCACCCTTTATGCCGAACCGGGCCAGAAGGTGGCGTTTGTTGGGCCGACTGGAGCAGGGAAAACCACGATTACCAACCTCCTGTCCCGCTTCTATGACATCGCCGACGGCAAAATCCGCATCGACGACATCAACATCAATAAAATCAAAAAGCATGACCTCCGAATTGCAATCGGCATGGTTTTGCAGGATACGAATCTTTTCACCGGAACCGTGAAGGACAATATCCGTTACGGCAACCCCAACGCCACGGATGAGGAAGTGGTTCACGCGGCAAAATTGGCCAACGCGGATAACTTTATTCGCATGTTGCCGCAAGGCTATGACACCTTACTGCACGGGGCGGGGGCAGGTTTGTCCCAAGGTCAACGCCAGCTGATTTCGATTGCTCGCGCCGCCTGTGCGAATCCTCCGATTCTGATTCTGGATGAAGCGACCTCCTCCATCGATAGCCGCACCGAAAAGCTGGTTCAACAGGGGATGGATGCGATTATGAAGGGGCGTACCGTCTTCGTCATCGCTCACCGTTTGTCCACGGTTCAAAATTCGGATGTCATCATAGTTCTAGAAAACGGTCGAATCATCGAACGTGGATCCCATGAATCGCTACTAGAAGAAAAAGGCAAATATTATCAGCTTTATACCGGCGGAAAAGCGACCGAATAAAGTGAAGAAAAATCGCGGTATTCACCTTCGAATTTATTCGGTGTATACCGCTTTTTCTTTTGGCTCATTTCCATTTTCTTCCATTGCGAATACAATGTTGGAAACGAGGACAACTCACCATGGAAGACAAAGTTTTAGAACGAATTTTCGAAGAAGAAAAGCAACGGCAAAATAATGGCATTGAGCTTATTGCCAGCGAGAATTACCCCTCCAAAGACGTCTATGAGGCTAGCGGAAGCATTTTGATGGCCAAATATGCGGAAGGGTACCCTGCTCATCGCTATTATGGAGGGTGCCGTTGCGTGGATGAGGCGGAAAACCTCGCTGCCGAGAGAGCACAAAAATTGTTCCATTGCCTTTATGCCAACGTCCAACCCCATAGCGGTTCCCAAGCTAATTTTGCCGCTTATCACGTCTTGCTTAAACCGGGGGATAAAGTTCTTTCTTTAATCCTCAATGACGGCGGTCATTTAACCCACGGGTCCCCTGTATCCTTCTCCGCTCAAACCTATCATTTTGTCCACTACCCCTTGGGAGAAGATGGACATTTGGATTTAGCCATCATCGAAGAATGCCTAGAGAAAGAGAATCCCAACCTCCTTTTGGCTGGCTATAGCGCCTACCCCTATGAGATTGATTTCAAGGCATTGCGTGAACTCGTAGACCGCCATAACGCTCATTCGCCAATCCATTGCTATTTCATGGTGGATATGGCTCATATCGCGGGCATCATTGCCGCGGGATTAACCCAGAATCCTTGCCTCTACGCCGATATCGTGACCACCACGACGCATAAGACCCTCCGTGGGCCCCGTGGAGGCATGATTCTTACGAATGACGAGAAATGGATCAAACCCATCAAAAGCGCGGTGTTCCCCTATACCCAGGGTGGCCCGTTAGAACACATTATCGCCGCAAAAGCCGCTTGTTTTGGTGAAGATTTGCAGCCTGCTTTCCGGGAATATATGGCCCAAGTATTAACCAATACCAAAGCCTGCGACGATGAACTTCGTTCTCTCGGCTGTTCGGTCAGCGGAACGGATAATCACTTGTTCCTGCTGAATGTTTTGGCTTCCTTTGGAATCACGGGAAAAGAAGCGCAAGCCCGTTTGGAAGAGATCGGAATTACCACGAACAAGAACATGATTCACGGGGATACCTTGAAACCTAGCGAATGCTCTGGCCTTCGTATCGGGTTTGCCGCGGCCACCACTCGCGGTTGCAGCGAGGCTCAAGCCCGTCAAATCGCTCGTCTGATTTACGCTTGCTTATCGGGACAGGAAAAAGACGCCGAAAAGCTCAAAGAAGAGGTACGTGGTATCACGAATTCGTGGAAAGACGTCACCAATTTGCATCAGCCTCACGCCTAAAAACGGAGAAACAGGGACCGCTACGCGTTCCCTTTTTTCATGAACTAGAGTAAGATACCTTCGCCCATAAGGGGGACGACAACATGATCGAAGAAAAATTAACTGACCAAGAGAAAGCTCGTATCGATAAGCTTCCTCGTTATCGCGAACTCGGCGTGGATCCGTTTGGCAGTCGTTATGACTGGAAAGACCAAATCCGCGACCTCCGTGCCAATTACGGTGAATTGAGTGCCGAAGAACTCAAAGAAAAAGCCATCAAAGTCAATGTGGCTGGACGCTTAATGGCCCTCCGTAAGATGGGTAAAGCCGCCTTCGGCAACATCCACGACGAATATGGTTCCATCCAATTTTGGATTGGTCTTCAATCCGTTGGAGAAGAGAACTACAAGGTTTTCAAATTGTCGGATTTAGGCGACGTTGCCGGATTAGAAGGCACTTTGATGAAATCCCAAACCGGCGAGCTCACCATTCACGTGGAGCATTACACCCATTTGTCCAAATGTTTGAAGCCGTTGCCTGAAAAATTCCATGGCTTAACCGATCCGGAAGAGCGTTTCCGTCATCGTTACGTCGATATGATCGTCAACGAAGACTCCCGTAAAGTCGCTATTACCCGTTCTCGCATTCTTTCTGAGATTCGCCGCTATTGCGATAACCTTGGATTCCTCGAAGTCGAAACCCCGGTTTTGTCTCCGATTGCCGGTGGCGCCTCGGCCCGTCCGTTCATCACACACCACAACGCCTTGGATAAGGATTTCTATCTCCGCATTGCGACGGAATTGAACCTCAAGAAAGCGATGATTGGCGGCATCGACCGCGTTTATGAAATCGGGCGCATCTTCCGTAACGAAGGAATTGATGTCCGTCATAACCCCGAATTCACGACCATTGAGCTCTATCAAGCCTATGGCGACCTTCAATCCATGAGAGAATGGACGGAAGGACTCTTCAAAGACCTTGCCGAGAAAATCTGTGGCAAAGACAAAATTCAATGGGGTGATATCGAAATCGATTTCTCCAAACCCTTCCGCTGGATTTCCATGGCCGAAGCCATCAAAGAAAAAACTGGCATCGACTTCACCGACGATATCTCGTTTGAAGACGCCGTTGAACTCGCCAAAGAACATAACGTCCCCCTCCAAAAGAGCTGGAACAGCACCGGTTACATCATGCAGGCCTTCTTTGATGAATTCGTGGAAAAGAGTCTCGTCCAACCGACGTTCATTCACACCTACCCGATCGAAGTTTCTCCGCTTACCAAGAAATGTGCGGATCCTCGTTTTGTCGAACGTTTCGAATTCTTCATCGGTGGGTTTGAGTTTGGCAATTCCTACAGCGAGCTCAATAACCCCTTCGATCAAATGGAACGTTTCCAAGCCCAGCTTGCCGCGAGAAATCGCGGAGATGAAGAAGCCAACGACATTGACTATACCTTCCTCGATGCTTTGAAGTATGGCATGCCTCCCGCGGGAGGAATCGGGGTCGGCATTGACCGCACCTGCATGCTCTTCTGCAATGTGCAAAACATCCGCGAAGTCCTTCTCTTCCCGACGATGAAGGACGAAAAATAAGGCCGAAAAGCCATTCAAAAAATGCCACGCAATGTGGCATTTTTTGTCACTTCAAATTATCCAGATTTTATCGAAGAAATTAGATAAAAAATTTACATTTTAACCCTAAAATTTGGAAACAAGTTTCGTCATAATTCCCCTTTTTTTGGTTATAGAAATAGTGAGGCGACTTCTTGTTATGGGCACGAGGTCGTCTCATTAGATGAAAGGAAGCAAATTGGTAAAGTCCAAGATTGATTATCCCCCTTACCCCCTTTATAATGGCGTTTGCCGTTTTTGAAGGATACGGCACACACTTCTATGGTCGTACGATTTCGATACGACCCTAGACCGAAATTAGGAGGTGCAAACACTATGGGAAAATATGAACTCATGTTCATTCTCTCTGCGGATCTCGATGATGCCAGCAGAAAGGCTGAAATTGAAAAACTCCACAAGATCCTCACCGACAACAAAGGCGTTGTTCGTGACAGCAAGGAGATGGGAGTCCGTGAGTTTGCGAGCCCGATCCACGATTTGAAGAAAGGCTTCTACGTTGTCGAAAAGATCTCTGCCGACAATGCCTGCCTTGAAGAATTCAAGCGTTTGATCCGTCTCGACAATCTTGTTATCCGTTTCCTTATCACCGTTGATAAAGACTAAGCAGCAGGAGGATAACACATGCTTAACAATGTCGTTCTAGTTGGTCGCCTGACCCGCGACCCCGAAACCCGCTCCACCACCTCGGGAATGACCGTGGCTTCCTTCACCATTGCGTCCGATGAGCGTCGTGGAGGTCAAAAGACCACCATCTTTATGCCGGTTTCCGTTTTTGGAAAACAGGCAGACGTCGTCTCGAAGTTCACTCACAAGGGATCTTTGATTGGCGTTGTTGGTCGTCTCACCCAACGCAAATACACGCGTCGGGATTCCAACGTGGAGGTGACTTCCACCGAAATCGTTGCTGAGCGCATTGAGCTCATGGAGCCCAAGGCCTCGAATGGTGCTTCGGAGAACGATTCCGGATATACCCCGGATGTCGGCTCGTCCTATAACGCGCCGGACAACTCGGTCAAACCACAGGGCAATTCATCGACTTCCAATAATCTCGATCCTTTGATGGAAGATGACCTTCCCTTCTAAGGAACTGCCCGGAAAGGTAAAGAACAATGGCTTTTAGAAAAACCCGTGCACGCCGTAAGGTTTGCTATTTTAAGAAGAACAAGATCAAATACGTCGACTACAAAGATGTCGAGACCCTCTCTCGCTTCATTGGACCCGACGGCAAGATCGCCCCGCGTTCCATCACCGGCACCAGCGCCAAGTATCAGCGCCAAGTCGCCACGGCGATCAAGAACGCCCGCTTCATGGGTCTGCTTCCCGACGTCAAGTAATCTTGATGGGTGTTGTGTCAGGACGAGAGCGATTCTCCTCGTTCATACGAAGACCGTTCTCCCCGAAACACGAAACAGCAAATCAACAAGACCGTCCCGCGTGGACGGTTTTTTCATCGTCGACGCGGGACGGTCTTGTTGATTTG
>UQCQ01000021.1 GCA_900539595.1 uncultured Mollicutes bacterium | reverse complement strand
TCCTTGCTCTATTCAGGGGCGGGGACCGCCACGACGACGAAGAGTGAATGAAAAGCGAGCCCATCGAAGGGTTCGCCCAAATCCACTTATAGTATAGGGCGATTCCGCGCGGCGTCAAGGCTCCTTGGGCTGAAAGGCCTAAGGAGCTTTGCTTGGTGAAAAGGCAATTTGTTGAAGCGTGGACGATATCTATATTATATAGATAAAAGAAGCGAAGAAACGGGCAATGAAAAACCCTTCCAAATCGGAAGGGTAATCGTTTCAAAAATTAGTCTTATTTCGCTTCTTCCGCAACCGGGGCTTCTTTGACCGTCTTGTTCAAGGTGCGATAGGCGCGGTTCGAGATGCGAACCTCAACCATCTTGCCGTCGATCATGATTTTTCTCTTTTGGAGATTGACGTTCCAACGGCGACGGGTAGCACGAAGGGAGTGGCTACGATTGTTCCCGCTGACGGGTCCTTTTCCGGTGATAGGGCAATATCTGGACATACTCTTTACCTCTTTCGCAATAAGCGCGATAAGAATGTTACCATTTGAAACCTAAACTGTCGAGCCTTTTTTATATAAAAAAGCGGAATAGAACCTTACACCGTAAAAAATGCAAAAAAAGTATAAAAAGAGGGCAAAAAATCTAATGAATTTCGCGTTTATGGTTTACAATAAGTAACACATGAAACGATAGGAGGGACAAAAAAAGATGTCCATCAAAATCGCCGCCATGGTTCTCGCCGGAGGAAAAGGGACCCGCTTGCAGGCCCTGACGAGAAAAATGGCAAAACCCGCGGTCAGCTACGGAGGCAAGTACCGCATTATCGATTTTCCTCTTTCCAATTGTGCCAATAGTGGCATTAATCACGTTGGCGTATTAACCCAGTACGAATCCAGCGGCTTGAACACCTACGTTGGATCTGGAAAGAATTGGGGTTTGAATGGGGTAGACGCCCTCACGAGTGTTTTGACTCCGAAGCAAACCGAGGACGGAAGTTCTTGGTACCGCGGCACCGCGGACGCCATCTATCAAAATTTGGATTGGCTCGATGAGTTGGATCCCGAGTATGTTTTGATTTTATCGGGTGACCACGTTTATTGCTGCACCTATAACGCGATGCTTGCTTTGGCGGAAGAGAAGAAGGCGGACTGCACGATTGCAGTCATGCCCGTCCCCATCCAAGAAGCCAGCCGCTTTGGAATTCTTGAAACCGACGATGATTGCAACATCACGGCCTTCAAGGAAAAACCCAAGGTTCCAAAGTCCAACCTCGCATCTATGGGAATTTATATCTTCCGTTATCATTCTCTTCGCGCGGCCTTGCTTGCCGATGCCAAAGACGAAAATAGCGATCACGACTTTGGGAAGAACATCATTCCGACGATGCTTGCCCAAGAAAAGAAGATGGTCGCCTATACCTATAATGGCTATTGGAAGGATGTTGGAACAATCGCTTCGCTGCATCAAGCCAACATGGATTTGCTCCTTTCTTCCCACCCCAAGACGAACCTTTATACCGTCGCGGGTCCCCATCACATCTATTCCTTGGATAATCACGCAGCGCCCCAATATATTGGACCCAAAGCCAAAGTCCGAGATTCGCTCATTAACCAAGGAGCGACGATTTTAGGATCGGTGGATCGCTGCGTTATTTCCAGCGGAGCCATCGTAGAAGAAGGCGCGATTGTTGAAAACGCCGTCTTAATGGACAATTCCGTCATTTCCAAAGGCGCTCGCGTCTACGATGCGATCGTCGGTCCCGACACCCTCGTGGAAGAAAATGAAGTCGTTAACGATGCAAGAGATGGCATTGTTCTCGTCTCGAACACGAAGGCGGCCAAGAGGTAATCACGATGAAAAAAGTCATTGGTTTAGTTAATTTCCATTCTTCTCCGGAAGTTGCCCCCATCACGGATTCCCGTCCTTTGGGATCAACGTCTTTCCTAGGGCGTTATGCGATGTGCGATTTCCCCCTCTCCAATTTCTGCAATTCCGACATTTCGATTGTCGGGTTGCTAGTGAAAAACCATCAGCGTTCCATCTTGAAGCACCTTGGTTCGATGGACTCGTGGATGAAAAACACCAAAACCAGCCGTGAAATCATCATGTACAATGAACCGGCCCATCAATTCCCTGAACTCAACACCGATTTGCAGAACCTCCGAGAAAACGATTGGGCGCTTTATGATAGCGAAGCTGAATATATCGTGATCGCCCCCGCCCATATCATCGCTAGAGTGGATTTCCGCCCGATCCTCGACGAGCACATCGCCCGAAAAGAAAAAATCACGGTCGTTGCCACTAAAATTGAAGATGCCTCCAAATCCTTCCATAGTGAGAACATCATTGAGATGACTCCGGAAGGATATGCCAAAAGCGCTTATAAGAACCCACTCAATATCCATGGACCTGCCACGGTTTCGATGTCGTCTTATATCATCAACCGCACCGTGTTCGCGGATATGATTAATCGCTCCCTGAAGCCCAATCCCACCCTGGATTTAAAGACACTCATTTATCAAGCGGCCCAAGAAGGCACTTATCCCGTTCATGTCCATATGTTTGAGGGCTTTGTCCGCTGCATCGATAGTTTCCGTGGCTATATGGAGACGTGCTTTGAATTGCTTCAACCGAAGCTTCAGAAAGAACTCTTCTCCTCAGATTGGCCGATTTATACGAAGTCTCACGATACCCCGCCGGCTCTATATGGCGAAAATAGCGTCATCGCCAATTCGATGATCGCCAATGGCGCCGTCATCGAAGGAACGGTCATCGATTCCATCATTGGGCGTGACGTCCGCGTCGCTAAAGGCGCCGTAGTTCGCAATTCCATCCTCTTCTCCAATAGCAAAGTGGCGGAAAATGCGACGGTGGAAAATGCTTTAATCGACAAATACGCCTGCATTACCCGCGCTAAAAAGGTTGGAGGAACCAAAGACGTGCCTCTTTACCTTCACCAAGGAGCGATTTTATGAAGATTGCGATGATTGCTAGCGAAATCAATCCGCTTGTGAAAACGGGGGGTCTTGCCGACGTCGTCCATGCCTTATCCGTCGAATTAAAGAAAAAAGGCAATGACGTCATCTGCGTATTGCCCTATTATCGCGTTATCGCCTCCAAGCCCATTCGGCTTTCTCCCGTCATGGATTTGACGATTAAGATGGGTTGGAGGAAACAAATCGCCGACATTCATTCTGCCTGCATCGATGGAGTCACCTATTACGTCATCGGAAGCGGTTATTACTTTGATCGCCCCTCTATTTATGGCTATGACGATGATGGAGAACGCTTTGCTTTCTTCTCCCTCGCCGCGATGGCTCTTCTTAACGCCTTATCTTTCCATCCCAATATCATCCATGTCCATGACTGGCAAACCGGCATGATTCCTTCGATTGGAAAAGTGCTTTATTCGGATGCCAAATGCTTTGCTTCGACTCGTTACGTCTTAACGATCCATAACCCTGCTTTCAAGGGGATGCTATCTCGTTCCTCCTTAGGCGACCTTTACAATTTGCCCGAATCTTTCGTTAGCAGCGGAATCGCTGATTTTGGCGATGGGGTCTCGACTTTAAAATGCGGCATTATGGCTGCAGATAAAATCACCACGGTCTCGCCCACTCATCGCGAAGAATTGCTCCGCTTTGAAACGGCGCAGGGACTCGATGGGGTTTTGAAACTTCGCCAACATGATTTTGCGGGCTTTGTCAATGGCATCGATGTGGAGGAATTTAATCCTGAAAAGGATAACCTTCTTCCTTATCCCTATAGCGTGAAAAACCTCCGCAAAGGCAAAAATGAAGCTAGAAAAGAATTGCTCCGCCTCACTAATCTCCCCGATAACCACGGGCCTTTGTTTGGTTTGGTCTCCCGCCTTACCTATCAAAAAGGAATTGATTTGATTTTAGGCTGCGCTAGAGAAATGCTTTTATCCGGCGGCATGCTCGCTGTGCTTGGAAGTGGAGAATATCCTCTGGAACAAGGGTTTGAATCCTTGCGGAGAGAATTCCCAAGCCAGGTCGCCCTTTATATCGGCTATAGCGACCCCCGCGCCCATTTGATTTATGCGGCTTCCGATTTCTTCCTGATGCCGAGTTTATTTGAACCCTGCGGCATTGGGCAGATGATTGCCGAACGTTATGGATCTCTCCCCATCGCCCGCGATACCGGCGGACTTCATGATACGATTGTTAGTTGGAACGGAGAAAACGACGCCGAAGCGAACGGATTCCTTTTCCGCGATTATAACGTGGATGGACTCCGTTATGGCATTGGCCAAGCTCAACGCGTTTATTCGGATAAAACGTTGCTCCGCCGCCTTTGCCTCAATGCGATGAAGACGGATCATTCTTGGGAAAGAAGTGCCGAACTTTACGCCGGATTATATCGTTCGATTCTCTAATTCTCTCTTTTCCAAATCGAATAACGGGGCTTTGAAAGGGGCTCCGTTTTCTTATTCCTAAGCCCCTCCTATTCATGAAAAAGGTAGAATTCTACCAAAAACATGAATATGATCCAAAGAGAGATCTATCTAAAACAATTAATCCGGGCCAAGGATAATGGACTACCAAAAGTGGTGACCGGCATTCGAAGATGTGGCAAATCCACTTTGATCAAGGATCTTTATACTTCTTGGCTGAAGGAAAACGGCGTACCTGAGGACCATATCCTTTTTCTATCTCTAGATAAAGATGAAAACGCGGAATGCTTGGACCCCCTTGTTTTGGGGCAGCGTGTCCGCTCATGGTGCCGAGGCAAGGATCGTTGCTATGTGTTCCTAGATGAAATTCAGCTGGTCCGTGTGATTCATAATCCTATTTTCCACGAAGGAAAGCACCTTTTGGCGAAACCATCCGATGAAGACGCTATCACGTTTGTGTCTACGGTCTTAGGCTTGTCCGATGAAAAAACATCGATCTATATATAACCGGCAGCAATTCGAAAATGTTGTCTTCGAGTATCGCGACGGAATTTCGCGGAAAATCGACGAATATATCGATGGGGCCACTTTCTTTTGGTGAGTTTGCATTTTATCGGAAGGAACATCCTTTTTTCGCTTTGCAAGAATACCTCAAATATGGCGGGATGCCTCAGGTGGTTTTGGCGGGAAACGAAGACAAAAAAACGATTCTCAAATCCCTTTTTGACGCTGTTTATTTTAAAGATATCATGGAATTAAACAGCCTGAGAAAGGAAGAGTTCCTCGATGAATTGTGCAATATTATTGCCGAGTCCACGGGCGGATTGCTGAATGTGCAGAAAATTGCAAATACCTTCCAAAGCAAAGAGCATAAAATGTTGGACCCTAACACCATTCAACGTTATCTCCATTTATTCGAAGATTCTTTTTTGGTTCGCGCCGTTCCGCGAATCGACGTGAAGAGAAGGAAGAAAATTGGAGCAATGAGGAAGTACTATTTCGTAGACCCGGGATTAAAAAACGCAAGAACGGATTTTATCTACGAAGATATCGGTCAATCCCTGGAAAACGTCGTTTTTAACGAATTGATTTACCGGGGATATACGGTGAGTGTTGGCGTGTATGAAAAAGTGTCCAAAGAACCTAGTGGCAAAAGCGTAAAAAATACTTTTGAAATCGATTTTTTCGCCACGAAAGGAATTCGGCAATACTATATTCAAGTTTGTAACGACCTTTCCTCCCCTTCCACTTACGAGAGGGAGATTAAACCCTATTTATCTTTGGTGGATGAAATTCAAAAAATCATTGTCGTGAATTCGCCGATAGAAGAAAGCCGAACCAAAGAAGGATATTGGATTTTAAGCGCCAGCGATTTCTTGCTTCGTTTTATCGCCTAATTTCTAAAAACCCGACCAGGACGGCCGGGTTTAGAAAGGCAATGTTTACTGGTGATAGGAGAGCAAGGTCTCGAATTCGTTCGGGCTTAAAGCCTCGCCGCAATAGGGACCGTATGCATAAGGCACGCCTAGATCTTGAACGAAGCGGATGCCACCCTCGTCTTTGACCCCTCCGCAAATGGGGATGAGGTTATTGGAGATAATCTCGTTCACGGCGCTTGCATAAGCGTTGCGGTCAGATTCATTATTAAGGGCATCGGCTAAACTCGATGGGCTTAAACTAATCCCATCGACTCCGATTTCTGCAAAACGCTGGGGCGATTCTTTTCCTGCGTGGAGATGGCGAACGAAAAGAAGAACCTTGATTTCGTGAAGGTCATGGATGCGCGAACGGGCCAGCTCCATGTTCTTTTCCAAGAAGGAGGCGTCGAAGGCCAAAACCAACGTGCGGGAGGGCACCTTGAATTCCAGGGTATATTCGGCGACCTTGGCGATGAAGTTTCGATCCAAGAACGTCGACTCGTCCATGGTGAAGAAGAGGTTCTGGATGCCGTTATCGTGGAAGAGGGTGTCTTTCCGTTGCGAATAATAATCCAAGAACGATTTTAAGCAGGCAAAATCCAGCTGCGCGGTAAGCCCTTGCTCTCCCCCGATGCGTTTGAATTCCTCGGGGTGGATATGGGAATGGTCTTCTGCGATTAAGTCCGCTCTAGCGGCAAGGAGGCGAACTTCATTGGTAGAAACTTCTTTCATCGCGGCGAAAGAAAGGTCGACGTGGCCGCTAGTAAGTTTATCGCGAAGCAAGGATTCGACGTATTCGGGACGATAGGCTTTCCTTGCTCTGGACTTGCCGACTTCCGAGATGAGACCCTCGCCCATTTTTTGAGAACGGAGAAGTTCGGTTTGAAATAGCGACACCAAGTCATTGACGTTATTGACGTCGGAAGGATAATAAAGCAAAGAATAGGCATATTGCGGGGTAAAAGAGTCGCTTCCCGCATACAAAGGCCCATGGATTTGGTCGGCGATATCTTCAATGGCAAGCATCAAGGTCGAACGGTTCGTGCTCGCGGAGATGCGCACCACCAAGGTATCTGGGTCGAAACGATATAATCCATCGTCGTAGCCAATCGAGCTGATTTCGCGGGAAACCGCTCCAAGAAGCGAATTGGAATTTTGATCGGCGAGGCGGTCTAATAACTCCGCTTTGTTGGTCAAACGAATCCCAAGGAAAGCCCCGCGGGAAAGGGGGTTTCTTAATTCGCGGTTTGCTTCGATTTGGAAGGCTTTCGCGTTTTTGATTTGAAGGGCTTTGTCCGTTAAGGTCGTCGAAGTGGTTCGTGGTTCCTCTTTTTCAATGAGTAGAGTGGCTAAGCCTTCTTGCCCTAGTCGATAGGTCAAAACGCTTTGGGCAACTTCCTTGGCTCCTAAGGCGGGGATAATGCGCTTCACCGGTCCATAAACTAGAGGACAATTGGGGCAAGGTTCGTTGTAGCCAAATAAAGCGCGGTGGCACACTTCTCCAAGCTGTGCCCCTTTGAATTTTTGGGGGACGTTCTCGCTATATTGGACGAGGCGCTTCGTCTCGCGGTCCACAGTATAGCAATAGCTTTCTTTTTTCGCGCAGAAAGCGTTTAAAATCAAGTGACGGAGGTCTTCTTTTTCCTTTTTGATCGCGTAAAGCAAATAGGAAGAAGCATAAGGGAAGAAGTCGGAAAGGACTTCTTGACGGATTAAGGACAAGGAGACGGGTTTCGTTGAACTAAAATAGGAAAGTCCGGTTTTTTCTCCTCCAAAACGGAAGGAATATAAATAGAAGGAGGCAATGCTTAAACTTTGGCAACGTAGGGACAAATCGTGAGGCAATTCCAGGACGTTTTGGCAAAAGAATGGGGTCTCGATTTTCCCTTGTTCGTAGAAGGGATTTAATTCTTCCGCGGGAACGACTTCCCCGAATTTTGCTAATCCCAGAACGTCTTCTTCCTCATCGTGGACATAAAGCCGGTAGCAGCGCGTCTCCGGTTCATAAAGGTAAATCCCCGCGCTTTCAAAGCCCGCTTGAAGGCGGTGGAAGGAAAGAAGATGAAGGAGGTTATCCATTCTTTCCGCCTCCTCCTTCCCGTCCATAATCGCGGAAGCGAGGCGATTTTCTTCTCCTAGGATTTCGACGCGGCGAGCAATTTCGGGAAGATGGGGATTGATGGATTTTGCATAACGTTGGGTGCCCCCCTCCTCTAATTCGATGCCTTGGCTTCGTTTTAAGGCACGGGTGGAGGCTTCTAATAGCATCCTTTCTTGGACGCCAGGGAAATAAGCTCCCCCTACCCGCGTTCCATAAACGGAAGTAGAAGAAGTTAAGGGATCGGTATAGCAATAGGAAAAGGAACCAATAAAGGATTGGAGTTTCTGACGAAAACTATTCTTAGAAGAAGCGCTATAACGATAGACAAAAAGGGAATTCTCTTCGCCCTCCCCTAATAAATCTTCGGGGAAATTCGCCCGCAAGGCTTCTTTTAAAGCGTTCATCGCTTCCGCCCTTGGAGCGGATTTCGAAACCAAATCAAAGCAAAGAAGGCACGATAAACTCGAAGGGTTGGATTCCACTTCCCTCCCCAATGCGTCTTTAAATTCGGAAACAGAAAGAACCTCTAAAGTAGGGGCTTTCCCTCCCTCGGCTTGCCCTTTTTCTTCGAGGAGGCGCGAAGTTCTTTCCAAAAAAGCATTCATCCTTTTTTGCAAGGCGTCGGAACGTTCGTCGTCCCAAGAGGGTTCTACGTATCGCGTTTCTCCCGCATCGAAGGCGTCCATTTGAGAAAGTAGAGAGGAGGTCGAGTCTTTTTCCTTATCATGGAGCCAGCAATATCCATAGAACATGGCGGAGAACGACGCGATCATGGCTAGGATTCCTAGGACGAAGAAAATGATGCCAATTCCAACGAAATGGAGCCCTGACAAAATGGCGGAGACGATCAAAAAGAGGACGCCAAGAGACAAAGAAGCAAGGACCGTTATTAGAATCGGACGTTCGCGTTTAGAATGGCGAAGCTGCGAAAACGAAGCAAAAAAGCGTTTCACATATTTTCGCGGCTTCGACGTTTTGCTTTTGGATTTTTGGATGATATTTTCGTTTTTACCCATATTCCTCCTCCTTTATAGCGAACGTTGCATGTTCACAAGCATGGCAATCAATACTTCGCTTAATAGGCCCATGGATTCGAGACTTTTCCGCTTTTTAGAAAGCAGTTGCTCCGGGCGAAGTGGCTCGTAGGAAACGACCTTCAAGGTCAATAAGGCGGTCTTATAATGACGGCAGGCCAAAGCAATGCCGCCCGAATTCATATCGTAACAGGCCATTTTTTCCGTCCCGTTATAGTGACGGGCAATGATGCCTTGGAAGGAGGAAAGGTCGACGTAATCTTTGTCCCCGCTTAACAAGAAGCCGCGTTCTACATAAGCCCCGCCGACTTGATAGGCCATGGCTTCGGCGGTGTCGTTTAACGTGATGGAGGCGTTATAAAAGGGCGGTTCTTCGGGGATTTGACCGTAAACCGTCTTGCCATCGGTAGAAAAATCCACTCCGTAGTTGTAATAACGGTCAGCGATGAAAAGGTCGCCCTGATGGAGGTCGTTGCGCAAGGAATAAACCGCACCGGTCGAAATGCAGACATAGGGAGTGAAGCGTTCTAGCAAATACCCCATTCTTAAAGAAGAGAGCATATTGCCCCTGCCAACGGAAGCGATCAAAACCTCTTCGCCACCGATTTTTCCCGAATAAGCGTGCATCCCCAAAGGGAGGTCGAATTCTTCGATTAATTCGATGCGGTTTCGGAAATAGAGAATGCTGTCCGCTTCATCACCGACGAGTAGGATCATGAGGCTGTACCTTCCTTTCGCTATGAGATTGAGGTTCGAAGATATTGCTTTCGAGGAACGCTTCAAACCGGGCACGTTCCAAAGGACGGGAGAAATAGAAACCCTGAATGGCATCAAGACCCAAGCTTTGAAGAATCCGGACTTGATCCGCGGTTTCTACGCCTTCGGCAATCGTTTTCATCCCGAGGGCGTGCACGAGTTCGATGATCGAACGGACCATGGAACGGGATTTATTATCGATTTCGATGTCATCGATGAAGGACTTATCGATTTTTAAAACGGAGAAGGGGATGTTTTTCAAGGAACTCAAGGAAGAATAGCCAATGCCGAAGTCATCCATGGAAGTCCCAAATCCTAACGCCTTGATGCGGCGGATGATCGCGGAGATGAAAACGACGTTTTGGGCGGCCAAAGACTCGGTTAACTCGATATCGATTTCTTTGGGGGAGACGTGATTGTCTTCGCAGGTTTTTTCTAGGAATGAAAGTAAGCTTGGATCATAAACCGAACGACGAGAAAGGTTGATGGAGACGGCGATTTTCCGTCTTCCTTCGCTCCGCCACTTGGCGATGTCTTTGCAAACGGTCTCAAAAACATAATGGTCGATTTCTACAATTCGTCCCGAGTTTTCGCAATAAGGAATAAAAGAAGAAGGAGGAAGAATGCCCCGTTTAGGATGTTTCCAACGGATTAAGGCTTCCGCCCCATAGAAACAGCCTTTTTTCAAGTCCCATTTCCCCTGGTAATAAATTTGAAGTTCATGACGCTTTAAGGCACGGGCAATTTCTTCGTCCAAGCTCTTTCTTCCTTCGTTTTCTTTGACGATGGCCTGGGAATAGATTTCCATGGACCCAGAAAGGCGAGTCCCTGCGTTAAAGAAAAGGGCGAATTCGCTGTGGGCAAGGGTAATGGCTGCATTTTCGTTGAGCTTCCCCTTTGCCGCGCCAAATAAAACGATGACGCTAGGTAAATCGTTCCGCGCATCGATTGCCCCAATCAAGGAAGAAGCAAACCGGGCGAAACGGTCTTTCATCTCGTTGATGTTGCCTCCTTTTGCTTCGGCGTAGACGAAGAAGTCGTTCCGCTCCGAGATTCCATAAGCGTCATCTTCTCCCCCGAATTGTTTTTTCAGTTCATCGGATACCAATAAATTGATTTGATGAAGAACGGCGAGGTTATTCGCGATTTCTTGTCCACGGACTTCGCGGAGCTGGAAGGAAACGATATAGGCTTCGTCTTTGGCTTTCTTTTTTAAGGCTTCCTTCGCCGTTTTTCTTTCTAAACGTAAGAAGGCACGACGGAATTTCTTTTCGAATTCGATATCGCTATCGATGCAAACCCCTTCTTTGCCAAAGAGGTTATTTTCCCAACGGGAACGTTGGAATAATTGCTCGCGCCGTATGGAGCAGAAGACGATGCCCGCAGCAAAAAGAAACAACAAAGCAAATAAAATGCCCATCCACGCGATAAGGGTATCTACCACCGTTCCATCCGCGACCTTGTTTCTAGCGGCAATACCCACGAGGAGTTCCGCGCATAGGGTCCCAAAAAGAAGGAGGCTTAGACCGACAATGGCTGCCAGCAATCCGTTTCGTTTTTTCTCTCGATTCATTTTGTTTCCTCCTGCTTTCTTCTTTCTTCTTCCAGTTGTTTTCTTACTTCTTGTCGGATTCTTTCTTTTTCTTCTTCCAGGGCCTTTTGCTTGGCTAAGGCTATTTCATCTTCTTTCGACGGCCCTTGGATTTTCCTACCTTTTTTGGCTTGTTTTCTTAGTTTTTTAAGCTCTTCTTGCTTCGCTTTTTCTTTTTGTTTCCGCAACTCGATTTTATAGGATTCTTTTTCGATGAATTTGATGCGTTGAGCTTCGTCAAGAGGATCCACCCCGGCTTTTTCCATCGCCGCTTTGATTTCTTCCTCCTCCTCTTTTTCTTCCTTTTTGGCTTTTTTTAGGGTATCGATGACCGTAAAAGTCGCAATACTCCCTAAAGGAATAAAGACCATTAAGGGAACAAACCACACCGCGTAGCCATTAGGAACGGCAGGAGAAACGAGTTTTAAAACATTGCCCAAAGCTTTGGAATGGGAAACGACCGTCCCCACGACTTCGGAAGCATAAATCGCCCCATCCCGGTAGGAGGGTTCCCATTGACCGAATTGAGAATGAAGGTTATCTCCACGCGTATGAAAGACGTATTGGTTTTGATTCGCCGAACTCGGCATATCGATTTCCATGACCCGGTGGGTATCCAAGGCATTTAACGAAGAATAATAGAACGTGATGATATCGCCGACGCGAATCAAAGAAGGGTCTTCCTTTTTGATGACGGCCCCTTCCCCGGCTTCGATATGGCCGATTTGGTAACGGTTCGCGATTTGTTCGACTCCATTCCCGTCGATATAGGGATAGGTTTTGGTCACCCGTTCCTCTTCCTCGATGACTTCCTGGCTACGGTTTTCATCGGTATCCGTGGCCATGGAATCGGTGACGACATAAAGGACCGAACGCCCAAAAACAGAAGGGACGCCATGATTTTCGGGGCGGTTCATCGATACCATCATCGACACTTGGCAGTATGCTAAAAAGAGCACGATTGCTCCTAGCAACCCGTCGACGATGGTAGAAACCACCTTTTTCTTCATGGATTATTTCTTCTCTCCTGTTTCTTGCTTGGCTCCGTTTGCTTCCTTAGCTTCCCTGGCTTCTTTGGCTTGTTTTCTCCTTTGGAACAATTCTTCTTTGGAGACGCGGACGAATTTTAGGCCGCCCTCTTTTTGCTCCTCGGGAGTCACTAAACGGCCCGAATGAAGTTCACGGACAATCTTGATTGTCTTATAACGCTTTTTCTTGTCATTGCTCTCGCTAGAAGGAGAAAGGAAAACAGAAGGAGTTGGTTCGGCGTTGGGGAAAACATAGCCTTTCGCCCGCAAAGCCTCGCGACGCAGTTCGGCTCGCGTTTGACGGAGTCTTTCTTCTTCTAGCATCCTTTGATTGGCATCGATGACCGCGTAAGCACGTTGCAAAGCCTTTTGCTTCGCGATTTCTTTTTCGGCGGCCAAAAACTTTTCTTTTTCTTTCCGCTTGGCTTCTTCGTCGGCTTCTTTTCTTCTTGCCTCGGCTTCTAAAGCCACCGCGCGGGCTTTATCTTCTTCGATCGAAAGGTCGACCAAATGCTTCTTGACCGCGTAGGAAGAGAAGCGTTCTTCCAGTTCTTTTCGTTGCCGTTTCGCCGTTTCGAAGTCGGGATAGACTTCCGGATTCGAATAATCCTTTTCTTCCTCCTCTTTCCTCGGGGCTAGGCCGTCTTTAAATTGGTCATAAAGGAACCGCCCATCGTTATAGGTTTCATCTTCTAAAGAGAAGACAACTTTCGGATCCAAGGATTTGGACTTGGTTTTTTCAGGGATAACTGGCTCAGAAAGAGAAGAACGGACGTTTAAAAAACTCGCCGCGACAAGACACATCAAATCTTCATAATCCCCTTCGCTGAAGGGGTGTTCCGTCTCTTTGACGTCAAAATGAACGCCAAGTTGAGCATAAGAATCTAGCCACGTCCATAATTCATAACAGGCATGATAATGGGGCTCTTTGACGATCATGTTCGTCCGGTGGATGGGGTTTGCCACCATCTTGGCTCCCTTCATGGATTCGGCAAAGGCGCTTTTCCGGTAATAGGCGGCCCGCTCACGAAGACGGGCTAAACGAAGTAATAGATTCGCGTTTTGCTCCGCTTTGCCCCCATCGCTAGAAGGACGGGAAACGGCAATGCGGGAATCGAGTTCATAACGGGTCCCCCCGATTTCGGTGACGTTATGAAGAAGGAGCAATTCCGAGTCGCGGGTTTCCCCATGGTCCAGAATATAATGGTATCGTTTTTCAATGAATAAGGCGGCCTTATTGATTAACGACCAGACAAACCGGTTTTCATAGATTTGATAATCGACGTCGCTATTGATCGTTAGAATCTTCATCGGGGTGACGTCGTTATTTTGGTCGACTTCATAGACATATTGGGTGTGGGAGGAGAGGTGGACGATGGATTGGGCATTGATTTTTTTCGCCCGGCCCGCGTCGACAAGCTCGGGATTTTCCTTGATGAAAGTACGGGGGTTTAAAATAATCGAATCAATCGCTTCGAACCCCTCTTCGAGTTTTTCGATGAAAAGGTCGTCGTAAGCTTTTTCTTCCTCCCGTAATTTTTGGGATATCAAGGTCTTGCCCGTATGACGAAGGGCATCGTAAAGGGCGCGGAAGCTAGAATTATTGTCTAATAGATTGCGAATGCGGCCAAAATAGCCTTTTTCCGCACGGGATAAGGTTTTCTTGGTCTCGCCGCTAGCAAGAGGGATTTCTCCGCGAACGAGGCTAGTAGACGATTCTAAAGCCGGAGATTCTTGGCTACTTTCAGAAGCAGAAGGAACTTCGCTAGAAGGCGTTTCTATCCCCATTTCCTCTTCCTTTAAAGGCTCAAGATCGATCGCGGAAAGGATTTCGCCCTCTTGGCTTTCTTGCTGCGTTTGGGTTTCGCCCCAAGATAGGTTGCTTGAATTTCCAATCGCGTCTAAAACTTCCTCTTTATTGGAAGGGAGGGAAGTGTTATTTGCCATCTTTTTTTCTTCTTCCATGGGAGATTATTCTTGCGATTGCTTCAAGAAGGATTTGATCTTCTTGTGGGATAAAACGAATTCTCCTTTGCCAAATAGACGCACAAGCTCTTTATCGAGGGCGAGCAATTCGTCGCGAAGGAAGCCCACGTTTAAAACTTCGAATTTCTTGAGAATCTTCGAGCAGAAAACGTAGTCGACGGCTTCGAGTTCGGTTCCGCCGCACCCCACATAGCAAGGAACGAATTCGCCAAGCTGCTTCATGATACGGTTACCAAAGGCGAGCTTGAAGTGATCGATGACAAAGCTATCCAAAGACTGGAATTTGGTCAAGGTGGCTTCGCTTAAGGGGTGATCGACCATCGCTTGGTCGAAGAGGGATTTAAAGTAATGATAAGGAAGAGGAAGCGGATCGGTATAAGGGGCTTCGAAAGCAATCCCTTTATTATCAAAGAATAAGGACATGGCACGGTCATAAACCTTATCGGTGATCGTGAAGGTGGAGTCATCGTTATTGGCCGTGCCCACGAACCAAATGTTCTGCGGGATGAGCAACCTTCCATCGCGGAGGTGTTTGGGGTCATCGGGTTGGGGAGCGGCAACGAGGGAAATATTCCATTCGTTGACGTTTGGCATTTCCATGATGGAGAGGAATTCCGCAAAATAGTATTCGATACGGGCGAGGTTCATTTCGTCGAGGACGACGATGTTGATGTCATCGCGGTAAGTGGCTTCATAAATCGCGCGGAGGAATTCGGTCTCGGTGAATTTATGGGTGAAGTCGTTGTAATAGCCTAGTAACTCGCTGCGGTCATGCCAAGAAGGCTGGACGGAGCAGATGGCCGCGTTATGTTTAAAGAAGCGTCCTAAACAATAAGGAAGCGAGGTTTTACCGGTACCGGAAATCCCTTCCAAAATGATGATTTTGCCCGTTCCCATCGCGGCGAAGAATTGCCGGACGACTTCCGGGGTGTAATAAAGTCCCATCTGGGAGCAGGCGAACAAGCGGAAGCGTTCGCAGATGCCCACAAGGCTAATATCTTGGGCGTCCACGGGGAGCTCAGTCGGAGACATCGGGGTGGCGTAACGGGAATCCACAAGAGCAAGACGCGGGAAGCGCGGCCCAGTGCCGCTAGTTTCTTCTTCCTTTTCGCCTTTAGGACCGATTTTAGCAGGAGCTTTGCCGCCCATTCCTTCGAATTGAAGGCCAAGGATGCGGTCTTTTTCGGCCAAAGCTTGATAGAGTTCGTAATTGAGTTCTTCGATTTGGGCCTGCATGCGATCGGCCGCGGATTCCTTCTTATAGAATTTGACGTACCGGTAAATAAAATACCCGATGAAGAAGAGAACCGAGCCGATTAAGGCGATGGCTAGGAGCAAGAAAAGCACATAGAAGAACCATCCCCAGAATCCAAATCCGGGGGAATAGGTCCTTAATAAAGAGGAATAATTCTCAAATTCCCCGGGGACGCGAGCCCAAGGACCGGCGAAGCGGTCGTTGAACCAGCGGCCGATGTTCGTAAAGAAGGCAATGAGGAATTCCTTAAGGTACTGGAAATAGTCTGACATAATGGTGCTCCTTTTTTATTTGGCGGATTCAAGTCCGGTAAAGGCGAGTAGAAGGGAGAAGGCGCCGTTAGCGATCTTCTCGGTGAGATGATGGTCCCACCCCTCGGCGTAGAGGGTGAAGACAAGACGCGTGGGGACGTTGGCTTTTAAATGGGCGAGGGGCTTCATCGTAGAAGGGTCGAAATAGGAAGCGGATTTGCTTAACGCGAGCTCTTCGACGGAATAGGAGGTTTCCTTTCGGAAGCCGACGTCGTCGTTATAGAGCCAACGCGAAATCCCTTTTTGGTGTTTGGCCTCGAAAGCATTGGGGTTAGAAGGAGATAAGCTATCTTCGCTAAGGGGCTCCCCATAAAGTGGAGTTCCCGAATAATCTCCATAAATGATTTCTTTGCCGTCCCGGGAATCGTAATACCCGTCTTTATTGAGGTCGAGGAGGCCGCCGTAAGTGACGGAAGAAGAGCCGCTAGGAGAACAGATGTAGAAGCTGGTCTCACTGAAGAAGCTCACCCGCACCGCATCGACGACTTGGTCGAGGTCCGACCCTTTTAAGGAAGAACCCGTTTGGGCATTGATTTCTTCCGCGCGGGACTTATTTAATTCGTTTAACGGAGAGATTTTGGTCGCCCCGTCTAAAAATAAATAGAGGTTACGGTCGCTGCGGAAGAACATCTCGTATTGAAGAAATCCGTCTTTGGCTACCGGGGTTGAAGTCGGATCTTGGCTTGCGTAGAAAGGTTCGTAAAGAAGAGGGAATGCCGTAGAAGAATCGAAGGAAGAGTTATTCCAACTCGATTCAAACATGGAAGAAACTTCTTTTAAGGGCTCAAACGGAACGTAAGTGGGGTCTAATTCTTGCAAGGACGCATCGTTCCAACTAGAGGCGTAATGGATATTTCCTTCTGTATCTTTTAATCCCATCTCTAGGCTTGGAGCTCCGCCAAAACTCATTTGGATTTGGTCCAAAGATGCGCTTGAGACGATATCAAACCAGGCATAAGTCGCGGTAGCCAAGCTAGAAAGAGTCAGCCCAAGCGAAAGCGCTCCAATTCCTAATAGGGCTTTGGAATGCGTTGTCTTTTTGGACGGATTCTTTTTCATGATGGTTTATAAAACAGAAGGCGTGAAATTCATTTGGAAGGTCATCGAGGCTCCCTGAGGAGTCGGACCTTGGCCATCGGGGTCGCCCCCTTCGAACCAGAAGGCGAAGGTGAAGCGCGACATTTGTCCCGGCTGCAGGGCGTTGATTTGGTATTCGTTGTCCGCGCGGTAACGCTCGGAGAAAATGCCTTCTCCCCCCAGATAACCGGTGAAGCTATCCGCTTTTTGCCGGCTCCTGGGATCGGTGGCAATTGTTTGATCCAAACGTCGATAGGTGATGTTTTCTCCCAAATGGGTTCCCCGCATCAAATGGGATTCTCCCACGTATTCGCGGGGATCGTCTTCGATACGGATGCCATCTCCAGAATACCTGGTGGTCGTATTATCCGCGGCAAAGCATTTGAATAAGCTTGCCTCGGCCGACCCGTCCATCGCATAACGGGTATGCCAAATCCCTACCCGTAAGAGGGAATAAGGCTCTACCGCCGCGTTGGAAGGAGAAGAATAGCCCGTCATCACAAGGCTCAAGTCGAATTTGACCGCGGCCGAACTAGGATTGAGTAAGAAGCAAGAATAAACCAAACCGCGATTGATCCTCGAGATTTCATTCCCGTCTTCGTCATAACGGATTTCATCTAATTTTTCGGAGTACGAACCGCCGTTTTCGGCGATATTGGCTTCATCCCCCACTTTCAAAACGTCGTCGCTAGAAGCGCAGGAGGCGTTATCTAGCCCCGGGGCTTTGAGGTGGACGGAAGGAGAAGCAAAGTCCTTAGTCTCGGATAATTGAAGCCGAGCAAGGCTAGAAGCTTGATTGATATTGACGGTGAAATTGCCCGAGACGCGACCTAAAAAAGCGATGATCGAAAATAAAGTGACCCCGGCAAGCCCGGTAGTCCCAACGATCGTCGCGATTTTCTTGGCTTTTTTGCGCCTTGCGATTTTCTCGCTCATCTTATAGCTTGGCGAGGGAAAAGCGGAGTCGCTTGGCGGATTGGAAGTGGATTTGCCCAAAGGAAGTTGCCTCCTTTCGTTCGCGCGCATAACACACGAAAATGAACTCTCCTAAAGGAGAGATAAGATATTTTGCCCAATTTTTGAAGGGAGTACAACGCTTCAATTGCCCAAAAAGAAGCCACTCCACTTCTCGGGAGCTGGCTGCCTCCTTCGGGGCCCTGTAGCTTTGCGTCGCCTAGTTACCTAGGTTTTGCCTTTATCGATTCGTAGTTTATCGATACTCCCTTTTCCTGTCAATGGCTAACCACGCCGAAAAGGGCTATAAGCCCTAGAAATCACAATCTATTTTTTGAGATGAAAGGCGGGAGATTTCTCCGAGACGGCAAAAACCCAATTTAAGTCTTCTTCATTTTGGGGTTTATATCCCGATAAAAGCATTGCACCTTTGAATTGCCCATTGCTTAAATAAGTGCCATCAAAAGCCTCCAATGTCCTTTTTAATTCAATGGAAGTGCACCTGGGATCGTAAGCAGAAGAAGCCATAAAATAACGGACGCACCACGCGACGGCTTTGGTGCGGCTTTCTATGTCAAGACGGAGAAAATCCGCGGGGCGATCGGAGTCTTGAACGACTTCGTAATGACCATTGACGGGATTTCCTTCCCTCCGGATCAAACAAGCTTTTTTCATGGCTGTGATTAAGTATTTTGCTCCGCCTAGAGTTAATCCGGTTCCTTTTTGAATATCGGCAAATTTGGCGTTTGGATTTTGACGGATCAAATCTTCGACAAGGGGATATTTTAGATTTTCTTTGTAAAGAGATTCGCGCGAAGAAAACATTGGGGTGTTGGGAACGTGAACGAGAGAACTGGTTCCATTAGCGACTCCTAAAAGGGACCCGTAATCGTACTTTTTGTTTTTAAGCGATAAAGTGAAGTAGGTTTTGGTCGCGGTGATGCGCGGAGTGTAACGTTCGTCTAAAAGGGCGTAGTCGTTTAGAATCAAATCAAACCCTGATCCTCTTTCTTCCATCAAGCCGATTCGGGCGAGCATCGCGGAAATGGTCTGGTTTCTTCGATCCGATTCCACCCCAATTAGAGGCAAGTTCGTTACGGATTTTAAAGAACGCATGGATCCGGGGGAGGTGATTTCAATTCGGTCAGGGAAACATTGCAAAGAAATCGGCCCGGAGAGGCGGTAGTCTCGGTGAGCGACGGCGTTCACGAAAGCTTCGCGCAAAGAAGCGGTGGAAAAAGAACCATCCTCTTCGCGAAACATCCCTTTTTTGACCCCGCCAAATTGAAAGAACATCACTCCGTGAACGTAATCCATCATTTTTTCGATTAGTTGCAAAATGGACCCCGAAAATGTCTTGGAGTCGAGGTAATTGCGCCCACCTTTATCGGTTTCGGGCCAAGTGGTGCAAAGAACTTGGGCGTTGGAATAGTCGCTATCATCGCAAAATACGTAGCCAGTTATGGTTAGAAAGCCATTCTTGTCTACCAAACCAAAAGAAACTAAATCTCGCTCGGTCAAAGGCCGCCCATCGTGCTTGCTGGCATATAAATCAGAAAGAAGGGAAAAAGATACCTCGCTTCGCTTAACTCCGGTGCTAACGGAATCATAAGGCACGGTTAATGATTCTAGCAGCCGTTCTTGCAATACTTCGACGGGGGCGGGGAGAGTTGCTCTTTCCTCACGAATATAGGCGAGAGGGCTATGGTCGTGAGGGGTGAGCCAAGTGATTTCTTTGCGGGGCTGAATCTGGAAAATAATCCCCTTCCGTCCTGGGAATTCCGGGCGTTCTTCGTAACGGACGTCGTATACAACCATGGGCTTAGAAAGATGACGGAACTGATTGACGGCGTATTGAACTTCGTCGTCAACGTTTTTAGATGGGATTCCAACGAAAGAACCGTCGTCCTGATAACCAACCATGAGCTTGCCGCCGTTAGTCATGGCGAAGGCACACACGGTTTTCATCCAGTGTTCGGGGTGCTTTCGATCTAAAACGATTTTAAATTCCAACTCTTTTGATTCATTCATTTCTTGGGTGCCTCGCAATGTAAATTTAATATAGGATGGTTTAATAGGATGGTCAATAGGATGGTCATACTTTTCTTGAAATGAAAGGCAACTAATTTGAAATAAGAAAAAAAGTAATATTCGGCCATTTATCGATGAAAAATACTATTTTTATGGTCGGATAAACAAACTACACTATATAGATATTTCTAATAGGATGGTCATTAGGATGGTCATTAGGATGGTCATTAGGATGGTCATTAGGATG
>UQCQ01000020.1 GCA_900539595.1 uncultured Mollicutes bacterium | reverse complement strand
ATCTTTTTGGTAGGGTGTTTTTTCTAGACTGTCCGAATTACGGGGTCCAGTTTAAGGCCTGCTTCGTTTTTTGAGTTATTCTTTTCCCTTTAAGGCGTGGATGGCCTGACTAATCGAATCGAGATAACGCCCTTCGTAAGACTCGATGTCCCCGGCATCGCATAACGCGGCGAGTTTAGAATCGATCGGCATGCTGTCGAAGTGGGGGATGCCATATTTTTTAGTGATATCTTCCGCGCCTTTGCCAAAGGGGTAGATTTTTTCTCCACAATGAGGGCAGTTGAGATAAGCCATATTTTCCACAACCCCAAGGATCGGCTTATCCATCATCGCAGCCATCTTCACGGCCTTTTCAACGATGAGAGAGACGAGGTCTTGGGGAGAAGTGACCACGACGATCGCATCGACGGGGAGAGACTGGAATACCGTCAAGGGAACATCGCTAGTTCCCGGGGGCATGTCCACATACAACTCATCGATTTCTCCATAAGCCACATTACTCCAAAATTGTTTGATGAGCCCCGAGACGACCGGGCCGCGCCAGACGACAGGTTCGGTCGGGTCTTCGGTAAGGAGGTTTAGAGAAACCGCTTCGATGCCGGTTTTGGTCTTGGCCGGGAAAATCATCGTTTCGGTGCCGTACAGAGTTTCGTGCAAACCAAAAATCGTCGGGATCGAGGGTCCGGTGACGTCCGCGTCGATGATCGCGACTCTTTTGCCGTCTCTTGCCGCATTCACGGCAAGGATGGAGGTGGTCAGGGATTTCCCAACCCCGCCTTTGCCCGACATGACGGCGATGACTTTCTTCACGTGACTCGCTTCGTTTTCGGGAGCGAGGAACGATTCAGGGGCGGTGCGGCTTTCGCATTCTTCACTGCAATGGCTGCAGTCGGAATCGCAGGTCGCGCTCGTTTTCTTTTCTTCTTCCATGGTATTTCCTTTTTTGTTTATCCAAGAGAGGATTCTATCGCGAATAGGCTGATTAATCCACGCGTAAGCCGTACATTCCGGGTTTCGCGGATTCTAAAGCTTCTTTCCCGACTTCTTTTTCAGCAATTGCTTCCCCAAAAGGGATGCTAAAGGCCATGCTGCGTGCCGTAATGAGGTTCTCATCGATCACAACGCCTTCTTTTTCTTGGTAATGGCCTTCTTCGCATTCAAATCCCGGGAAGCAGGTGTAATTTCTTCCGTTTAGCAAATGGAGTTTCCCTAGAATCGATGGGGCGGCGCAAATCGCGTAAACCCCCTTCCCTTGACGAAGATATTTCTTAACAAGGAGAAGCACGATTTCGTTGTCGCTTAGATTCTCTACGCCCTTTTTTCCACCCGGGAGAATCAAAAAATCATAATCTTCGGGTTTGATGTCCTTGAGAAAACAATCCGCTTTGACGACTAACCCGTTAGAAGCGGTGACTTCTTTGCTGGGCTGAATGGAAACGAGTTGAAGCTCGATTTGATGTGTCCTTAACAAGACGTCGGTCGTTGCGATGGCTTCGGTTGCTTCGAACCCATCGGCGAGGAAGAGTATGCCTTTTTTCATGTTTTTGCTGCCTCGATAGAAGTTGACTTGATTATAAACCAAAAAGAAATTAGATTAGTCACCGATGTATCAAAAGAAGAAAAAGAAATCCCCCACTGCCTTCCATCCCCACGCCTATCATTCCAGCAAAACGGGAGAAGACATCGATATGCTTCGGGAAAGGGAAAGCAAAACTCGCGCCGATAGCGACGCGTATAAAGACTGCATGGACGCCGCTTAAGATCGCAAGAAATTCAAAAGGATTTCGAGGGCTTCTTTTTGCTCGGATAAAGGCAACTCCTCCGGCTTAGGAAGATGGAACAAAAGCGAATTGGGGCAACGGCCAAGGCTAAGGTAATAGGCTTGGTTATCGAGGAAATATCCCCCATCGAAAGAACGAGAGCTTCTTTGCCCCTGAGCGGAGAGATAAACGGATAAAGCATCCAAATCTAAAGAAGTGGCGCGGTTTTTTGGTCCGCCTTTTTCGATTTCTTCTCCGCTAGCATAAATCTGATCGATATCGGGTTCGACCCATTCCTTTTTATTGGAGGCGTATTGCTCTAGGGTGGGCAAATCCCGGTAGGGGCAAAGATTCATGACGATGACCGCGTCGGGGTGGATTTCGGCGATTTTATTTTCCAGGGCGATTTGAGATCGCGACCAGGATAAAGGCAAAAGAAGCGGAGTGACGTCTTGATCCAAGACGCCTTTTAAAAGTTCCTCTCCGGGATTGACGGTGTCGGTAGAATAACGGGGAAAGGAAACAAGCAGAATCTTCATGGCGAATCTCCTTTATTTAAGAATGCCATCATTATACCACAGGTGAAAAACATGCAAGGGAGGGCAAAATCGATGTTTGAAATGCGGGAATAGGGAAAAGAAAAGATGACTTACGGAGACAAGAATAAAAAAGTCTTGCAGGAGGCGCCCTTTCGCGTAGAATATTCCATGCGTCTTGGGGTGTAGCCAAGTGGTAAGGCATGGGTCTCTGAAACCCACATGCGCTGGTCCGATCCCAGCCACCCCAGCCAAAAGAAACCATTCGCGGGGATTCATCCCCGTTTTTTTTGTTGCTTTTAATCCTATACCCCCCTAGAGATAGTTTTGCATCCCCGTAAGACACAAGGATAAAAGAAAACGGGGTTGCCCCCCCGTTGGATTAGGATTAACGGATAAAGTTCGTCTTTGCTCCGTATTCTGAAATGGGAACGTCGAATCCTGCCTTTTTGCCCGCTTCGATGCAACGAAGTATCCAAGCCATATTGCGTCCTAGATTTCGCATCGTTTGCAACCCTTCTAAATCCTGAAGGACTTCTTCGGGGGTATTGCCGTGCACCATGTTCCAATAAGAGGAAGTGACCATGGGCATTTCTAGAATCCCCAAATGTTTGGCTAATGCGTCAAGGCTTGCGGTAGTTCCTGCCCGCCTTGCCGAGGCAATCACCGCGCCCGGCTTATGGGACAAATATTGGCCGGAAGAAACGGATAAACGGTCTAAAACCGATAGGATTCTGCCACTAGGATGCGCGTAATAGACAGGAGTTCCAAAGATAAATCCATCGGCTTCCTTGGCTTTTTCCACTATGAAATGGACCACATCGTCCGTAAAGACGCACCCATGATGGTTTCCACATCCCCCGCACCCCGAACAATCTCGAATGGGCTGGTTGCCAAGACAAACAATTTCGGATTCGATGCCTTCGGATTTCAAAACTTTAGCGATTTCGTTTAAAGCGGTGTAGGTGCACCCTTTTTCATGGCAGCTGCCATTGATCATCAAGACTTTCATGGAGTTCCTCCTATGCTTATCTGCTTTTATCATAAAGAGAGGAAAAGAAAAATCCATGAAAAAAAGAGGACCGAAGCCCTCTTTCTGAATCAATGAATCATCAAAATCTTTTTGGCGATTTCAATCATCTTTTCCCATTCTTGGACGGAGAGGTATTCAAACCGGCCATGATGGTTGTAACTTCCCGTGCCAAGGTTGGGGGTGGGACAGCTGAGGAAGGAGAAGGTCGCTCCATCGGTTCCTCCACGAATCGGTGGGAAGATGGGCTCGATTGAAAGGGCTGCGAAGGCCTTTTTGGCTTGCTCGACGGCTTCTGGGTGCTCGTCCAATACTTCCTGCATGTTCTTATAATCGTCCCCGATTTCTAACTCAATAGAAGCGGAGGGGTAACGTTTTTCTAAACTGGCTTTAGCAAGGCGGAATTCTTCTTTTTGCTCTTCAAGCTTCTTCCGGTCGTGGTTGCGGATGATGTAATGGAGATGGGCGGTGTCCACGCTGCCATCCATTGCTACCAAATGGTTGAATCCTTCAAATCCTTCCGTAAACTGCGGACGTTTCTTTTCGGGAAGCAAACGATCGAATTCGAAGGCAAGAGAAGAAGCGTTGACCATTTTGCCTTTAGCTTCCCCAGGATGGATAGAAACTCCGTGCAGGGTTATATCGGCATGGGCCGCATTGAAAGTTGCCGTAGCGATTTCCCGGTAATAGCCTCCATCGATCGTATAGGCATATTTGGCCCCGAATTTTTCCGCGTTGAAGTGTTCGGGCCCTCTTCCGATTTCTTCGTCGGGGGTAAAAAGAATCGAAATAGGGTGATGAGGAATTTCGGGGTGATCGTGGAAAAAGTGAAGAACCGCCATGATCGCGGCGACGCCGGCTTTGTCATCGGCCCCAAGCAACGTCGTTCCGTCCGTCACGACTAAATCATCGCCAATATGTTCACCTAAAGTCGGAAATTCCTTGGGCGACATGGAATAGGTTTCGTTTAAAACAATGGTTCCTCCATCGTATTTTTCGATGATCCGCGGTTTGACGTTAGCCCCCGAGCATTCTAGGGCAGTGTCTACGTGAGCATTCAATCCGATGGGGTCCCAACCCTCTTCCCCTTTCATCCAGCCATAAAGCCTGCCGAATTCATCGATTTCGTGGGGGATTCCCAATTCTTCCAATTCGCTTGCTAACTTTTTGGTGAGATTAAGCTCTTTGGAGGCGCTTGGCGTTGAAGTGGAAGCGTCGTCGGACTGCGTATCGATTTGAACGTATTGAAGGAAGCGTTCTAAATTCTTTTTGGTTTCGTCATTCATTTTTTAAAATCCTTCTTTCCTCGGCTATTTTACGCCCTTGCATGGGTCATTTCCATTGAAGCGAACTCGCGGAAAGAGGATAATCTCCTAAGTTTATTGAACGGAGGTATCCCTATGGAAAATATCATGGATGGCGCTTTAGACGAGGCGCTCCGTAGCCATTTTGACGAAGACTATGAGAAAGACACGAAAAATGCGGTGATTAGCCACGCGATGTCCCGCAATCCGATTTCGGATGTGGTTTTCAATCCGTCTTCGCTAAAAGACGTAAATCCCGTCTTTTCTATCGACATCAAAACGATGTCGGCTTTAAATCAAAAACAAAGCGGCCGTTGCTGGATTTTCGCAGGATTGAATTTCTGTCGTGAAATCATGGCCAAAAACCTCAAGATGGATGATTTTGAATTGTCTCAAAATTACATTGCCCTCTTCGATAAAATCGAAAAGAGCAACTTTGCCATGGAATCCATTTCGGAACTATCGAGTTATTCCCCCAATGAACGCGTCTTCCATCACGTTCTTCGCGAGCCCGTTAACGATGGCGGGCAATGGGATATGTTCGTGAACTTGGTACGGAAGTACGGCTTGATGCCCAAAAGCGTTTTTCCCGAGACCTATCAATCCAACACCACACGCGAAATTGATTTCTTGATCAATTCCTACATCCGTCGCTTTGCTTCGGAAGCACGTGCTTTGGCCGTGGCATCTAAAAAAGAAGAAATCCGTCCCCTTAAAAATCAGTATTTGGAAAAGATTTATACCCTTTGCCTGAATGCCTTTGGCGTCCCGCCCAAAACCTTTGATTTTGCCTATTATGATGACAAGAAAAAGTATCATATCGAGCATGATCTAACCCCGCAAAGCTTCGCCAAAGAATATCTCGGCGATGTTTTGGAAGACTATCAATCCATCATCAATTCTCCAACTAACGATAAACCCTTCAATAAGAACTTCACGGTCGATTATATCGGCAATGTTGTCGAAGGAAAGCCCATTAACCATTTGAATTTGACAATGGCTCGTGTGGAGGAATTGATCATCAAACAACTAAGCGACGGTCTCCCCGTTTGGTTTGGAAGCGATGTTTCCTTTTATCGGGACAGAAATAGCGCCGCATGGGACGACAATGCCTTGGATTATGAATCCGCCATCGGATTTGCTCCAGAATTTGAGAAGGCCCAAATGTTGGATTACGGGGCGTCGGCGATGAACCACGCGATGCTTATTACCGGCGTGGATCTCAAAGACGGAAAGCCTACTCGTTGGAAGATTGAAAATTCTTGGGGAACCGACTGTGGAAACCGTGGGTATTTTGTGATGTCCGAATCGTGGTTTTCCCGTTTCGTCTACCAGGCGGTCGTTGCCAAAAAATATCTCTCAAAAGAAGAACTGGATGCAACGGAAGCCGCTCCAACCCATTTGGAACCATGGGATCCCATGGGAACGTTGGCGGATTAAAATTCATTCCTCAACTTCAAATAGAATGTGGCTCTCTTCAGGGCCACTTTTTCGTGAAAAAAATTCCCCTCCCTCCCTTTAAGAAACCCCTCAGGCGTTTTGAACCCAAGGGGCGTTGACGCCGCGCGGAATCGCCCTATACTATAAGTGGATTTCTGTGGCCCCCGTTTTAGCGGAGGTCACTTTTCATTCACTCTTCGTCGTCGTGGCGGTCCCCGCCCCTTGCCAGGGCCAGAAGCAGGTCGATCAAGGCCACGAGGGCGATGAGCTCGAGCATGCCTTTCCTCCTCGCTAGGGCGGCGCGCGGCGTTAACGGGGAATCTTTCCATAAAGGAAGCCTCCCTGCCTTATCTATAACGAAAAAGTTCGCTATTCTTTCGATAAAAATTTTCGAAAAAATCTGAATATCTAGGATTCATCGACATTTTCGCGTCAATTATTTTTAAGCCGACATCGATTCGCCCTTTTATGCCGCGCCCGAAGCGGAATCAAAGGCATGGGATGCGAAACATGGATTCCTTTTTCGCTTTGCTTTTTCGTGTTTATTGAATAGCAAAACCCCTTGGGCTTTTGGGAGCCCAAGGAGCCTTGACGCCGCGCGAAGTCGCCTTATACTATAAGTGTGTTTGAGTGGCTCCCGTTTTATCGGGAGTCACTTTTCATTCACTCTTCGTCGTCGTGGCGGTCCCCGCCCCTGAATAGAGCAAGGAACAAGTCGATCAAGGCCAATAAGGCGATGAGCTCGAGCATGCTTCCCGTCCTTCCTAGGGCGTCGCGCGACGATTTTAGGGATTCGCTCCATAACGGAAACCCCCTACGTTATCTATAACGAAAAAAATTTATTTTTTGCGAAATTATCTACAAAAGATTCGATTTCATCGAAATAAATTCAATAAAAATTTACATTTCAATTTCCGATGAACCATGAAAAAAAGAGCCCCTTTCGAGGCTCGATGTTAAATGGATCAATTAAGCTTTGAAGGAGGAATAAGCCCCATAAAGGCTTAAGGCTCCGCCGACAAATCCGAAGACCGCTGGAAGAATGAAGCCCGTTCCGATGGATAGGAGCGCCGTATCTTCATCCGTTGCTCCCGAAACCGTTCCCGCCGCGAGGAAGATGTCTTTCCCAAAGAGTAAGATGACTCCGCTGGCCACAAGAAGAAGGAGGGTCAAGCCGAAGCTTATCGCTCCGATTTTGCCAGGAAGGAAGGCGCTGAGGAGTCCCGTCACCGCACCACAAACAAGAAAACTGAAGCCAACGATGAGCCAAGGCATTGAGTTGTAGCCGTGTTTCTCATATTGGAAAATGAGATCGTAAGCCGATCCACGGCCTGCGGGGACGTTGCCGATTTTGCCAAAGGCTTCGCCAAACAATCCGAAAATGGCAACGAGGGCGCAAAGGGTCACGACGATGCCGAGGAATAGATTTAATTTTTTGCTTTTCATCACTAAAAACCTACCAGGCGAAAGTATAACGTTCTCTTTTCAAGAGGACAACCTTCTAATTTTCGCTTTTGACTGGATTTTGCTTCTTTTTGCTTGCTAGCAGCAGCCAAACAATGGGGATGAGGGACAAAAGGGCCGCCCCCAAGGTTACGAGGAACATCATCTTGTCGGGGCTTTTTTCCATCGCCCCGTATTCATTTTCGACCATTCCGCTTTGGAAAACCGCGCTGGAGAGATTGCTTCCAATCACCATGGGGAGCATGACGGCAAAAACCATGCGGACGGATTGATAACTGCCCACGTCTTCACTAGGCGTATAGTCCCGGATGCTCGCGCCTAAAGAGGCCGTTCCTAACAAATACCCCGCAATCATGCAGGTCCCAAAAAGGCAATCGAGCCCAAAGGAATCGCCGGAAAAGAATAATCCCAATGCTCCACCAGCCATTAAAACGACGGACGGAATCAAAACCTTCCCCTTGCCGATTTTTTCCATGAAAATACCAACGACGATCGTGAGGAGGCTGGCAATTCCAAGAATGATGCCAAGCCCCGCGTAGAATCCCATTCCTTGGAAGGCTTCCATTTTTTGGAAATATACAAGGAAATAGGGCATGAAACTGTCGACCCCGATATTAAAGAAGAGGAAAGCAAGCAAAGCGATATAGAACAAAGGGTTCGTTTTGACTTTTTTAGGCGTAAAGCCGACGAACATTTGCTTGAAATAATGTTCTTCGCGATTCGGCAAGCAGCTGTCTTTGGGAAGCAAGAAGAAACTAGTGATGCCAGCTGCGCTAGTCAAAACGCCAAAAATCAGGAAGAAGTAGAACCAAGGCCTAGCCACTTCCGAAGCCGATTTGGTGGCATCAGGAATTCCTAGCCCAAGGCCAACAAGCATCATAACGGCCAAGGATGCCAAAGGAAGTACGCTTAACACGCTTTCGACCATGGGCCGATTCTTTTTACTCGTTTGATCGGTTACATAGGCGTTAAAACAGGCATCGTTTGCCGTGGAGCCAAAGAAAGTCATGATGCAGTCGACGATGACGTTAAAAACTCCAACTAGCATTAGGGCTTTCGCCCCCGCTCCCCCACTTAGGGCTTCCATGTTGGATAAGGACATTACGCCAAAAAGGAACACGAAAACGCCCCAAATCGTATAACCTGCAGAGATGAAAATTCGTCGTTTTCCCAGTTTATCGGAGAGGGCCCCTAGGAAAAAAGTTGTTAATGTCGCAACAACCGCGGAAGCGGTGGTCATCCAATTGATGTGATCGGTCGTGTGGGATTGAGAATACACCCAAAGATTGATGTAATTATTTTCGATCGCCCAGGCGATTTGACCAAATAATCCAATCAAAACGATGGAAATCCATCTTCTTGCCCCTAAGGAGCCTTCTTTTTCTTTCATGGCTTTACCTGCCTTTGGCAAATAGTATAGGCGAATTCGAAGAAATAGGTTAGACTATTCGAGATTGGAGTTGCCATGAATTTCTCTGCCTTGCCTTTTGCTTGTTATGCTTTCTTTGCTTTTTTTCTCGTCTCGACAGCGTTAGAACTCTTTTTCGCCTTCTTGGAATGGGAATTGCCGCGAAAAATCGTAAAGCCTTTTTGCGTCGCTTTTTTAAGCTTGATGTTTGCCTTTTGGCATCCCAATATTTGGTGGGTGGCTTTAGGATTTGCCTTTGGCGCGATGGGAGACGTGCTGCTTATTTTCAAACACAAGGTATGGACGTTAGTCACAGGGACGATTTGCTTCTTTCTGAACCACCTTTCCTTCATTTTTACCTCTTTTTGGATTTCGGTTCCGATGCCTGCCTATCAATATTGGGTTTTTGGCGGAATTGCCGCCCTGATTTTGGCCACGGGATATCCCTTGCTTCATAAAGCCATCAAAACCCCGGGATTAGCCGCGGGAGGAGTGATCTACCTTGCCTCTATCGTGTTGGATTTGGTTGCAGCGGTTCTCGCCCTCGTGAATAAAATGCAGCCCGTTGGCTATTTCAACCTCGCGGGCATGCTTTGTTTCTGCGTCTCCGACGCCTATTTGGTGAAAACCTTGTTTATCCAAGACGACAAAAGAAGAGATTTCTACATCATGGGCACCTATTTGTTGGCCCAAGTTCTCATCCTCTTTGGTTTTGGCTTCTATTTTTGAGACAAATATTCGACCAATTTAGCAATCGCTTTTCCTCGGTGGGAGAAGCGATTTTTGATTTCCTCGCTTGCTAGGCCAAAATCGATATCAGCTTCCTGGCTATGAAAGATGGGGTCATAGCCAAAACCATGAGTCCCACTGGGAGCAAATAGAATGGTTCCGGGGCACTCCCCATCAAAATAAAGGGGGGCGTCCCCTACCTTTTCGATCAAGCAAAGGGAGCAATGGAAGCAGGCGAAGCGGTCTTGTTGGCCTTCTAAGCGTTTCATCACGACATCAAACACCGCGGGAAATCCCCCGTTTTGCTTCGCGTATCTCGCCGTATGGATGCCGGGTTCATTGCCCAAAGCACGAATTTCTAGTCCCGAGTCATCGGCTAAAACGGGGTAGGGCGAACGGCCGGAAAGATCGAAGGCCTTGATGAATGCGTTTTCTCGGTAGGTGGTCCCGTTTTCTTCGGGATCAGAAGATAAGCCTAAATCTTTGGGAGAGACTATTCGGTAACCTAGAGGTCCTAAAACCTCTTGAAATTCCAGAACTTTTCCGGGGTTGCTTGTGGCTAATAAAATCGTTTTGCTCATAAACGGGATTATAGGAGTGAGAGGAGAAGTGGAAAAGGAAAACTCGTAGACGACAGCCAAGCTTGCCAACTCCTGAAATAAATAGGGAATAAAAAATCCCCGGCTTTGAAGGTCGGGGAAGTGTTTGCAGTTGGAGCAGGTGACGGGAATCGGACCCGCATAACCAGCTTGGAAGGCTGGTGTTCTACCACTGAACTACACCTGCAAACCTGGCGGACCATACGAGATTCGAACTCGTGATCTCTTCCGTGACAGGGAAGCATGTTAGACCGCTACACCAATGGTCCGTAGCGGGCATTATCATAGCACGGCATTACGCCCTGTCCAAATGTTTTTTGCGAGTTTTTCAAAAAAATAGCGGAAGAGGTGACTCCCTATTTTCTTGTCGCGCACAGGGAAGGAATAACGCGCTATAATTTTAAAAAGGAAAAGCAACTTCCCCGTGAAACAAGAAAACAAGGGCAAAATCATTCGAATTGCTATTTGCGTTTTCTTCTTTCTTTTGGCGGGTTTTCTGCAATGGATCGATTCACGCCTCCCTTTATTTTGGCATCGCCTTTGCGGGCTTTGCGCCCACGCGACCTTTTTGTCGCTGCTTCTTTATTGGTGTGCCTTGCTTCGTCTCCGCATCGTGGATAAGCCAACGCGACTCTATTTGACCTTGGCAGGATCGCTATTAGTTTTGTGGTTGGTATTTCGCTGGATGAAATACGATTTTGTTCCTGGGGGAGGAAGGGCGAGCCGATATCTTTGGTATCTTTATTACCTCCCCCAATGCTTTGCTCCGTTACTAGGGTTCTATGCTTCCTTTGGGCTATTGCGAAAGAAGAACCGCCCCATTCCCTGGCCCTTATATCTTCTTTATATTGCTCCTACGGTTTTGCTGCTCCTTATTTTGACCAACGATTTTCATCAACTTGCCTTCCGTTTCCCTAATGGTTTGGAAAACGCTGGGGATGATTATTATTTTGGTCCCGTGGCTTATCTTGCCATTACCTGGTTTGCCATTATGACGTTATCTTGCATCGCTTTGTTTTTCTATCGATGTGGGAATTCGGCGGCGAGAAAAAGGATGGGGGCCTTAGTCGTGGTCACGGCTTTGCTTGCTATTTTTGGGGCGATTTGTTTTCTTTTTGCCCTCGATTCTTACAAGGTTCCAGAAATTTATTGTTTTGGGTTTTTGCTGTTTTTTGAAGTTTCCATTCAGATTGGGCTTATTCCCGCTAATGACAACGACGCTTATTACTATTCCCGTTCCCATTTGGATTTCTTTTTGATGGGGAAAGACCAAAAAGTCCATTACGCTTCCTGCCACGAACTTCCTTCTCCGTCAACCATCCAAAAAGCCTTGGAAGAAAAGGAGTGCTTTGAAGGAAATATCCGCCTGCGTTCCCATTCCATTTCCGGAGGAACCGCATTTTGGGCGGAGGATCTGCGTTCCGTTTTGAATTTGCTAGAAGAAAGAAAAAAATTAAACCGGGAATTGGAAGAGCAACGCGAATTATTGGCCTACGAAAACTCCTTGAAGGAAAAAAGAGCCACCGCAAAGGAAAAGAACCGTATTTACGATGAGGTCAACGCCTCCATTCAAACGGAAGCGGAGCAAACGTTAAAAATCCTAAAAATCCTCCAAGAGAAGCCCGAAGAATTTGAAAAGGGGATGCGGGATGTCTGTGTGCTCGCTTCCTTTATGAAGCGCCGCGCCAATTTGGAATTGCTCGCCTCTCAAAAAGAAGATATGGACATTCAAGAAGTGGAATGGGCCATCCAAGAAACTTTGAAAAAACTAGAAAACGAGGGGATTTTGACTTCCTTGCTCTCGAAAGCTCATGGGCTTTACCCCTCCTCGCTTTGTGTTGCCCTTTTCACTCAATACGAAGAGGTCTTGCGTTCTTTTTATCCAAAGTCCGGGGCTGTTTGCTGTACCTTGTTTGGAGAAGAAAACTCTTTATCCCTGCGTGTTCAGCTTTCTTGCTTCTCCTCTGCTGGCAGCCTCCCTTCTATGCCCGTTATTTCGGGGTGGAAAGGCCAAACCCATCCAGAAGAGGAAGACGGGGAAATGGTTTGGATTTTAAGCTATACGAAGGAGGAAGAAACGTGAAGTTCTTTGAATTGCCTTCCTTTGCCCAGACCCTTCTTTTAGGATGGACCATGCTTCTATTCATCGGCTTTGTGACCCTATCGATTTTGTCGCTAGTTCGCCAATTCAAAGTCGGCATCCTTTCTTGTCTTTTATCGATTTTGCTCTTCGCGTCTTTATTCGCTTTGAATTTTAGCAAGAAATGGAATAACGACTCCCCTCTCCCCACGCCTAGTTGGGCCGTCTATTTATCCAATGGTCTTTTCTCTATTTTGTGGATCCTTGGGCTAATCGGATATTTGTCTTTGGATAAAAACCGCTTGTCCGCGCGTTCCCCTCGCGAAGCCATGGATGCTTTTGACGTAGGCATTTGCTTTTATTCCCAAGACGGCCTTCCTTGCCTCGTTAATCTCAAAATGAATGAATTAAGCGAGAAATTAACTGGCTTCACTTTATCGGATGCGAACGCCTTTTACGAACGCCTTCAAAAAGGAGATGTTCTAAAGGAAAACCAACCAATCTGTTTAGGAAAGGAACCGATTTATCTTTGTGAAGACAAAGAGGCGTACGCTTTCCTTTGTTTTGATGTAGAAGGCGACAAACGGGGAAGGAAAGAGCTTTTGGCCCACAAAGTCACCGAACTCTATCACTTGTCCCAAGAACTCAAAAAACAAACGGAGGAACGGGAAGAATGGAACCGTCGCCTAAAGGAATATGGTTTCCAAGTCGAAAACTACATTCGCGAAAAAGAAATCTTAAGTGCCAAGATGCGCGTCCATGATGGCTTTGGTAAATGGATTTTGGTGACGGAACGGAAACTGCTTTCCCCTTTGTCCCGTGAAGAACAACTCGCGCTGATTGCCCAATGGGAAAAAGGACTTTCCCTCATCAAAACGGGGCAAGAAGAGGAAGAGGGGGACTCCCTTGATGAAGCGGAATCCATCTCCAAGGATTTGGGCGTTGAGCTTCTCTTTCACGGGGATAAACCCAAAAACCCCGATCAACGAAAACTGCTTTTCCTCGCCCTCGTCACATGTTTGAATAATGCCGTGGCCCACGCCCATGCAACGCGACTTGATGTGGATATCACCTCGTCTCCTTTTGGCTTTTCCATCCAAAATAACGGGGACGTACCACGAAAAACGATTATCGAAGGCGGCGGGTTAACCGCCTTAAGGAAAACGGTAGAGAAAGAAGGAGGAAGAATGGAAGTAACCAGTCAGCCCTCTTTCCGCTTAACGATTACCTGGAGGGAATAAGATGAAAAGAAAATGGAACGTGCTGGTGGTGGAAGACCAAGCGATGCCCGCGGAATTATTCAAGCAATGGATTCAGTCCTCTCCCGATTTTAATTGGGTTAAAACGATTCGCTCGGCGGCTTTAGCGGAGTTCTATTGCCTTTCTTCCCCCGTGGATATGGTGCTGATGGACATCGTGACCTTGGAAGGGGCAAGCGGTCTAGACGCGGCGATGCGCATCAAGCAAAAGAAGAAGGACATTAAGATTATTTTGGTGACCTCGATGCCCGAATGTTCCTATCTTGAACGGGCCAAGAAAATGGGGATCGAAGGGTTTTGGTATAAAGAAATTAGCCAAGAATCCATCCTTTCCGTCATGGAAAAAGTGGCAAGTGGAGAAATCGTTTACCCTTCTTCCTCCCCCTCGGTGAAACTAGGCTTAGCCTTAAGCGAAGAATTTACGAAACGGGAACTGGAAATCCTCCGTCTTATCACAGGAGGATATAGCAACCAAGAAATCGCCGAGAAGTGCAATATCTCCCTCAACACGGTTCGGAACCATGTGGCGAATATGCTTCTTAAAAGCGGATTCCGCAACCGCATCGAACTTGCGGTACGCGCCCGGGAAGCTGGGCTCGTGATCATGGAACGAGGCGAAGAAGATTTTTAGTTCATAAAATAGTCCGAGCGGACCCCTCTAGGGCCTCCTTTCCTTTTTATAATCCCCCTAAACAAAGGAGACACCTATGAATTTGAAGAATAGACGAGCCCCTTTTCTAGCCTTGGTCTTGGCCACATTAGCCTTGACGGGGTGCGGAGGGGGTGGGGGCGATAAACCGTCCTCAACAAAGCCGGAAACGGGAACAAGCAGCAGCGATGTCCCAACCCACCAATTCGAGAAAACGTGGTCCGCGGATGAAAACTACCATTGGCATGCCTGCACGATTGCCGGGCATAGCGATACGAAGGACAAAGCCGCCCATACCTGGGACGCGGGAGTCGTCACGACCCCGGCGGACTATGGGAAAGACGGCGAGAAAACCTTTTCCTGCACCGTCTGCGGCAAAACCAAAGTGGAGAAGCTTCCCGCTTTGCAAGCGCAAACCAATTCCATTTACCTCAACAAAGATGTCGTAACCACAAAGGAATACGACCGTCAAGCGTTTGCCTTTACTCGGGATCAATTCACCTTTGAAGGAGACGGCGCCTTCTCCGTGGAATATAAAACGAAAGGAGCCGAAGACGCTACCTATATCGAAGAGGCCCCCACTGTTCCTGGAACCTATACGGTGAAAGCCTCGGTAGAAGCCACCAAAGCTTATCTAGCTGCTTCCTTAACGTTTGATTGCACAATCCGTCCGAAATCCATCAGCGGCCCCATTAATTTGAAGCTTCCTTATAACGGAGGTCTCGAATATGAGCTATCCGATGCCACTTTAAAAACGATGGGGTTATTCGAAGACGACGATGTGCTCGTCACGTTGCTTTTTGAAGACAAGGCCGTGGGATCGACCTTGGATCTATGGGAAGAAGAAATCACGGTTCGCCTAGAAGGAAAAGATGTGGGCAAATATTCCTTTAACCCCTCTTCTTTCGCCGCTGAAATCGTCAACAACATCCTGCGCCTCCCCAAGAATTTGAATTTCAAACGCAATGCCAGCGTGGAGAATTGGGATGGCGTTTATCGCTTTACCTCCGCGGATGGGGTGAGTGAAGGGCAAGAAGTCTGGGCGAATAACCACGTCACGAATGTTTATGCCCCCGGCAAATATTCCTTCCCCGTCTCCGAACTCACCATCGATGAAACGGGCTATGAACTCGATCCCCAAGATGCGACCCGCATCGTAAATCTAGAAGTCGTCGATGATGAAAAGCCCTATGCGGTGGCTCAAGAAATCATTACGATTTCGGGCCGCGGCGTCGTTGCGCTATGCACGATCCCCGCGGGTACCATCCATAAAGGGGATACCCTTATTCATTCGGGAACGGGAAAAGCGGTCACCGTCAAAGCGATCGAAATGGGCCGTACGCAAATCGACTCCGCCAACCGCGGCACCAAACAACCTGGATTATTGCTAGAAGGAATTACCAAAGCCGAAGTTCTCCGTGGCGACCTCTTCTATGAGGATGGAACCAAGACGACCTATCAACGGTTCGAAGCGGAATTCACTTTGGGAACGGATGTTGGCGTCAATGCTCTAGGAAGCGGCACGTTCATCGAAATCGGCCTGTATGATTACCGCGAAGAAAAAGACGGGGCCTTCTCCACAAGCAAAGCCGCCTCCTATAAAGCCAAAATTGTGGATATCAAAAACGAAGGGAATAGTTTCTTACTCAAAGGGCAAACGGGAACGATTGTGGTGGAAACTGACTTAAAAACCGCGCTTTGGAACGGAATGTCCGCCCGCATCCGTTACTCCAACAAAACCATTGGGGAATGCACGATCAATAAGCTCCATAGCCACACGGAATCCTTCGCCAATTACGGTCTTTGCCAATCTTGCCATTACGACAAGACGATCAGCATGGAAGAAGACCAATCCAACCCCGGGACCTTCGAGGCAAGCATCGCCTATGCCGAAACGAGGTATGACTATTATTTCATCGTCACCTTGCCGATTCCCGAGGCCGGAAGCGCTCATGAAAACGAAGACTATATGTTCTCTTTCGTCGCAAGCGAATTTGCGTTCCTTGGAGCCTATAACCATGAAACTGGCGCCGTGGTTACCCCAAGTGCGGACTATTACAAAGGAGACGGCTCGACCATCGTGTTCCATCTCCGCGCTTTGAAAAACACGTCGAACGCTTACGTTTCCATCACGGATAACTTCGCCTGATTCGAGAACCTAACGTCAAAATTCTCCGTAATAAGAAGGGGTGCCTCAGCATGGGGTGCCCTTTTTGACGGGTTTAAAACAGGATTGCCGTGTTTCAAAACTCTTTGGGCTTAATGCAACGTGTTTCTTACGGCTAAAAAGTGGCAGGCGTTTTATATTAGGAGGCAGATTTCCACCGCCATCGCGCTGATGGTTCGACAACTGGGAAAGCCGATATTGCGCCCCATTCCCTTTTAAAAGGGATGGGATTATCATAATGGCAATGTATAAACTCATTTACGCGGACGATGAGGGAGCCACGCGCAGCCGTTTAGCTTCCGTTTTAAAGGATAATTCCGACTTCGAGGTTCTGGGATGCTATGAAAATGGCTACGACGCCTTGGAAGCGGCGGGATCCTTCAATGATTTGGATGTTTTGATCACGGACATCAAAATGCCTTTTGTGTCGGGATTAGAACTTGCCAAAACCCTAAAAGAAACCCACCCCTTGCTTCAGGTCATAATCCTCAGCGGTTACGATGATTTTGATTATGCCAAGCAAGCGATTGATTTGGACTGCGTGGCTTATTTATCCAAGCCTTTATTAAAATCAGAACTTTCGGCGGCTTTAGCCAAAGCCAAAGACCGCTTGGACCAATTCGCTAAGGTTCAGCAAGATGACCAAGAAAGCGTGGAGCGCCGGGGCGCCTTCTTAAAAGCGGAACGGAACACGGATTTATTGCGTCTTTCCACCTTGAAGGAGATTTCTCCAAAATTCTTATCCAAACTTCAAACCGATGGCATTGTTATTCACGACGCGGATTTTCTCCTTTTGGCTTTATTTGATTCCGATCGCGAGGAAGACACCCTCAATTACGACTCTTTGGAAACCGCTCGTTTTGTTTTAGAGCAGGGCCTAACCTCCGCGTTTGGTTCAAGCATTCCCTTCTTCACCTTTGAACCTTCGAGTTCTTTAGGCGTTTTGTTTGTTTCCCCGACCCCCTTTGAAAAAGATTTGATTGAAAGCAAACTCGCTTTTCTTCTCGCCTCTTTGAAACGGGCTTCGGGACTCAGTTTCTCTGTGGGCGTGAGCGAATCCGCCTCCCCTAAAGAAGAAGGGTTCTCCTACCGCAAATTATTTCGTCACACCAAATGGGCTTTGGGTTTCCGCGCGATTATGGGCGATGAGCTCGTTTTGTTTTACGATGACCTCGCCTTGCAACAAAAGAATTTCGGCAAAGTGGACGAGAACGACTTCAAAGACATTTCCTATGCCGTGCTTTATGGCAAGGAAGAAGAAGCCAAAGAAATGGTGGATCGGTTACTAGACAACGTCTTCAGCCTTCGTTTTAAGGACAGTTATTTGCTGGTTCTCAATACTTTGCTCGACGCCTTGTTAAAAAGCTGCATTGCCTTGGACCAACTATACGGCCAATATAAAACCCACATGGATTTGATCTCGGAACTCTATGCCAAAAAAGGAAAAGAAGGGACCCGTGTATTCTTCTTTGACCTCATCGCCGAGATTGTCACGATCAATAGCGGCGTCCGTAGCGTCGGAATCGATGGGGCTTTTACCCGCATGGTTCAATACATCGAATCCCATTACGAAAATCCTTCCTTGACCGTAGACGAAGTAGCGAAACGCCTTGGCTATTCTTCCTCCTACGTCTTCGCCTTATTTAAAAAACATGGGACTTCTTTTACCAAAACCTTGACGAAAAAGAGAATGGAAGAAGCCAAACTCCTCTTGGCTGACCCTAGTAAAAAGATGGCGGAAATCGCCTCTCAAGTCGGGTACGAAGACCCCTATTATTTCTCCCACTGCTTTAAAAAATATTTTGGCATGTCGCCTTTAGAATATCGAAAACAATGAAACGCAAACCCCGTCCTTTCTCCATTAAATTGCTATTGCCAATCGAATTGGTTTTAGCGTGTTTAATCGCGGGAACAATCGGCGCCGCCTATTATCTTTTTGCTACCAATGTTGCCACTAGCGCCAATCAAAACTTCTTGGCGACCGGGGAACAATTGCTCAGTACTTATGACTCTTATTTTTCCGGCGTTTTCCGCAATAGTGAGGTGCTCGTTACCCGCTATAACGAAGCGACGAAGGACGAAACGACCTGCGCTTCCTCCATGGAAGATTCTTTGCTTGGCCTCATGGCTTTGAAAGAAGAGATGATTGGGGGAGCGGCCTACAAAGCGTCTACAGGCGAGTTGATTACCAAGGCCGGCAAAGGCCATTTCCCGACGAATGCCCAAGAAGAGAAGTGGTTTCAAAGCTCGACGGGGACGGAAGCGGATCGCTTGATTCCCACCTTATCGCTTCAGCAAAATCCCCTTCCCGCCTATCCCCACGCCTTTACGCTATCGCGCTACGCAAGCAATGACCGCGATGAAAATTTAGATGCGGTTCTCCGCTTGGATTTTTCGTTCTCCGCCATCGCTAGTTCCCTCTCGGATACGGCCTTAGGCGAAGGGTCCCATTTCGTGATTTATGACAAGGAATACCGGGAGGTCTATTCCTCGGACCCCGCCAATTTCGAAGGAAAAAAGAGCATTTTGTCGCGCCTAGTTGCCGGATCAAGCGACTTCACCCTTTCTGGACACCGCTATTTTGTCTACGCCTCCAGTATTTCTAGCACCTCGTGGCGGTTAGGCGTTTTCCTGAACCGCGACGCCACCCAAAAAGCGATCCAAACGTTCGGCTTGACCATCGGACTAACGGGACTTGCCCTTTTTCTTGTCGCCGGGTTTGCTTGTTTTTGGCTTTCTTCCCGTGCCATCCGCCCCGTCTCGGCTCTTAGCCACCAAATGGCTCAAATCGTGAGTTTAGAGGACATGCCTTCCCTTCGTCTTCCCATCACGGGGAGCAAGGAAGTCATGGAGCTGGATGCCTCGTTCCAAGCGATGATATCCCGCATCGAAGAACTAACGCAATCCATCATTGTTGAAAAAGAAGAGCAACGGAAAAGCGAATTGCTCGCTCTTCAAAATCAAATTAACCCTCATTTTCTTTACAATACGCTAGATAGCATTCTTGCTTTAATCGACAAGAAAGAAAACGACAAGGCAGAAGAGATGGTTGTGGCGTTGTCTCGTTTTTTCCGCATTTCCATTAGCCGAGGTCAGAACATCATTCCCTTGAGCAAAGAAATCGAGCATGCGAAAAACTATCTTTTAATTCAAAAACTCCGCTTCGGAGACGCGTTTGATTATGAATTTGACGTGGATGCGGGTTTACTTGCCATGAACGTGGTTAAACTCATCCTTCAGCCCATCATCGAAAATTCCATTAATCATGGTTTAAAAGAAGGACAAAAAGGGACGATTCGCGTTAGGGGATATCGGGACTCCGGCTTCGTTCGTCTTGATATTTCCGATGACGGATATGGCATGAGCCCAAAAAAGAAACAGGAATTGGAACAATCCTTGCGCGAACAAACTCCTGCTCAGGGAGTGGGACTAAAAAACGTTTATCTCCGACTGAAAGTTTATTATGGAAGCAAGGCCGATGTGACGATTTCTAGCCAGCTGGACGTAGGGACGACGGTGTCGCTATGGATTCCGGAAAAAGGAGGCAAGCAATGAAAAGAAAACTTCGAGGTTCTTTCCTTTTGATTCCTTTGATTTTGGCATCCTGCTCCTCTAAGCAAAACCAAGCGCATCTATTTGTTTACGACACCAAGGACGCCTTCTTGAATGAGATGACGGAGAATCTTGCCTCCCGAATGGAAGAAAAAGGGGTGGAGCTAAAAATCCACGACGCGGAAAGAAAGCAAAGCACGCAGAATTCCGACGTGATGGAAACTCTTCCCGTTTCGACAGGGCCCTTGTTCTTGAATCTGGTGGATCGCCTGAGCGCCAGTTTGATTTTAGAAAAAGCGGAACAAAACGATTGCCCTTTGCTTTTTGTGAACCGCGAGCCTTTAAAAGAAGATATCGAAAGAAGCGCGTGGTCGAAGCAAAATACCTTTTATGTTGGGGCAGACCCTTCCTATCAAGGACTGGCACAAAGTCAAATTGTGGGGCGTTATCTTCCTAAATCGGCGGAATTCGCCTCCTCCCCTTTCGATAAAAACGGCGATGGGAAATTGCAGATCGTCCTGTTTCGGGGCGAACTCTCCCACCAAGATGCGGAGTCGCGCACGCGGTATTGCTTAAATGGGTTGCGCAGCCAAGGATTTGATTTGGATATCCTGGAAGTTTGCTACGCGGATTGGGAACGGGAAAAAGGCTACGAATTCATGAAGCGAATCGATTTGAACGAAGAAAACGTGGAATTGCTTTTGTCCAATAACGATGAAATGGCGTTGGGGGCCATCGATTATCTATTGGAGAAAAACCCGGACCGAGAAGACTTCATTGCCCATCACTTCCCCATTGTTGGAGTGGATGGAACGGAGGAAGGAAAGAAAGCGGTAGACGAAGGTTTGATGTTAGGGACCGTCATTAACGACGCCGAGATGCAAGCCTCGATTTTAGCATCGCTATATTTCTCGTTTTTAGAAGGAACCTCCCTGCCGGAAGGGGACGAAAAGACGAGCGTTGATGGGAATTTTTACCGCGTTCGCGGCGAAATTTATTCCCGAATATAATTCACCATAGTTTGATTGGAATGTATTTTTTTCCGAATTTAGTGTAGGGTTTCCCATTTTTTTGGTAGCGCTTTCAAAGGAAAATGCTAACGTATCAAACGAGCGCATTCGATTGAAAGTTCTCGTTGAAACACTGGGAATTAAAGGAGGAAATATGAAAAAACATTTAATTCCATTATTTGCTCTTGCTAGCGTTGGCTTGCTAGCATCCTGCGGTGGCAGCTCCGAATTCGATCTCGCCGCCCATATTGCCGATGGAGAACTTGGCTACGTCATTCTCGTCGGGGAAGATGGCAACCCCGAAGCCATCGACCGCACCGAAGGCTGCATTAAGGCGATGGACGCGGTTGCCGCCAAATACGGCCTTAAAGCCAAAATGCTCGAGAAGACCACGTCCAAAGACGGAAACGGCGCTTCTTGGAGCGACACCCAAGCCAAGATCCTCATGGAATCCTGGGTTGGCAAACACGGAAGCAAAATCGACTTTGTCATCTCCAATAACGATGGCATGGCCGTTGCTGCGAGCTCCGTCCAAACTTTGGAAGCCAAGACCCCAATTGTTGGCTTCGACGCGTTGAAGACCGCCTGCAACATGATCAAGGAAGGCACCCTCGCTGGTTCCGTTTCTCAAAACGGCACCGACCAGGCCTATAGCACCGCGATCGTTCTCGGAAACCTCCTTGCTGGAACCAAAGACGTCACCACTGGCTATAACGGCAATGCCGAACTCGACAAAGGACAAGTGGCTTCCCACATCGTCCAAACCAAACTCGCGGCCGTCACCGCCGCCAATGCGGACAAATACAAACCGGGCTCCTATGTGACCCCGACCGTCTCCACGCTCACTGGCAAGAAGATTCTCTATTGCCTCTATGACGCCAAAGACAACTTCGTTAACGAAACCTACGCCAACGACCTTCCCCACTACATCAAGGCCTTAGGCGGCTCCTCCAAGGAACTCAAGGGCGAAAACGACAACCCGAAGATGCTCGAAGCGGTTCGTTCCGCTAACGGCTCCGATAACTTTGATGCTTATGCCTTCAACATCCCTGAACACAGCACCTGGCAAGAATACCTCAAGATTGCCGGCTATGAATTCGATGGTTCTGGCAATTGCACCAAAGAAGGCAAACCCGTCGTCTTCTTCAACCGTCAACCGAAGACTGGAACCGATGTTGCAGACCTCAGCGGCTTCCACAATGTCTATTTCGTCGGCACCGGATCCACGGGCCAAGGCGAAGTCCAGGGCAAGGTCATCACCGACTGGTTTGACGCCAACATGCCGCAGAAGTAATTCTAGCGGTCGCTAAAGGAAACAAGGGGCGCCTCGAATGAAAAAGAAGCGCCCCTTCTATTAGA
>UQCQ01000019.1 GCA_900539595.1 uncultured Mollicutes bacterium | reverse complement strand
CCCTGCAAAGGATTGGGTAAGAGTTGCTATTTTTTGGGCGCGTTCTTTGGAAGACATTTCCTTTAACGCCCTCCCCTCTAAAAAGATTTCGCCCTCTTTTGGTTTTTTAATACCGGAAAGAAGAGAAAATAAGGTGCTTTTCCCCGCCCCGTTTTGACCTAATAAAGCATTGACGGTTCCTGGCTCTAACGAAAAAGAAATGTTTTGAAGAATTGCCTTTTTCCCATAAAAGAAGGAAAGGTTTCTTACTTCTAAACTCATAAGTTTTTCTCCTTTTTTGAGAAGAGTAAGAACAGGAAAAACGGAGCTCCAACCAAGGCCGTGATGGCCCCAACGGGAAGAGAAGTTCCCCTGCCAATCAAGCGGGTGAGGATGTCGCAAATTAAAAGCAACCCCGCTCCGCCTAAAAAGGACGCTGGCAGCAACAAACGCATATCGTTACCCACAAACCTCTTCAAAATGTGGGGAGCCATGATGCCGATAAAACCGATGATACCGCAGAAACAAACGCAAACCGCGGTTAATAAAGAAGATAAAAACAAAAGGATAAAACGGACGATGGAGGTTTTTACCCCTAAACTCTTGGCCAAATCCTCTCCTCCTTGCATCGCATTAAGCGGATAAGAGAAGAAGAAAGCAATGATTAAACAAGCAAGAGCAATTCCTCCAATGATTCCGTTTTGAGCAAAGTCGAGCCGTTCTAAATCTCCAAACGCCCAGTTCGTCACGCTAGAAAGCTGAACGTCATCAGCAAAATATTGAAGTAAAGTCGTCAAAGCCTGGAACAAAGAAGAGAAGGAAACCCCGATTAATAAAACGCTCGTTGGCTTGAAATGAGCAAAAGCGGAAAAGGCCATGACTAGAAATAGACATAAGAGGGAGAAAACAAGGGCGAATGCACTGGTTACCCAAGGGCTTTGGGAAGCGTAAAGAAAATCATTACGGCTGCTATGACCGGTGCCAAAAGCAATGAAAATCGCGATATTCGCTCCAAAACTTGCCGCATTAGAAACCCCCAATGTGGAAGGAGAGGCGAGCCCATTTCGAAGGCATGCCTGCATGAGCAATCCGCTTAACGCTAAACCCGCCCCGACAACAATGGCCCCTAAGGTTCGAGGAAAGCGAATTCCACGCACAATGCGGATCGTTCCCGCTTCTCCGCTACCAAACAAGGCTTTCCAGGAAGAAAGAAAACCGACCCCGGAAGACCCAATGCCTAGCGAAATAAAGAAGAGAAGAACAAGAATCGATAAAGTAATCAGGAGGACCAAAAGTTTTTTGCCTTGGCTCTTCCGCCTTTCTCGCGCGATGTTGTTCGTCCACGTATCCATGCGGAGTATCATAGCATAGGAAACCAAGAAACAGAACAAAAATAGATAAATAGTTCGGTAATTAGAAAACAAATACAAGAAATATGTTCGCTTAATTGAAACATATCGAACTCTTGTTTAGAATAATGACATGGATAAACGTGAAGAGAAGACCCTAAATGCGGTTTATGAGGCATTGCGCCTCGAACTTGGTAACAAAGAATACCAGGATATTTCGGTATCGGATTTGCTGACAACAGCCCATATTTCCCGCTCGACCTTCTATAGTCATTTTAAAAGTAAGGAGGACGTTTTGGTGGGTGTGTGTTCCACGATTTTTGACCATGTCTTCTCCCCTTCTCAGCAAAAAGAAGCGGATCACGATTTTTCGGGGTCCTCCCATTTTGATTACCGTCATCTTATTACCCATATCTTCTATCATTTCTATGATGAGAAGAGCCTGATTTCGGCAATTTTATCTTCTCGGTCTGGCGCTCCGATTTTCTTGGAGAATCTTAAAGAACGCTCTCTCCCCTTGATGTCCGCCTGCGTCAAATCCCATACTTTCTATAAACCGGGTATCCCCGAGGAGATGCAAACCCACCAATTAACGGAGAGCTTTGTTTCTTTGCTCCGTTACTGGGTGAGCGGAGGCTGCGTCTTGACCCCGGAAGAAATGACGGATTATTTCAGTCGGCTTTATGCTTGAAGACATTATTTGAACCGCAATTTAAAATTTCGCCATTAATTTCAGAGATGGATTTATACCAATTTTTAAGCGCAACTATTTAAATAGGAATAGTTATACAAAATTATTGGTACGGGACAGAGATCTTCTTTGTTGAGAAATGTCCTCGAAAAAAATGTCAAATCATACCTTTTATGAGCAAAACCTTCTAATATATAGAAGAACAAAAGGAGATTAATCATGGGCGATGTACGCGTGATTCGGGTCAAACAATCTGTTTTGGCCAACAATGATCGGAGGGCAGAAGAACTCCGCAAAGAATTAAAGGAGAAGGGGGTCTTCCTCATCAATTTGATGTCGAGCCCGGGATCGGGAAAAACCACCCTTCTTGTTAACCTTATTAATAAATTAAAGAAAAAACTCCGTGTCGGCGTTATCGAAGCGGATATGGATGCGACGGTAGACGCAGAAACCATTGAGGCAAAAACCGGCGTCAAGACCATCCAGCTTCACACTTCCGGAGAATGCCACCTCGATGCCAAGATGACCCAAGAAGGGTTTGAAAGCCTCGGAGGAGATGGTCTGGACCTCGTCATCCTAGAAAATATCGGCAACCTCGTTTGCCCCGCTGAATTCGATACGGGCGCTACCCTCAAGATGGTTTTGCTTTCCATCCCCGAAGGCGATGATAAGCCGCTCAAATATCCGCTTATGTTCACCAAGGGCGATGTCTTTGTCTTTACGAAGATGGATACGAAAATCGTTTTCGACTTTGACGTAGAGAAAGCGGAAGAAAGAATTTTGCGTTTGCAGAAGAACGCTGTTTTCTTCCCCGTTTCCGCCAAAAAAGACGAAGGCGTGCAAGAACTTGCCGATTATTTAATCGAGCAGGTGAAAGCCTATCAAAAAAATTAATGATTTCTCGACAAGTTTTGAGTCAATAGACGTTTCGATATCTTTTGTTTCAAAAAGTACCCTTCTGGGCTTATGAAAAGGCCTCTAAAAAAAGAGTTTCCATAAACATACGATTATGCGTTAATTTTCTTTATTTTTGCCTAGAATGGTATCTTTTTTTGGTTTTTCGGTTTATAATGAACAGGATATTAATTGTTGTTGGTTAATAAAAAAGGAGGAACGTCCCAGAATGGAAATCGGAATCGGTGATTACGTCTTTCATACCCATTGTGGTGTTTGCCGCGTGGAGGAAATAGCTCCTCTAAGCGGTGACGATTCAGGCATGCTCTATTTTGTTCTTCGTCCTTTGTATGGCGACGAGAAATCCACGATCGTTCGCGTCCCTTTGTCTCGTTCGGATTCCCTTACGGCTCCGATGAACAAGGAAGAGGCCCTTCAGGCGGTCAAGGAATGGCCCTCGACCCGTACCTATATTTACGTCAGCGATTCCAAGGTCCGCAAATCCGCTTATGAGGCTTCGCTGAAAAGCGGTCTCGTGAAGGATTTGGCCCCCTTGCTTGAAGGGGCGTTTCAACGGAAACTCAAGGACGGACATTTGAATTCCATGGACTCCCAATTCGTGGCCAAGGCTACCCCCATCGTATATGGGGAACTCGCCTTTGGTTTAGGGATTGATTACGAAGACGTTCCGGAATTTATCCGGGCCAATGCCAAAGCCTAAGTTTCCCGCTAAATCAAAAATGGACCCCGCCGCGGGTCCAATTTTTGTAAAGGCAAAAATTATTTGGCTTCCCCAACGCAATAATCGAGCAAGGCGTTAAGCAAAGGCTTCACGGATTCTTCCAAGCCTTCGTGATTATTGGTCGTCCTTACTCCTACGAGGTTTTTCTTCTCAACTTTGCTCAAGTAGGAAAAGATCTCCAAGTTATCCCGGCTTCCATCAAAATAGCTTTCTGTGACTTTGCCGTCTTGGATCGTCTCGTTGAAGAAGACCCCGCTCGCGTCAATTACGTCCCCCGTTTTGTTGGTTCCGTCCGGATTGACATGGAAAATCGTTGGGAAAACCCCTTGGCTATATCCTGCAGGATTTGAAGAAGAATAAGCGAGTCCATATTCGACCTTGAAGGCGTTATATTGCTCCGTCGCGGCTTGGCCATATTCGCTATCTTCGTCCCGATAATGGATTTGGCCATTCTCGTCTACAATCGAAGCAATCCCTGGGGCGTCGCAATCGATGATGTAACTATCTTGCACCCCCGTTAGGTGAGATTCATACCAAGAGGAATAAAGGCCGCGTTGCATATAGGAACAATCTCCACAACGCTGACGAGAGAAATAAATCGTGAATTCCTGGCTTCCCGCGTACAAAGCATCCAGCTGTTCCTTGTTGACAAAGAAGACGCGAGGAAGCTCGATTCGATTGAGCATCCACGTCTTGAAAGCCTCGTAAGAAGTATAGAAAGGAGAAGCTTCATCCGCGTCGCTATTTTGAGCCACGAGTTCGCCGCGATTAAAGATGCCAATCGTTGCTTTTTCTACCCCAAGGCTTAGGCCTAAGGGAGAGGTAAGCTGATCGCTATATATATAGTAAAAGAGGAAATTGAATTCGCGTTGGAAGGAGACGATGTTTTGTTCGTGGAATCGGTTCCAGCATCCGCAGGTGGAATGGCTTCCGGTCTCCCCCCTCCCCATGACGATCAAGACGAAATTGTCTTTTCCCACAATCATTTTTTGAAGGACGGATTCATCCTCCAATTTTTTCATATGGGATAAAGAATCCACCTCTTGGGAAACGAATTCCTTCGTTCCGAAAAGTAGGGGCGTTTTTTGAATTTTTTCTCCCCCGTTTCCCCCACAAGAAACAAGGCTAAAAACAAGGGACAATCCAAGAAAAGAAATTTGGCTAAATTTGCTCATGATATGTGATTGTAAACTAGCCGAAAAAAATTGCGATATTTTTTTGCAAAAAATCGTAAAAATTTTTGAAGAAAAAAATTGTTGAAAAGTTTCGATAATGCCGAAGAAAAGCCTGTTTTTATTTTTTTAAAATTTTGTGTGAAAAAAATTGCAAAAATTTTTATTGCTTTTTTACCCCGTTACCCCCATTATTTCGCCGTTGAAAATCCTAGCCCTAAGTGCGGGATCTTCACACTGTAACATCTTTCTTTTTTGGAACCGAAACTTTGGGAGGGATTCTTATGGGTGATGAACAGGAAACAATCATTAGTTTGCAACACGTCTGCAAGGAGTTCGACGGCACGACGGTCGTCGATGACTTTAATTTGGAAGTCAAACGGGGAGAATTCATTACGATTCTCGGCCCGTCCGGCTGCGGAAAGACCACGACCCTGCGCATGATCGCGGGTTTTGAGCTTCCTAGCTCTGGCCAAATTCTTTTGAATGGCCAAGACATTTCTCTTCTTCCGCCTTATAAGCGCCCGGTCAACACCGTCTTCCAGCATTACGCGCTTTTCCCGCATCTTGACGTTTATGACAACGTGGCTTTTGGCCTCAAGATGAAGAAAGTCGCCGTGCCACAAGTGGACAAGGCGGGCAAGCCGATTCTGGATGCGAACGGACAACAAAAAATCAAAATGAAGCACCTTTCCGCCAAGACGATTGACGAAAAGGTTTCCCGCGCTTTGAAGCTTGTTGACCTCGAAGAAATGGAAGACCGCGATGTCTCCACCCTATCGGGAGGTCAGCAGCAACGCGTCGCCATCGCCCGCGCCATCGTCAATGAACCGAAGGTGCTGCTCCTCGATGAGCCGCTTTCCGCCTTGGACCACAAAATGCGCAAGGACATGCAAATCGAATTGAAGGAAATGCACCGCAAACTCGGCATCACTTTCTTCTATGTCACCCATGACCAAGAAGAAGCTCTTACGATGTCTGACCGCATCATCGTTATGAAAGACGGCGTCATCCAACAATGCGGCACCCCCGAACAAATTTATAACGAACCGGTCAACGCTTTCGTTGCCGACTTTATCGGCGAATCCAACATCTATTCCGGCACGGTGGTCGGCAAGAAGAAGGTCCGCTTCATCGGACAGGTTTGGGACTGTGTCGATGATTTCCCGCTAAACGAAAAAGTCCACGTCGTGGTTCGTCCCGAAGACTTCTTGATGGGAGAAAAAGGAGCGGGAGTGGTCGATGGAACCATCACCTCCAAGATTTTCCAAGGCGTCCATTACGAATACATCGTTCACGTTGGCAAATCCGAAATCGCCTGCCGCGACACCAAAGATCGCGCGGTGGGTGAAATCGTTTCGCTCCGCGTGGAAAAAGAGAATATCCAAGTCATGCATCGCCCCTATGCGGAAAATGAATATGACGACGCTTGGATTGATTCCAATAACAATTTGGTTATCGGCGAAGCCACTTTCCCGATTCATGTGGAACAGCTCGTGGAAAAAGGCGTCCTCCAAGAAGATGGAACCGTCTATTCGCCCTTGACTCAGAAACGTTATAACTTCGGCGCGAAAGAAGCGGAAGTCGTCGCGACGATCCCCTTGGACAAAATCATCCTCTCCGACGATTTGAGCCTTGGTTCTGCAGAAGGCAGCATCGTGAGCCTCGTTTGGGTTGGTGACCATTATCAGTACTTGGTCCGCACGGAAGATGAAGAGGACTTCATCGCCGATTCCCCCTATTCCTGGAACGAAAACGATTTGGTTTCGATTGAAGTGAAGCCGGAAGATATCAAGATCCGCCTCAAAGGCTCTCTCGATAGCTTCGCCGTGGAGGAGTGAAATGGAAGCCACCTCTCGTCGCGGCTTTAAAGGTTTCTTCGCCTTTAAGCGGGAATATCTTTCTTTCCCCTACGCGTTATTCCTTTTGCTCTTCGTCGTCTTCCCGATTTTCATCATCTTGGTTTACGCCTTTACGGAAACCGTCACCGATCCCAGCGGAATGGAAACCCTTCATTTCTCTTGGAACGCTCTTGTTTCCTTCTTCACTTCGCCCACGAAAGTCAACGTCTTGGTGGTCAGCTTGTTCCTTGGCATCCTCAATACGATCCTCTGCCTTTTGATCGGCTATCCGCTAGCCTACTTGCTCGCGGATAAGAAAGTGAACACCAATTACGTTCTCGTCATGCTCTTCGTCATGCCGATGTGGATCAACTTCGTTCTCCGCACCGGGGCGACCCGCGACGTCTTGAACTGGATTGGCATCCAAGGCGGCGATCATCCCTATGTTTCCACGATGATCGGCCTCGTTTACAACTATTTGCCGTTTACGATTTTGCCGTTATACACGACGATGATCAAACTCGACCGCTCCCAAATCGAAGCGGCTCGCGACCTCGGGGCGAACCCCGTCCAAACCTTCGTCCATAGCATCCTTCCCCAATCGGTCCCGGGCATTGTCTCGGCCGCGGAGATGGTATTCATGCCGACGATGTCGAGCTACGTCATCTCCGACACGTTGAGCGAAGGCAAATTGACGCTATTCGGCAACATCATTTACTTAAATTTCTCACAGTCCCAATGGAATGAAGGCTCGTTCATGGCCTTCGTCATGTTGGTTCTCATCGGCGTATCGATGCTATTGACCCACAAATTCCGTGGCGATGGCGAAAGGAGGATGGGCGCATGGTAAATTCGGCAGCTCCGGCGGTTACAAGCAACGAAAAGAAGTTGAAGCACCGCTCCTTGGCCCGTAAAATCTGGGGCCAATGCTACATCTGGTTCTTCCTTCTTTTGATGTACGTCCCCATTCTTGTTCTCATTGCTTCTAGCTTTACCAATAGCGAAGTTATCGGGCAATGGAACGGATTCAGTTTCGACCTCTATGCCCGCTTGTTTCATGACAAGGAAATCGGCATTGCTCTTGGCAACACGATCATCTTGGCTTTAACTAGCGCCGTGATTTCTACGATCCTAGGAACCATGGGCGCCATCGGTACCTTCTATTCCAAGAAAGTTTGGAAGGGCATCATCGAAAATACCACCCAGATTCCCGTCGTTAACGCCGAAATCGTCATCGCCTTGTCCCTTACGGTTCTCTTCGTTTTCTGCGGCAATTACCTCTTCGGTGGCACCAACATCTTCAGCTTCTGGACCCTTCTTGCCGGCCACATCATCCTCTCGCTGCCCTTCGTTTATCTTTCCGTTAAACCGAAGCTCCAGCAGATGGATTCGGCCCTTTATGAAGCGGCCCTCGACCTTGGCTGCACTTCGCGTCAAGCGTTAGTAAAAGCCACGCTCCCGGAAATCATGCCGGGTATTGCTAGCGGCTTCTTGCTCGCCATCACTTTGTCCCTCGACGACTTCATCGTCACCGCCTTCACCCGCGGTTCAGGATTACTTTCTGGAGATAAAACGATTGAGACCTTATCGACCCTGGTTCAGGCCAAAATCAAAAAAGGGCCGATCCCTCCGGCGATGCGTGCTCTTACGACGTTCATCTTCCTATTTGTCTTGCTGCTGGTAGTCGGGGTGACGGTCTACCGTTCCATCAAGGCCAAGCGCGGCTTTAAGAAAAGAAAGGGGAGGGCCTAATCATGAAAAAGAAATCCTTTGTTTTCTCTCTGGCTTCGAGCCTTCTTGCGTTAACTTGCCTTTCCGGATGCTCCTCCCAAGAAGAAGGGATCGTCCTCAAAGTCCTCAACTGCGAAGACTATATCGGCGAGGATGAATTCGATTTCGTCGACGAAGACGGCAACGAACATGCCTATGACGACGTTTTGACGGGATTTGAGGAATACGAATCTGCAAAACTCGGCAAACCCGTCACGGTGGTTTATGACACCTACGACACGAACGAAACGATGCTTTCCTCCCTCAAAACGGGGAAATCCACCTATGATTTGATTGTCGCTAGCGACTACACCGTCCAAAAAATGATGATGATGGGCATGCTCCAAAAAATTGACTTGGACCGTGTCCCGCAATATCGCGACAATGTCTCTCCCTATCTAAAGACTCAACTCGACCAAATTAAAGCGGAAGTGAATGGGTCCGAAGAATCGGTTGGGGATTATTCCCTCGGCTATATGTGGGGAACCCTCGGCATCCTCTATAATCCCGCCAAAGTCGCTTCCGACAAAGGGATGGAAGAAGAGGAAGTCAAGGGGGCCATGAACCACTGGGACTCGCTCTGGGATCCCCGTTTTAAAGGCGAAATGTCCGTCAAGGATTCCATGCGCGACACCTATTCGGTTGGCATCATGGAACTCTTTGAAGAAGAAATCATCGCGGATATGAAGGCCTCGAATTGCTTCGACGAAAACTTCAATTTGCTGGAAGGGAAATGGCAAGAGGCCGTCGATACCTATAACATCAAATTAAGCGAAATCTTCAATCGCTGCGATGAAGAGACCGTCTCCAAGGTCAAAGATACCCTCTTGAAACTGAAGGAGAACATCTTCGGCTTTGAAGTCGACTCCGGCAAAGAAGACATGGTCAAGGGAATGATCGGCATGAACCTCGCCTGGAGCGGGGATGCCGTCTTCTCCATGGATACGGCCGAAGAAGGCAGAAATCCGATTTACATCTATTATTCGGTTCCTCGCACCGGTGGAAACATCTGGTTCGATGCCTGGATGATGACCAAGGACTGCCAAGGCGAATCCCAAGTCGCCGCCTATGACTTCTTGGATTTCGTGAGCAACCCCCAAGTCGCCGCCGCCAACATGAACACGATTGGCTACACCTCCTTCATCGGAGGAGAAACCGTCTTGGATTTGGTTCGCGAATGGTATGACCCACGCTTCCGTGGCGATTACGAAGAAACTTATGATGAGGACGGAGACGAAGTCGCCGATGGAGCCGTTATCGATGGCCAAAAGGTTTCTTGGTCCATTTTAGCGGAAGATAATGAATGGAGCGTCGTGGATCTCTCTTACGTCTTCAACCCGTCTTCCTATCTCCCGGCTTCCCCCATGGATACGCCGTTAAACAATCCATGCCTCTTCTATACCGATGAACTCGAAGAAGTGCCAGATGGCGACGCTACTTGCCTTGCCGGACGTCAGTTCTATGCGCAATATCCGCCTCAAGAATTGATTCCAAAGCTCGCGATCATGAAAGACTATGGCGAAAATAACCGCTATGTTCTTGCGATGTGGCAGGATGTGAAATCCAACAACTTGCCGTTAGCAGGCGTCATCGTCTTCGCGGTGATTCTTCTTGCCGCTTCCGCCTTCATTGTGGGCGGAATCGTGGTGAAAAGACGCTATCACAAGCTTCGCGTTGCTCGACGCAAAGAACACGTCAAAAACTCCTAATTTCTAAAGCCCTTCTGATTTCAGGGGGGCTTTTTGCTTGCCTGGATCGCTCGTTGGCGTTTCTCAATTCGCCTTACAATTAAGTAAAATTAACTTTATTTATATATAAATAAGATACAACGCCTCCCCTTTTGTGGCATAATTAACCCTGTCAAGCAGAAAGGCTTTTATTTTCTTATGATTGCAAAAACAAAAGAAATCAAAGACATCGGCGGCCTGACAGATGAAAGAGAAACGGTGGTTTTACCTCCGCCTCCCTTTGTCTACCTTGCGTTGGAAAACGCGCGTTGCCCCAAGGCGGAATGCACCGTCAAAGAAGGCGACCACGTCTATCTCCATCAACAAGTTGGACTCCGTCATGGCCCCTCCTTCGAAGAACCCATCCATTCCACGGTAAGCGGAACGGTGGTCGGCTTCGAAAAACGCTATCACCGCGCGGGCAAGATGGTGAATTACATCAAAGTCGAGAATGACTTTAAGGACGAGAAGGATCCTAGTGTTTCTCCTCGCAGCATGGAGCAAATCAAGGCTCTCTCCTTTGATGAAGTGGTGGAAATCTTTAAGAACCGCTGCCTCGTGGGACTTGGAGGATCTTCCTTCCCAACGTATGTGAAACTTCATTACGCCAAGGACAAGAAGATCGACACGATCCTCATCAACGCGATTGAGTGCGAGCCCTCCATCTCAGCGGATTATCGCTTATTGGAAGAAAAAGCGGACGACGTCCTCCGCGGCGTTCTCTGCCTCCAAAATCTTTTCCATTGCGGCGATGCGCGCATCTGCATCAAGAAGAAGCACGGCGAACTCATCGCAAAACTTCAAGAAAAGATCGCCAAAGATTATGCGGGAAGCGGCATCACCGTCGACCCGATGCGTAATTACTATCCCCAAGGCTGGGAAATCGCGATGATCAAAGAAGCCACCCATGGCAAAGTGATCATTCCGCCCGGAAAGAAGGCGTTACCCCCGGATTACGGCATCTTCAACGTGAATGCCATGACCTGTGCGGGCGTTTGGTACGCCCTTGGCGAGGACGAACCCGTTTATGAGCGTTATGTCACCGTCGCTGGAGACGGCATCAACAAGCCGGTCAACCTCGAAGTCCGCGTTGGCACCCCGATTACCGACTTGATCCAAGCCGCCGGCGGATACAAAGACGAATCGCCAAAGGTTTTGATCCTTGGCGGACCGATGATGGGCGCTGCTTTGCCTAGCGACGACGCCATCGCCACCAAGACCGTGACCTCCATCATCGTGAAAAATGCCAAAGAAAAGGAAGCAAAACCCTGCATCCACTGCGGATCCTGCGTTTATAGCTGCCCGACTCATCTCCAACCGGTTCTCATCATGGAAGCCGTCAAGAGCATGAACCGCGACCGCATCAAAATGCTCAATCCGCTCAACTGCATCGAATGCGGACTCTGCTCCTATTCCTGCACGTCCGACATTGCCGTCACCGATTTTGTAAGGAGGGCAAAGATCATCGCAAAGCTTTGATCGTTTCATTATGGAATTTGTCAAACAATCTGCGCCCCACATCAAAAGAAAAGACAATTTGATGTGGATGCTGCTCAACGTGATCATCGCGTTGGCCCCCACGGCCATTTGGGCCGCTGTCGTTACCCCGCTTGCTGCGCTTCGCATCTTCCCTCTTGCGATTGCAACTTGCCTTCTTTGCGAATTCCTCTTCGTCATCATCACGAAGAAGGATCCCAAAGCCTTTAAGATCGAAAACATCCTTTCTTCGATCATTACCGGCATGATCTATGGCCTTTGCCTCCCCACTGAAATGAGTTGGGACAACGGCATGGGCTATGTCATTGTCATCTTCGGCGCCGCCATCGGCATCATCCTTGGCAAACTCGTCTTCGGCGGGCTTGGCAACAACATCTTCAACCCCGCGGCCCTCGGCATGGTCGTTGTGCGCTTGTTCTGGGGCGGATTCTTATCCTCCTCTACTGCAAGCACCGGCGGATTCATCGATGGATCCATCGTGGCGGGCGGAACTTCGCTTTCTTACGGAGCGACCTATTCCAACATCGCAAACGCCGATTTCCTCGGCATGTTCTTAGGACGTGCCCCGGGTGCTTTGGGCGAAGGCTTCCACATCGCAATTCTTGTTGGTCTCGCCTATCTTCTTATCACCCGTACCATCGATTGGCGCGTCTTCGTTTCCTATTTTGGAACCTTTGCCGTGTTGATGCTTGTGGCGGGAATCGTGGTCCAAACCCAACTCCCCACGGTTAATTGCGGAGCCTTCTTGCTCTATCAATTGCTCTCTGGCGGCATCCTCTTCGGCGCGGTCTTCATGATCACCGATCCGGTAACCGGGCCAATGGGCGGGCCGAACCGTGTCCTATTTGGCATCTTCGGCGGTTTCATGGTCGCCCTCATCCGTATTGTTTTAAAGACGGAAGGGGTCGCCTATTCGATCCTATTCGCCAACATGATCGCCCCGGTTCTCGATTATCCTTCCTGGTCCTCCTCGACCTGGAAGAAGCACCATTTCATCTCGGCCGGCATCATCGGCGTGTTTGGAATCTTGCTCGTTGTGCTCGTCTTACTCTTTAAGAAAGGAGCCATCGCATGAATAAATACGTTCAATCTCCGTTAGTCCTCGGCTGCATCTGCGTTTGCTCCGCTGGACTTATCGGCGGGCTTCACTTGGTGGCGGAAAAATACGCGGAAGCGCATAAATCCACGGAAGCCCCCAAAGAAATTCAATCCTTAAAACCAGGCGCCACCTTCGTGGAAGTTGCCGATTTCAAACCGACTTCCTTCACGGGCGATGCCACGAAAGTCACCATCGAAAGCGTCTATGAGATGCAAGAAGGCGGAAAGCGCACCGGATTCGCCTATTCCGTCAATTGCGGCAAGCCGGTGAAAACGGACGTCACCTTCACGGTCGCTTTTGAAGGAGAAGTGAGCGAATCCACCGTCGCTCAGCTCAAGCCGATCGCCATCAACGTCACTTCCGGCGGCGACGCGGGATATGACACCAACACGGTTTCCTACGCTCAGGGAATCGTCGACGGCTCCAAGCAATTCAACGACGTTAGCGACATCGTCAGCGGCGGCACCAAATCCCAGAAATTCCTTCGCGACGGCTTAACCGCCGCCCGCACGGATTATCTGGCCCGCTATAATGGCACTGCCCCGACCCCGCAGCCGACCGACGAAACCCTCGCTTACTTCCAAAAGATGTACCCGACGCTAGAAAGCTATTCGGAAGACAAGGAATTCAAGAGCATCTCCTCGTCTACGGATTACGATGGCGAAACGGAAATCGCCAAGCGTTATCGCGCCGAAGTCGATGGCAAGGTTGTCTTCTTCTATGAAGGCAAGGGAACCATCAAAGTCTCTGATTACGGCGCCGACAACACGGGTTCTGTTGACCTCCTCGTTGCTTATGACGCGGAAGTCACCGACACGAACCGCAATCAGATTGCCCCCTCCCATTACGTCGTCGTTTCCTGCAGCTTCTCGGTCCCGGATCCCTCTATTGATTGGGAAGATTACATCAAGGGCATCATCTCCGGCGACAAAGATGTATTCGAAGATGGCGACCTCATGACGGGCGCCACCCGTTCCTGCTTGCTCGTTCAAGACTTGCTCATTGGAATGCGCAAGGACTATCACACGACTCGCCTCGCCGAAATCAAAGCCGGCGTTGGCGGAGCCGTCTCGAAAATCTTCTCCGCAGATGCCACCTACGAAGAAGACGCCGCGTTTACCGCTATCGAAACGGAAGGCTATTCCATTTCGAAACTTTACACGGTTGCCTTAAGCGAAACGGAAACTGCGAAGCTCTATCTTGGCACCGCCCAAGTCGCGATTGAAGCAGATGGCAACTCGATTTCCAAGATTACCCTTTACGTTGGATTCTCAGGAACCGCTGAAGCGGAAGCGAATGTCCATGTTGCTGGATATTCTGAAGTTTCATCGACGGGCTGGGACAACTGGAAGGGCTTTATGGATGGCTTGTCCGATGGTTCGAAGTCTCTCGACAATGATGCGGACATCGCTACCGGAGGCACCCATTCCACCCGTGCCGTCCGCGACATGGTCAAAGGCATGAGAAGCCATTACTTCTCGTCCTTATCCAAATGAAAGGAGTGATGCGAAATGGCTAAAGAAAATACATCCAAAAGATCGCGCATCTTCTTGGACCCCTTGCTGAAGGCCAACCCCTTGTTCGTCATGGTCCTTGGCACCTGCCCTGCTCTTGCGGTTACGACATCGTTTGAATCCGCCATCGGCATGGGTCTCCTCTTCACGTTCGTCGTTTTCTTCTCCAACCTCTTGATTTCCGCCCTGCGGAAAGTCATCCCGGAAGAAGTGGAAACCCCGGCTTACATCGTTATCATCGCGACCTTCGTCACGATTGTTAAGATCCTCACCTCGACATTCTTGCCTGAACTCTATAACAGCCTTGGCGTCTTCGTTTCCTTGCTCGTTGTCAACTGCATCGTTCTTGGCCGTGCCGAGGCCTTCGCCAATAAAAACGGCGTTGTGGATTCGATGCTTGATGGTCTTGGAAATGGCCTTGGCTATACCTGGGCCATCGCCGTCATCGCGCTCTTCCGCGAAGTCGTCGGCGCCGGAACCCTCACCTTTGGCAAAACCTTTACCTTCATTCCCCAAATCACCATCCCCATCTTGGGCGGATTCAAGGGAACGAATTTCTCCCTTGCCATCCCGCTATTTAAATCCTCTGCCGGTGGCTTCTTAGTGCTTGGATTCGCTCTTGCGATCCTTGCCGCGGTCAATAACTACAAGAAGCACAAAGCCCAAGAGGCGTTAAAAGCCCAAAAGGCGAAAGAAGCGGAAGCGCGTAAAGCGGCCCTCGCCGCCAAAGCCGCCGCTAAGCCTGCTACGGCCGCAGAAGGAGGTAAATAAGCATGCCTTACATCGTTTCATTCTTGCTTGCCATCGTTTCCTACACGGTGATCGATAACGTCATTCTCTCACGTTATTTCGGTATCTGCTCGTTCGTTGGCGTTGGCAACAAAGTCAAATCCGCCGTCGGCATGGGAGCTGCTGTCACCTTCGTCACGATGATGGCTGCCCTGGTTTGCTGGCCGATCTTCAATTTCATCCTCGTTCCCGCTGGCATGGAATACATGGAGACCATCGTCTTCATCCTTGTCATTGCTTCCTTGGTCCAGATGGTTGGTTATTTCATCAAGAAAACCTCGCCCTCTCTTTATAAGACCCTTGGTATCTATCTTCCCTTGATCACGACCAACTGCGCCGTTCTCGGCGTTGTTGAGACGAACATGACCTACGACTTTGGTCGTTCCATGGCCAATGCCCTTGGCACGTCCCTCGGCTTCGTCCTCGTCATCTTCCTCTTCGCCTGCATCCGTGTAAAACTGGAAGGCAACGACCTCCCCAAGGCGTTTAAAGGCGTTCCTATCGCCTTAATCGTCGCGGGCATTATGGCCATTGTCTTCATGGGCCTCGGTGGCATGGTTGACCTTGGCTCTTGGGGCATCGCCTAATGAGCAAAGGCGGGTATATCGCCCTCGCCGTCGTCCTCGTTATCGCTTTAGTCGCAATCTTCACCGTCAGCTTCGTCCTTTATGTCAAGACTCCGCCCCCCAAGGGCTGTGAGCGGCAGAAAGGCGGAGCCCAGTGTGAGAATTGCGAACAATCCAGCTGCAAATTCTACGAGGCCGCCATGGCGAAAGCCGCTAAAAAAGAAGAAGAAAAGAAAACGGAAGAAGAATCTTCCGAGAAAGGAAATTGAATATGGATATTTTGTGGGCCGTCCTCTTGATGGCGGGATTAGCCGTCATCCTCGCTCTGCTTATCGTCCTTTTCTCCCACATCTTCCACGTGGAAGAAGACCCCCGCATCGCGGCGGTTGAAAAGATGCTCCCCAATTACAATTGCGGCGCCTGCGGTTATGCGGGCTGCCATGATTTGGCGGAAGCTCTTGTGAATGGAGAAGTCAAAAAGGTCAGCCAGTGCAAAGCCGGCAAGAAGGACAAGAACTTCGATCCCATTGCCGCCTATTTGAATTCGACGCCGGGACCCGACGGGAAATCTCTTCACGTTAATCCTTAAGAAGATGCCACTTCGGTGGCATTTTCTTTTACTCTTTTTTATAATTCCCGAGTGAAAAATTCTCGTTGCCTTTCTTTAACTTCGGCCTTGCTTCTAACAGGTCTACTCTCCTTGACGGGCTGCATAAAGGAACCCGAAGATTTCTATGGGGCTTCCGCCTATGGGATTTTTAATAGTTTCTTTTCCTTTTCCTATAATTCCAACCAAGGATCGATCGACAACCAAGTCGCTTCCTTTTTGGATAAAATGGATGATTTAGCAGACCCTTATAACGCCGTGTCAGGAAAATCGAACCTTTATACGATCAATAACACCCATCTTCCCGTGAAGGTGGACGAGGATTTATTTGACTTAGTAAAAACCTCCCTTGAACTCGAAGAAAAGACCGAAGGCTATTTTAACCCTCTTATTGGGGCGATTTCGCTAGAATGGAAGGAAATCCTTCAGTCCCAAGAAGAAGTGCTAGAAACGGATATAAAGGCCTTAGAAGGCCGTTTGCCGGCATTACTCGAACAAATGAATGCCTCCAAACTTGTTTTAAACGAAGAAGACCATTCCATTCAACGCGTAGGAGATGCCAAAATCGACCTTGGCGGATTAGTGAAAGGATATTGCGTAGAACGCGTCCAGCAGATGGTTTTAAATTGCGGGGCCACGCGATATCTCATTAACGGGGGCACTTCCTCGTTATCCCTTGGCAAAACCAAAGGCGGCGAATCCTATCGCGTGAGCCTTCGCGATTCCAAAACCCCCAAGGAAAATTATTTCTCCCTTCATGATGTCGATACTTCCACCTCGGGCATTTACGAGCAAATGATCCGCGTGGGCGAAACGACCTATTCCCATGTGATTAATCCCAAAACCGGCATGGCCATTTCTCCTTTTTCGATGGCATTGCTCGTGGGGCAAGATTCCGCGCTTCTCGATGCTTTCTCCACCTCCTGCATGATCGCAGGAAAAGAAAAGGCCAAAGAATGGAGCCAAGCCTATTCTTTCTCCTATTCTTTATATGAAGATGATGGTGGATATACGAAGCTCGTCGAAGAATCACCCGACCTAACCAAAGCGAGAATCTCCACTTAATTTTTTCCTTTTTATAACTAACAAAAAAACCGAGGATTTCTCCTCGGCTTTTCGTTAGTGGAAGGGCAAATTACTTCGCGACTTTGTTGTAGGCGTTGACGAGAAGATCAACGTAGGAAACATAGCCAGAAGTGGGTTTGGAGTTGAGGTCGGTCCAAGTGGCGCCGATAGCGATATCCTTATCTTTGGAATCGGTGACGTGCCATTGCTTGTCACCTGTATTGAGAGTGGAGGCTTGCATGGCTTCCGGTCCATATTGGACGAAGGCACCGACGGTCTTGTCGCGGTTCATCTTCCAATTGAACTTGGTTCCGCCATAGCCGTTCTCTTCTTTGTTGAGTTTGGCGTGGCCAACGTTCTTGTTGCCCGTGGAGAGTACAAGGGTGACGCCATCGTTCATAACGGCATTGTAGTAAGCTTTGCATACTTCTTCCTTGGAGAAATCGGCGCCTTCGTATTTGAAGGATTTTTTCGCGGCATCGTAAGCACCGGTGAGAGTGACGTCGCCGAATTTGACGGTCTTGTAATAGACATTGTTGACTTCGGAGCCGTGGCTCATAACGGTCGCTTCGATATAGTCGGAAGCGGCGAGAGTGGCCTTTTCTTCAGCGGAAATGGTGAGGGAAGTCGGCAATTCGACTTCGTGGAGGTTCGCGCCGAGGATGGTGATTTCATTGGTGTGGGTCGTGTAGTTCATCGAGGAGACGAGTTCGACATCGGCCGCGCCGACATAGCCGCCTTTGTGGACGAGAGCAAAGGCTTTGCCGGTCTTGTAAGCGTCGGAGAAGCTGACATTGACGGTGACGTCGTTCTTCGGCATGACGAAGGAACCAGTGGTCTTCATCGTGTTGTTAATGGAAGCTTCGAGGGTGTTGTTGACGAGGGTGAGGCCTTCGCTGGCGGCGCTATATTTGTAGACGCCTTCGTGGAAGTTCTCGAGGTCATTACCTTGGATGAGCCAGGAAGCGAGGGATCCTTCGAGGATTTCGACTTCGTGGGTGCCTTTGGTGGAGAAATAGGCATCAATGTTGGTGCCAGTCTTCGCGCTGACCCAATCCTCTTTCTTCATGTCGAATTTCTTGACTTCGGTGGTCGTATTCGCGACATTCAAGGTAACCTTGTGGGTTTTGCCACCGGTGACGGCTTTGGAATAAGCCTTGATCTTCGGGGCGGTTTTGGTCATGTTGAAGCTGACGTATTTGACGCCTTCCATGTTGAGTTCACCGCCGTAGCAGTTAAATTTCATTCCAGCGGCGCCAACTTGGGCTTCGTACTTGGTACCATCGATGTCGATGTAGTCGAGTTCGTTCGCACCAGAGAAGGACGGGACGAGGTAGACTTTCTCATTCACCTTCGGAGTGTAGATGTAAGCTCCGGAATAGGTGTCGGTGAAGGCCGAAACACCAAGGAGGTTCGGCATCGTGTAGTCGACGATGAGGCCTCCCATGACGGAAGCGCCGATTTCGAGACCGCTGTTCGAATCAGCGGTGTCTTTGCCAGCCGTGTCTTTGCTGTCGTTAGGGGTTCCGCCACCGCAAGAAGCGAGCAACGCCGCAGAAGCGAGGACGAGGACCAATTTTTTGGATTGAATCATTTTTGATTTCCTTTCATTTCCACATCAATAGGATTGTGGGCTTGCCTATTATGCGTTTTTTCGTTTCGCCCTTCAAGAGTTCTACGTGCTTTTTTGTATAACAAAAGGTCGGGAACTCGTCCCAGCCTTGCCATGTTGATTTATCGATATTCCAATCGAATTTGGAAATGGTCGCTTTGGAAGTCGCAACGGGAGTCGAAAATCCCGTATTGGATGGGCGCGGATTCTCCTAGAGGAATCTCTTTTTTGTAGGAGACGTTAATCGAGGTGCATTCATGGCTTTTCAGATAATCGATGGGGATCAAGTCCTGAACGCAGTCAAAATAGAAAGTGTTGTTGAGATGCCCATTGAGGTCGCAACGGCTGTAGGTCGCTTCTATTTTGGCTTCTAAAGGCAATTCTTCTTGGAAGGAGTAGGAGGGAGGGAATTCGATTTGTCCCTCCATGGAATCGCAAGGGATCTCAATCCCGTAATGGGAGGGGTTGATCATCTTCCGGCTCTTTTTGTCAATCAGTGTCCAAACCGCGACCCCTTTCACAAGGACTTCTCCGTTAGAAGATAGAATGCGGTAATGACGCAAGAAGAAGGACATGAGGCGCTTTCCCGGATAGGTTTGCACCTCGATTTCTTCGTCGTACCGCGGCATGCGAGCAATTTGGAAATATTGTTTCCCAATGACCCATAATAGGCCTCTGTCCAAGGTCTTCGTGTGGTCATACCCCAAATCTTCCACCGCGTGGATGGCAGCTTCTTGCATCAAGCGCACAAGGGAAGAGAGGCGAATCTCCTGACGGGGATCGCATTCGGCGGTTTTTAAAACCGTCTTAAAGGAATAAAGGTTCATGTTATTTTTTCTTTGCCAGCTCGGCTTCGCAGGCGTCTAGAAGGGCGCCGAGAGTCGTGAGCTTTTTCCATTTCTTTTGGGGGATCGTGATGTCGAGTTCCTCCTCGATGGAGCAAATGATGTAGGTGACGGTCATGGAATCAAGACCCCCATCCGCGTTGATGCAGTCGTCTTCGTGAATCCCGTTTTCTTCAAATTGAGGTAACGAGGCCTTCGCGATGGTATTGATTTTTTCTTTGATTTCTTCTCTAGTTAACATATTGGAAACTCCTAATTTTGTTCGGTGTTGATTTGATAACGTTTGATTTTTCCGGTCGCAGTGCGGGGGAAAGGGTGATTTAAAACGAATAAACGGGAAATACGGGCGCTACGAGGATGACGCAAATTGAATTCATTGAGTTTATCCACAATCCCATCGACGTTCCGCTCCAACGCCAAAATCAATTGGCCTTTCCGGTTTTGAAGAACGGCGAGCTCTTCTCCCAAAATCTTTTTCAACTCCCCTTCGAATTCGGGGAGGAAGATTTTGGTTCCGTCGCTTAATAATAAAATTTCTTTCTTTCGTCCCGTGATGGATAAAAGCCCCTGATCATCGATGAAGCCTAAATCCCCGGTATGAAGATAGCCGTCATAAATCGTTTTCTTCGTGCTTTCTTCATCTTGGTAATATCCTTGCATCCATACTAGAGGCGCATGAACGAGAATTTCTTTATCGGGCCCAAGGACAAGCTTGCAATCGGGGCAGATGGTCATTTTTCGCGGGTCGTCGCCTAAAGACAAAGCGATGCCAGAACTGGTCTCGGTTAAGCCATACCCAAAGGAAACTCGAATCCCTTTTTGCTTTAAGCCGTAAAGGACTTCGTCGGGGCAATCTCCCGCCCCAATAAGAATCAACTTGAGCTCGGGATTCAATAAATTCTTCATCAACAAGAATCCCGCCATTTGGGGAACGAAACTCACCGCGGTGGGTTGGAAGTAGGAACAATCGTCGTAGAAGTGGCGTCTTCCCCGGCTTAAAGCCACGCTCGCCCCGCATTCTATGCCCCAAAGAATTCCACAAACAAAACCAAAAACATGGTTCCAGGGGAGAATGGATAAAAGAATATCTTCCGGTTTTAATGGCAAACAATACGATCCATTATAGGCACTGCGGCATAGGCTTTGCTCCGTCAAAACGACGGCTTTGGAGCTTGATGTCGTCCCGCTGGTAAAGAATAGAATGTCAGGATGAATCTCCTCGCCCCGGTCTTGATATAGCCCCGAATAAGCTTCTACCAAAGCCTCTGGGCCTAATAGCAATGCCGGGTTCGTCGCCTCGATTTGTTTCTTTAAAACGCTCTCATCTGCATAAGGGTCTAGTAGAATCACCCGTTTTTTCGCGTGTACGTAGGAAAATAAGGAAACTAAGGTCGTTAAACTTCCATCACAGAAGATGCCAACGCTAGGGACATCGGCGATGGGGTTTTCCTCGACCTGCTTCCAAAATTGGGGGTAGGAGAGGAATCGCTTGGTCTTATCGGATTCATAAACAAAACCGGATTGTTGACCAATTTCCTGTAGGAAGAGTTCTTGGAAGGATGATAATGGTTGCATAGTTTTTCCGTAAATCGGTAAAAGATTACCTTTATTTATTATTTTACATCATTCGCTCTACAAATGTTGCATTTTTCGTACTACGATAAAACCAATAGTCCAATAGACTCTAGAACGAAGGAGAAATATTAACATGGACAAAAACATCCGAATCGCGATCATTGGTGGCGGCCCGGCAGGGCTCTCCGCCGCCATGTACCTCGAAAAGAAGGGGTACAACAACTACGTGGTTTATGAAAAGAGCGACCACGTGGGTGGCAAATGCCATTCGCCGCATTATAACGGCAAGCGCTATGAAATGGGCGCCATCATGGGCTGCCCCTCTTACAAAGCCGTCTTCGACTGCGAAGAATTCGGCGGCGCGACCCACGAAGCAGGGCCGAAGCTCGTCAGTGAATTCATCAAACCGGACGGACGCCCCGATCCCACTTGGGATACCAAGTCGGCCGTCAATCACCCGCTCAAATACTTCCTTGCTCATCCGAAGTCCGCTCTTCGCATGAAGAAGATGAAGAAGCAAGTCGAACGTCTTGGCGAATTGCTCCGCACCAAATATAAAGGCTATGACGTCAACGGTCACCGCGGCGTCAGCGAAGGCCGCTATGAAGGCTGGCAATCCACCGACGTCAGCCGTCAGCACATCGAAGGCGTGAACCCGAACCTTAAGGACCTCGCCCTTCCCTTCGATCAGTTCTGCGAACTCAATGAAGTGCCTCTCGTCAAACACGTTTGGATTCTTCCCTTCATCCCGTTTGGCTATGGCTATTTCGATGAAATCCCGGCCGCCTATGTCTTAAAGTACCTCGATTTCTCGACCATGATGAACTTCATGCACGGAAATCTTTGCACTTGGGCAGAAGGTACCCAAAGCATCTACGAAGGCGTGAACAATCACTTGAAACACCCCGCTGAACTCAATAGCGAGATCACTTCGATTGATCGTTCCGGAGAAAAGGTCAAAATCACGGTCAATGGCCGCGTGGAAGAATTCGATAAGTTGATCGTCACTGCTCCGCTGCAATTCTTGCCGGAATATTGTGACTGCGACGAAGAGGAAAAAGCCCTCTTCTCCCGCATCGATTACGAACGTTATGACTCGATGGCCTTCCTCACCAAACCGGAATGCTATCCGAAGTGCTCGGGCTATATCGTCGACAACATGACGAAAGAAACCCTTGGCAACGTCATGATTTATTACAACCGCTGGAAGACCCCGGATCAGCCGCTTTCTACCTACGTTCTCCGCAAACGCAAGGAGCCGGGAGAAAGTCTCGAAGCCTATAAGGCCCGCGCGGAAATCGACTACAAGAAGAACAAGGAACACGCCAAGAAAGACTGTGAAAAACTCGGTCTCCCCGTCGTGAAAGAAATCAACGAAGGCGCTTGGTATTACTTCCCCCACGTCTTCTCCGAAGATTACGCCAATGGCTGGTACGAAAAGATGGAAGCCAAACAAGGCAGCCACAACACCTACTATGCCGGTGAAATCATGTCCTTCGGCGACATGGATGAGACCGTGGAATATTCTCGCGACCTCGTCGAACGTTTCTTTGCTGACTAATTAAGAAGGAAGCTTCGCGGTCAGGCGTTACAAAAAGACGTCCTGGCCGCGATTTCCGTCTTGATGCAGGGGAATAAATCTCCTATAATCACAATCGCGCATCCGTAGCCAAGTGGTAAGGCCAGGGACTGCAACTCCCTTACCGTCGGTTCAAATCCGGCCGGATGCTCCAAAAAAATAGTTGCTTACTGCAAGTAAGTGGACTATAGTACCAAGGCTGCTCAAAAAGCGGCAAGGTACACCATGCGCCCGTAGCTCAACTGGATAGAGTATCAGACTACGAATCTGGGGGTTGTGGGTTCGAGTCC
>UQCQ01000018.1 GCA_900539595.1 uncultured Mollicutes bacterium | reverse complement strand
AATCCGATGGTTCCACCGGCTTCACCTTGAATTGGGGCGCCGATACCAGTATCGTGGAAGATGGCGAAGATGCGTTGCTCTATGGCGGCAAGAAATGGTCCTTTGACGGACTTTGGGACGCGGCCGACCACGGCGTTGTCCTCAACGCAGAAGGACAACCGCTCGAACCGGTTGAAGTTGTCGTCTCGTCCGTAGTCCCGACCACCGATTCGGTCACGATCAAAGGCACTATTGAAATTCAAAACTTCGATGGACTCGTTGTCGATTTGGCGGACATTTTCGGAACGACCGTTTCCGATTATTCCGATTACTTCGAAATCTACCCGGATGGCAGTGTGACCACAGAAGATATCTCGGCGGTTACTTGGGACGAAGCAGGCAACTTCTCCTTCACCGTTAGCGGAACGCTGTTTGCCAACATCAAAGCTGCAGGCGGCATCCCCCTCTTCGGCGTGGACTTTGTTCAAACGATTGGTGGCGTCTATTGTGGCTTGAAGAGCGCTTATGCCTCCGTCAAGCTCCCAGCCCCCGCCACGCCGGAAGCCTAATTCAACCACGTCGATCCGTTAATCTTTAGCAGCATCGGACACCCTCCGGTGCTGCTTCTTCGTCAAAAGGGGCGGGTGAATCCCCTTTTGAAGGAGATGGACAAACTTGATATTCACTTTACAATAACAATTAGAAATCTTTTCAAAGAAAGGAGAAACCATGTTCCGCTATTCTTTACAAAGAATATTCCTGGCCATATGCACCACCGTCATCATCTTGACGTTGACGTTCTTTTTGGTGAAATTGCAGCCCTTTCCCACCATTCCTGGGACCAACGAAACCAAACTCGCCTATTATCTTCATCAACAGGATTTAGGATACGTAGTTTGCTATTCCTCTCCTCAGGAAGGTTTGGGATCTCTTCTCTTTTCGATGACCGCGGATAAGGGCGTTTCCTATTATTTCTATCAACGTCCCCTTTGGGATCAGTATTGCGCTTGGATCAGTGGTTTATTCCATGGCACCTGGGGCACTTCCACTTCCATTGCCCCTAACGTCGACTCCATGGTCGTCATCATCGGATCCTCTTGGAGCGATTCCCGTCTATGGACTACGGTGAAAACCAATATTTGGCCTGTTTTAATTTCGATCCCTGCCGGTATCGGGCTTGGCATCTGGGCTGCTTTGAAGAAAAACAAGATGACGGACCACATCATTTCGACCCTCGTCATGGTCTTCATCTCCGTTCCTTCCTTCATCACCATCAACATTCTTCTTTATATCTTCTCTTATCAATTGGGCTGGTTGCCCAGCCAATGGCCTTCCGTCAGTGCCCCTTTGCCCACAAGGGTACTCGGTTACATCATCCCCACGATGTCCCTTTCCTTTGGCTCCATCTGCGGATATTGCCGTTTTACGCGCGCGGAATTAACCGAAGTTATGTCGAGTGACTTCTTGTTATTAGCTAGAACCAAGGGCTTGACCAGATCGCAATCCATTAAGCGTCACGCACTAAAAAATGCCATGGTCCCCATCCTTCCCTCGATTTTATCGGAAATCATTGGTCTGCTTGGTGGTTCCATGATTCTCGAAGCCCTTTATGGCATCCCAGGCGTTGGGAGACTTTATATCGACGCGATCAATGCGGGAGACTACAACGTCTTGATGGCAGATATGTCGCTATATACGCTTATTGGGCTCATCTCGGGGGTCTTCCTCGATTTATCTTACGGATTCATCGATCCGCGCATTCGTATGGGGGCGAAGAAATAGTATGGAAAACAACAAAACCTTTACCTACCGTGACTCCAAAAACGTGGAGCATACGATTTCCTTCCAAGAAGGCGACTTTTCGCTTAGCCAAGCCGACGTCAAATTAACGGATACCAAATTGCAGTCGAAACCCACAACTTTCTTCAAAGACGCGATGCGTCGCTTCGTCAAAAACAAATCTTCCGTCGTAGGCGCCGCTATTCTTGGTAGCATCGTCTTATTGACCATCTTCGTTCCGATTTTCAATACGCATTCTTTGGATACGTCCAACCCCAACTTGGCTTATCAAACCAAACTCGCTCCCAAACTATTCTCCCCGGGAACGGGATTCTGGGATGGCACATCCGTCTATAAAAACGTCGCGATCGACTTTGACTGGCAAGCCTATCAAAATGAAGGCACTTATGCCGGTTCCCCCGCCACCACGGCAAACTCCAAATTGCAGTTAGACGCCATTGTTGGAGACATCGAATATTCCAAAGTCGGCGAAAAGAAAATCAGTGACAACATCGTTTCCTACGCCCGCGGCGGCTCCATGCGCGTGAGCGCTTCCGCCGGCAGCAAAGACGACGCTTTCCTTCAATCTCCGGAAGGCACCTTCCATTTTGATCAATACGTCTATACGTTAGAAGTCCAAACCTCCGCCATTCCAGAAGAAGGATTTGTCCATGGAGAACAAGGACAATTCTCTTTGAATTTCTTGTACCGTGATACCGCGTCTTCTTCTTATTCTTCCATCGTTCTTCAAGACTTTGGAACCGAAACCGGCACCCACGTATTCCGTCTTTCGGATAACGAAACCCTTACGTCCTTTAATGGAGGAACCGCACTTGGAAAGTTCTATCTCACGATGAAACCCGATGCGAGCAAAGAAACTTCGGTCCTAGTGAGCAAAGTTCTTTTCTCCATCGAAGGCGAGGCGGCCGAATCGGAAAAGACGGCGATGAGCAATCTCTCCTGCACGGACGCAAACCTCACCTTAAACCGCCCAACCGTCGAAAGCGAAAAGGCTTACGCCTATACGTCCAACGCCGATTTGAACATCTTCCAAGCCGATTATGTTACGGGTACCTTCCGTTATGACTCCTATCAAGCGGCTTTTGGCAACTACACCTCTTCTAGCATCACGATGACCGACCTCCAAACCTATCAAGACAAGGGATGGATGAATTTTGCTTATCCCATCGAATCCTTCAAAAACGGATCCATGGATAAAACGGAACAAACTAAATTCATCAAAGGAATTGCAATGACGGAAGAAGGCAAGGCCCATTGCCCCTTGCAGGTCAATGAAGAAAACCCCATCACCGTCCGCGTTATTAAAGCCGGTAAGATTAAAACCGCTTCGTTTACCGGCACGATGTCTCGGTATCGCGAATTCGGATATTCCTCCATGCCAAGATTCCTTTTTGGAACGGATAACCAAGGACGGGATATGTTCAAACTCGTCTTCAACGGGCTCCGTTATTCGATCATCCTTGGCGTGGCCACCACTTTCATCAATATCGTCATCGGCCTAGTTTGGGGCGCAATCTCCGGTTATTTTGGTGGATGGACCGACATTGCGATGGAACGCGTCTGCGAAATTCTCGGCGGCATCCCCTGGGTTGTCGTCATGACGTTGATATTAATCAACCGTCCCGAAAACATGTCGACCATCTTGATGGTAGGCATTGCCCTCTGCACGACGGGATGGCTAGGAACCGCCTCGCTAACGAGAACGCAATTCTACCGATTTAAGGACCGAGAATACATCCTTGCCGCCCGCACATTGGGCGCCAGCGACTTCCGCTTAATCTTCCGCCACATCTTACCGAACGCGATTGGTACCCTGATTACCTCGAGCGTCTTGATGATTCCCTCGGTCATCTTCTCGGAAGCGAGTCTATCCTATTTGGGGCTCGTTAACGGCATGGAAGGATTTGGCAGCGTCCTTTCGTCCAACCAAATCTACATGACCACCTATCCTTATTTAATTTTGTTCCCCAGCGTCGTCATGGCCCTCGTCATGATTTCGTTCAACCTCTTCGGCAACGGGTTACGCGACGCGTTTAACCCCAGTTTGAAAGGAGGAGAATAATATGGCCGTCCAACTCACCAAAAAAGATCGTGCTCTCATCGAAGGGGACACCTCTCTTCCTTCCACGAAGGCTCTCGAAGTCAAAAACCTCACCATCTCGTTCCGAACGGATAATGGCAAAGTCCAAGCGGTCCGTGGAGTTTCCTTTGATTTATATAAGGGAGAAACCCTCTGCATCGTTGGGGAATCCGGTTCAGGAAAATCCGTCACCTCCAAAGCCATCATGGGCATCCTTTCGCCCAACGCGATCATTGAAGGCGGGACGATTCTATATAATGGGATCGATTTAACCAAAGCCAGCGAAGCCGAATTCCAACGCATCCGCGGCAAGAAAATCGGCATGATTTTCCAAGACCCGCTTTCTTCCTTGAATCCCATCGTTAAAATCGGAAAACAAATCACCGAAACGATGCTCATCAATGCGGATATGTTGAAGCGTTATTACGAAGATTTGATTGCGCCCGAACATACCGCCTATATGAATGCGGCTTCGATGCGCGACGTTAAAATCGCCGACGCGGAAAATAAAGCCACCCTTCCGCTCCCCGGATATCAGGACCGTATTGAAAAAATCGAAAGCGAAATTGCTGCCATCCAAGGTCAAATCTCCACTTTAAAGAAAAAGAAGGGGGACGTATCGTCTTTAAAAGCCGAACTCCAAAAGAAAAAGGAGGAGATTAACACCGTTAAAAAGGAAAATGCTGAGCATTTGAAGAAAGCCAAAGCCGATTCCAAAGTCGCGATTTTAAAAGCCAAGAAAGAATATAAGGAAGTCGCTCCGGGCCTATATAAAGCTCTCCAAGAAGCGAAAAAGAAAGCCAAGGTCGTCACGGAAAAACACCATGAAGAACTAAAGGCCGAACTTCAAAAAGGCTTAGATGGTATTGCCGCAAAACGCGCTTTGCTTTCCATTAAGCCCGAAGACCAAGCTCGTGCCGATGAACTCGCTTCCCAAATCAAGAAAACGGAATGGCTGTTCCGCTTCCAAATCGCGCTTTGCTACTTCTTGCCCAAAAAGCATTTGGCTTTGGAGCAGCAAAAAGAAGCTGCTTTAAAGCCCTTGATCGAGGAACGGAACCAAATCCTCGCCGAAAGCATCGCCTTGGACAAGGAAGAGGCGGAAATCCGTAAGACCTATCAATCTCAAGTTCGCATCACCAAAAAGATGGCCAAAGAAAAAGCTTTGTCCGTCATGCGCGAAGTTGGTATTCCCCAACCGGAAAAACGTTTCAAACAATACCCGTTCCAGTTCTCTGGCGGTATGCGCCAACGCATCGTCATCGCCATCGCTTTGATTTCCGAACCGGATGTTTTGATTTGCGATGAACCCACCACCGCTTTGGACGTTACGATCCAAGCCCAAATTCTTGAACTCATCAATAAACTTAAAGCCGCTCACAACATGTCGGTTATCTTCATCACCCATGACCTTGGCGTCGTCGCCAACATGGCGGACCGCGTCGCGGTCATGTACGCGGGCAAAATCTGCGAATACGGAACGGACAAAGAAATCTTCTTCGATCCCCGTCACCCCTATACCTGGGCTTTGCTTGCCTCGATTCCAGATATCGATTCCAAAGAAAAACTCGAAGCCATCCCCGGAACCCCGCCGGATATGATTTATCCGCCGAAGGGGGATGCGTTCGCCTTGAGAAACCGTTATGCGATTGGAGCAGATTTCAAATACGAACCACCTTTATTCCAGATTACCCCCACCCACTACTGCGCTTCGTGGCTCGAATACGAGGACGCCCCTGACGTCGTCCCACCCCGCATCGTCACCCAACGCATTTCCAACGCATTGAAAGAAGAGGAGGCTAAGCGCGCCCATGAAAAAGAATAATTCCACCAAAGACATCGCTTCGGCTGAATCCACCGACAAAGTGATTGAGGAATTCCAAGAGCAAGGAGTCCCTTCTTTTGACGCGGGAGCAGAAAAAATCACCCCTGAACAAGAAGAAAAGGAAGAAAAGGAATTCCATCATTTGGAATCCAGCGTTCCTACTTTAGAAGAAACCAAAGCCCGTTACGCGGAAGAAAAGGAAATTCGCAAACACCGCAAAGAAAATGCCAAAACCGCTTTAAACGTTGAAAAAACCAAACTCAAGCAGCTAAAGGTGAATCTAGGTAAGGCCAAACTCGATCCATCCAAAAAGGACGAGATCGCCGAATTGGAAAAATTAGTCGCGGCTCAACAGGAAATCGTGGACGAGAAAGACCTCGCGGTCAAACTGGCTCATATCACCTATAAGCCTGAACTCGCGGAAAGCAAAACGATTTTAGCCGTTCGTCATCTCCGCATGTTCTTCCGTCTTGGTGTATGGCCCAATTACGTGAAGCTCAAAGCCGTTCATGACGTTTCCTTTGATATCAAAGAAGGCGAAACCTTTGGTATTGTCGGCGAATCCGGATGCGGCAAATCGACGACGGGCCGTTGCATCATGCACCTTTATGACATCACCAGCGGTTCTATTTATTTTAAAGGATACCGCGTTGGTGCAGGCGACCGTTGGAACAAAAAGGAAATCAAATATTCCAATATTCATGCGAACGAAGCCATCGCCTCTTTAAAGAAGGAAGAGGCCACTCGCTGCGTTTCCGCTTCTAGTGCGGAGCAAGAAAAAATCCATCAAGAAATCCAAGAAAAAATCGCCGCAATCAATGACCGTCGTCACATGGTTCTGGAACGTCAGAAGAGCAAAATCAAAGCCATCCATTATGACAACAAGCATGCCCCACGCGCCCTTCTGAATGAAATTCAGATGATTTTCCAAGACCCCGTGGATTCCTTGGATCCGCGTATGACGGTCGAAGACATCATCCAAGAAGGTTTGCGCATTCAGGGCAAACACAACCGTTTGGAAAACCATCAAAAGACGGTGGAGATTCTTAAGAAAGTCGGGCTCGTCCCCGAGCACGCTTCCCGCTACCCCCACGAATTCTCTGGTGGCCAACGTCAACGCATCGGCATCGCTCGTGCGCTCATCATGAACCCCAAACTCCTAATTTGCGATGAACCCATCTCCGCTTTGGACGTTTCCATTCGCGCCCAAATCATCAACTTGCTGAATGACCTAAAAGAAGAAATGGGACTGACGATGATTTTCATCGCCCACGACCTTTCTACCGTTAAGTACTTCTGCAACCGCATCGCGGTTATGTATTTCGGGAATATGGTGGAACTTGCTACTTCCGAAGAGCTCTTCCGTCATCCGTTGCATCCCTATACCAAATCTCTTCTTTCGGCGATTCCTCAGCCGAATCCCTTCTCCGAGAAAAGACGTCAACGCATCGTATATCGCCCGGATGAGGTTCATGACTATTCGACGGATAAGCCTTCGTTCCGAGAAATCCTTCCTGGCCACTTCGTCCTATGCAACGACAAAGAAGAGGCCCGATACAAGAAGGAAATCGAAGCTCTGGATAAAGGGGACATCGTCCTTCGCGGCGGCGTCGAAGTCCGAAAAGACGAACAATAAGGAATTAGATATCTTTGAAACGTCTTTAAAAGGGGATAATGCACGCATTTCCCCTTTTAAATTTTGGCGTAGACTCTGGATAAATCAGAACATTGATTCTTCACAAAGAAACACTAAAACAAATCATTTTCTATTTTCATTAGCCTTACCGGAAATAATCCCTTTAAGTTTAGGAGTGGCCCAATCTTCAATTTGGAAGGAACCATCATTAATCTTCTCGAGGCGCCTAACCAATTTTTCGATGAGAAAAAGTAATTCAGGTGCTATTTCCTTTTCTCGATTTTCATCGAACTCGAAACCAGCGGGATTTTCATCGGTGAAATCAACATTTCTAAACAACGAAAACCATAGTTTTCGGGCCTCATCAGCAATTGTTCGAACGTCCACATCATCGTCGACAACGCGAATCTTGGTAATTTCGCGACCATTTTCATCGACGGCAACTCCAACAATAGGGCCAATATAGCAGTCAAACGCTAACGTAATCGTACGTTTCTTCATAATTTTAATCTCCTTATTCGTAATCAGCGGGGTGTCCAGGCATAGCCGTCGTAATGTAACCATTCGCCGAAATAGCATAAACCACTACATAATTTCCTTTCCAATAATATACGCTCCGATACCCTTCGCGGCCGTTCGTATCATATCGAAATGAAGTCACAAGTTTGCCTTTCGCGACAGTGTCACGTAGGAACGGGCCGATTTGATTCGGTTTCACTCCAAAAGCTCGATCAAAATCGTCGGCATGTCCATCTACAATGTGTCGAAGTCCATTTTTGCTGTTTCCTGTCTCTAGAAAAATGTGATTTCCATTTTCGAGTCGGGCCGCAAAAACGATTTTTTCCTTGGTGAACTTAGTCCCTTCCTCTTCCATTTCGGAAAGGATGTCTTTGGCCAGGGGTTCACCGCAGCCAATATCCATATTGGTAACGACGTTTGCGCGTCCTCCTTGAGTGGAAAGTGCGCTGTCGGATTTGCTACCGGATCCCATAAACGGCATCCTCCCCTTTGTAACGATCAATCTTAGAGTGCGGTGCGATAACACGAATCCCTTTGTTCATGGCATAACCGAGCAATTCCTCAATGTTAGCCTCAGTGAGAAACCCGTAAACGAGAATTGATTTTGGCTTGATGGTATCAACCATCCTTCGAAAGCCCTCAAGAAACATCGCTCGATTATCATTTCGCTTAATTAGTCCCATGATTCCAATGGCAACATTGCTGCCTTTCACGATTCCATCAAAACAATATTCAAAGGTAAACGGAAACGACCAACGAACATTAGGAATTATTTTGGCTTCCGTATTTGAAGCCAGCCAGCAGAAACAAATTTTTGAACGGTACACATTAAAAATTTGCAGAGCATTAGGGAAGTCGCCAAACAATGAATAGTCAGGCGCTACAATCCATTTAACATTTTTAAATCGCTCTCGAAATTTGGCTAATCTCCTCTCATCTTTGTAAATGATAGAGTTATAGAGCCCGTGAATACCATCAAAAACATGATCGTATTGATAGAAACAAACGGCGGTATTCTCCGTTTTCCGATATTCAGCAGTATCGGAAAATAATGCCAAATAATCGATAGAAGAAATGTCGTCAAAGCAGCCGACGACAGGCATATCGAAGTTTCCTTCAAAACTTTGCTTTTTTAGAAGCCAAACACCGAAAATATCCTTGAAGGATTCGCGGACAGCATAGTTGCGCTCCCGCTTATTGTAATCAGACATATTTAAAATCTCTCAATGGCTTTAGGCCGAAATTGACCGGAGCCGTTTCCAAGATGTAGCATATATTAGTCCTAACGGATACCACATCTGTTCGGCTGGCGAGGACGTGTTGCAAGCGCGTCTCGCCTTTTTGTTCCCAGTCCAGAACAATTGCGGATTATCTTACATCCGCACGAGGCACAAAAACTAAATAATCAATCGTTGAACACCCCCAATCTTGGGTCAACAAGAACACCGATGTCTTGAAGCCTATATTTGACGACGTTAAAACAAATGTCGTAACGTTTCGCCAGCTCACCAATGCCCCGTTTCATATAATCCTCAAACTTGATTGGCTGGCTGGGCACATTTTTCCAGCGCAATATTCGAAAGAATTCATTTTTTATTTGTTCTTTAGGCATAATCACAGCAGCGGTTAAAAAATCATTTTGTCTCTCAATAAGTTCAAGCGTTGGTTCTGTGCCCTTCCAATAAACTCTTTTTGAATCATTGGCTTTACATATAGAGGCGACTTCGTCCGCGTGTTCTTCGAAATATCGCTTATCTTTGATGACATGACAGCCTTCGTGAGCCACCGCGAAAGTTTCGGAACAATGCATCTTTTGTGATCCGAGAAAACATTTATTCACGAGTACCGTCCTTTTTTTGAAAAACCTTTCTTCGGGAATATCGTCGCATTCATACGATGATTTTTTCCATATGTACCATTTTCCATCGGAAAAGAATGTCATCGCCGAAATCTGTAGACCCGGCGATATAAGTTCCCATTGATATTCGAAGCCAAGTTTATCCAGAAAAAGATAGGAATCAAAGGGCGTAATTTTCTCAAGTCGATTCGGAAAGTAACGCCGATTGATAGTGAGTGCTAAATCTTCAAGTTCGTTTTTCGTATAGACGATTTTATTCAATTTATCGAGATCGCTTTGAATCATTTAGTTTTTCTTTTCTCCATATCCTCAATAATCTGGAGCCATTCTTCATCACCAAGATTAAGCTCTCTTGCCTTGCGCAAAGCAGCGGAAACGTTCTTGACTTCGCCGGCGTAAAGAATGACATCGGATGCCACCACATCACCTCTAACAGCCGCAGCAGCATCAAAAAGGGACTGTCTTTCTTCTGGAGTAAGATTTAATACTTCAGCAACTCTATCAATGTATTCGCCAGAAAGCGGTTTGCGTTGGCCTCGTTCGACGTCACTGAGATAGGGGGCGGAGACACCCAATTTCTCCGCTAGTTTTCGAAGGCTTATATCTTTTTCAACTCGTATCGATTTTAATTTTTCTCCAAAGTTCATACTATATTCTCCTGTAAACCGTTGGCTTACACTTAATTATCCTTGCTTTTTCCTTTTTGTCAAATATTCATTTAAAATACAGGAAAAATATTATTTGGGTTTGAATCTAACGTGTAATCAAGAATTGAATTGCTGCCTCCGCGGACAAAATCGAAAATAAAAAAAACACCCAATTAAGGATGCTATTTGACAACGATATCCAAGAATTCACTGTAATTAATGTATCTTACGGATTCGTTCAAATTAAATTTGGTGGAGTCGCGGGGAATCGAACCCCGGTCCGAAGAAAGTCCCCACACAGCATCTACAGTTTAGGCAGATTCGTTAACCCAAATCCGCCGAACCTGCCAAGAGCGAATAAGGGGTGGCAGTTAATTTTCGTCCAACTTCCCCTGCCAAGAAGCCAGCTTATCGCCTTATCTTGCGCCTATCCCATGCCAAGGCGTGAACGCATGGGTAGACGTGCTCGTCCGCGATACGCGGAACCCTATGTCGGGTGCTTAATTAAGCAAGAGCAACGGACGCGCAACGGTTGTTGAGCATCCAGGGTTTGACAGTTTTGTCAGTTATTGTTTTTTGGTATTAAGGTTTACCAGACCACTGCATCCGTGCGTTGACGGTTTCCCCGTCAAAACCAGTACGGCCCCAGAACAATTTGCCTTTTCGTGTGTTAAAGGCTAGGTAACTATAGGGGCAAAAATCAAAATATCCAAGGGGCAATTCAATTTTTTGTGACTTTTTTCTTACTCTTGCCCTTTAAAAAGATGGCAAAACCAAGCAAGGAAGCAACTAAAAGCAGCAAAACGGCCAACCATAGGTAAAATCCATATCCAAATCGCAAGCTGGAAACGGGAACGGAGGGATTGATCCAAAAAATAAATACAGGAGACAACGCGATTCCTATTATTCCTAATCCCAGCAGGCAAATAGAAAGAGTTATGATTTTCCAATTCCCATAGCTAAGCAAAGAACAAATCGCACCTAAAACAAGGAACTGAATGGTAAAAAACAAAGGAAGATTGGAACGAAAATAAAAGGAGGATTCCAGGCCGTTCGAATCAAAAAGGAACGACCCCCCTAGCAAAATTCGCAGAAAAGGAAAGGGAATTTGACTTTGAAATTCGTCGCACGTTACCCAAAAAGGAAGCAAGAAAAATAAAAAGGATAAAAGAACAGCCAACCCCGTGAAAAAGGGAAACCATTTGATGAAGAATAAAGCAAAACAGCGTTTTTTCATCCTTTGTATTATCCCCGAACTCCATGGATATCGGAACCTTTTTATTCCCAAAATCCCCTAACTCGTGTATCGTTTAGTTTGCTTAAGCAAAAGAGAGTTAAAAATGGCGAACAAAAAGAAAAAGAAAAACTCGAATAAAACCGTTGCGGCGAAAAAGGTTTCCAAGACCAAGAAAAAGATGTCCCCGGAAGCAAAAGAAAAACTAAAAACCAGCTTCCTTACTTTGGTCAACAACGATGCCTGCATCCGTGCTAGCCGCGAATACCATGGTTGGGGATGGAACACTTTGGCCGTGACTTTGGCGGTCGCTAGCTGCGTTATCGCAGTCGTTCCCAGTCTCGTGGGTCGTTTGCAAGTCGATTATGGCAACAGCGTCCTTTCTTCCCCGAACTACAGCTATGACGATGGTTTGACCAACTTCACGAAAAAACTCGCGGAAGAAGGCATTGACCTCATCATCGATAACAACGGTCACCCCTCCTTCGGTTCCACCGAATCCGCTTGGATTGAAAAGATGGCCGCGAAAGGAAATGAAACCGACAAGCTTTATTTCTACAAAGACGTTTCTTCCTCCAAGGGACAAACGATGTTTGAAGTCTTCGTAAACCCGACCGTCTTCGTCACGACCGCCGCTCACGCCGAAGTCACCGACACCACCTTCTTCGCCGACATCGTGGAAGGAAAGAACCCGATCAACCACACGACCCGTTCGGACCGCATTGAAGGATCGGACGCCCCTTACGCCACGAGCTTCTTGGCATTCGGCCTCGACTCCATCATGATCGGTCGCTATAACGCCAGTGGAAAAGGCGAACGCCTTACTGGCGAAAACAAAGCCCTAGTCGGCACGAACTTCAAGAGCTTCGCCTTTAACAAAGATAACCAAATGCTTCAAAATAGCGAGCTCAAGGAAGCGGTGGTCGCCAATTACAAAAACGTCTTCCGCAGCATGACCCAAGCCCAAAAGGAAGCGGGTGCTTGGCAATATACCGGCATCATGTTCGGCGTTTACGTCGGACTCAACGTCCTCTTTGGCTTGTTGCTCTTCCTCCTCACCCGTGGCAAACGCAACCCCCTCCGTGTCTACACATTCTGGGAAACGCAAAAGATGTCCTATTGGGCGAGCTTCGCTCCGGGCATCCTCTCCCTCTGCCTTGGCTTTGCCATGCAGTCGATGGCCATGATGTCCTTCATCTTCCTCTTCGGCATGCGTATCATGTGGATGTCGATGAAATCCATGCGCCCTGCGCAATAAGCCTTGCAAGCATCTTAAAAGGGCCTCGTCTTATGGCGGGGCCCTTTCTCGTTGTCTTTGTTAATCCCCGTAATCGGACCCGCGGGATTTGTCTTCCACGAAAATGCAAAGAGGGTCCGTGATGTCTTGAATTTCCCGATAGATAAACCCCTCACGGGTGATCCAGGGATTTTCGAAATCCGCGGTGAAGATGACCTTATGGTTCTTCTTAATCACGAGATCGATTGCCTCCATGATGCGGTCAAAGTCTTCCGCGCGTTTTTCTTTGAATCCGCGTAGACCGTCATAAAACCCAGGTTCGACGTAAAACGTATTGCCATTCTCATCGTGATAGCAGTTCACCAAATGATTCCATGGATCTTGGAAGGGTTGGTACTTGTTAAATTCTTCGTAAGTCATAAAATATCCGCCAAATAGTTTAGCATCCCTTGAGGGTTTACGGGTAAAAAGGTATCTTTTTAAAGAAAAATGGAATCGAAAATCAAAATTGTCTTTACCGATATTGATAACACCCTTTATAGCCATTTTAAGCATGAAGTCCCATTATCCGCGATTCACGCGATGGAAGACATGCAGAAAAAAGGGATTAAGGTTTTCCTTTGCTCTGGACGTAACTACTACTTAATCCGCAAATCGGGCATCTTGTCCGTGGTTCATCCCGACGGCATGGTCACGATGAATGGCAGCAACGCCATTATCGATGGCAACATCATTTATAAATATCCGATCCCTTCTAACGTCGTCGATAAGATGATTCTCTACGCCAAACGCCTCAAATTCGGCTTGACCTTAATCGAAGAAAGCGAAGGCCACATCAATATGATTGATGACCGTGTGATCTCCGCCCACGAAAAATACGGAACTCGTTTCCCGCAGCCACGTCACTTCCCGGACCATTATGACCGCGTCGTCTATCAAATGATTGCTTTTTGCGATGCCTTTGACGAATCCTTGTTCCTCCCCCATCTAGAAAACTGCAAATCCGCACGCTGGGATGAATATGCCGTCGATATCATGCTGAAAGATTCCGACAAATCCAAAGGAATTGAATCCGTTCTCGAATATTACGATTTAAAGCCTGAAAACATCCTTTGCCTGGGAGATGGCGAAAACGACGTGGAAATGCTTCGTTACGCAGGAATCGGAGTTGCCATGGGCAATGGAAGCCCCTTAGCCAAGCAAGCCGCCGATTACGTCACCGACGACATCGATGATGACGGGTGGGCCAAAGCTTGTCTCCACTTCGGCTTAATCGATCAAATCCGCAAATAAGAAGGGTCCGCCCTTCTTTTTTTGTTCATCCCCCGTATACTTTTCCATATGGAAAATAACCCCTTTACCCGAACCGAACGCCTTTTTGGAAAAGAAGCGATGGAACGCCTCGCTTCTTCTCGTGTTGCCATCTTTGGATTAGGAGGGGTGGGCGGCAACTGCTGCGAAGCCCTTGCCCGAAGCGGAGTCGGCCATTTCGTATTGGTCGATGACGACGCCGTATCCCTTAGTAACATCAATCGTCAACTTATCGCCACCTTCGATACCATCGGCATGAATAAAGTAGATGTCATGGAACAAAGAATCCATTCGATCAACCCCCAAGCCATCATTGAAAAAAGAAAAGCGTTCTATCTGCCGGAGCACGGGAATGAATTCCCTTTTGAATCCTATGATTACTGCATCGATTGCATCGATACGGTCACGGCCAAAATCGATATCATCCTCCGTTGCCAGAAAGCAGGCACTCCCGTGATCTCTTCCATGGGCGCGGGAAATCGCCTGGACCCCAGTCAATTGCGAATCGGGGACCTTTATTCCACTCACATGGATCCTCTAGCCAAAATCATGCGGAGAGAATTAAGGAAACGGGGCGTCAGCCATTTAAAAGTCGTTTATAGCGAGGAAAAGCCGACTCTCCCCCAGCAAGCGATATTAGAAGAGATCGCACACGACAAACCAAGAAGATCCATCCCAGGATCCACTTCTTTTGTGCCTCCGGTTGCTGGTATTCTATTAGCCGCGGAAGTCATCAAAGACTTAACGGGCATCACGCCGAATTCCGATAAGAAAGAAGCCGAAGCCAAATAGTCTCATTCATCTACTTGTGATAGGGCTCATGATGGGCGATGCGAAAAGCCCGATAGAGCTGTTCCAGCAACATGATTCGCGATAATTGATGGGGGAAGGTCATTTTCCCGAAACTGATAGAATCATTCGCCCGGGCTTTTAAGGCATCCGACAAACCTAACGATCCTCCTATTAAAAAAATTAACGAGGAACGCCCTTTAACAAAGGCATTTTCTAGGTAAGAAGAGAAAGAGATGGAGTCGAATTCCTTTTGGTTTAGGTCCATGGCAATCACATAATCGCCGGATTTAATCTTTTGAAGGACACGGGTTCCTTCTTTTTCTTTGATTTCCGCTTCTTCTTTGGGGCTTAAACCCTCTTTCGTGGCTAGGTCGGGGAATTCCTCCACGGTGACCTTCGCGTAAGCCTGGAGGCGCTTTAAATATTCTTCCGCGGCAGACCGCCAATAGGATTCCTTCAGGGAACCGATGCAATAAAGGGTGATTTTCATTCCCAATCGCCTCCAAGAACCATGTCCCATTGCTTGGTAGGAACAATTTGGATGGAATCGGGGTCAATATTCCGGGATTCCAGCAAACGACGGTAGGAAGAAACCGCAATGTCCGCCGTGTTGCATTCCTCGCTGATATGGCCTAGATATACCGCTTTGGTTCTTGGACCGATGACCTCGCTAAAATAAATCGCGCTATCGACGTTGCTCAGATGGCCATGGTCGCTATGGATGCGGTCTTTCAGGCATTGGGGACGTCTGCTTTTATAAAGCATTTCCAAGTCATGATTCGATTCAAAAAGGTAGTAATCGCAATTTTGGAGAATCTTCAAAGCCTCATCATCCAAATACCCGGTATCCGTCACATAGCCAAGTTTCTCATCGCCAACACGGATTAAATAATTCACGGGATTCGGAGCATCGTGATGGGCGGAAAAAGGAAAAATGCATAGACGTCCCACGTCAATTCCGCAATAAGGTTCAATGGTCTCAAATACCTCATCGGGATTCAAAGAGCATTGGGTGGCGTAGACGGCTGTTGTTTTGGGCATTAAAGAAACCGTGCCAATATGATCGGTATGATCGTGGGTAATGAAAAGGGCTTCGATGTCTTCCACCGATTTGCCAAGGATTTTAGTACCCTTCGCCAAAGTTTTGCGGGGCACGCCCATATCGATTTGGATCAAGGATTCCCCATCCGTGATGAGGGTGGCATTTCCTTTCGATCCCGAAGCGACGAAAACAATGCGGATCATTCCGGCATATCCACTTCGCCCATCATAGCCGCCTGACGGGTTTGATATTCATTGGAAGGTTCGCAGAAACGGGAATAGGCTTTTTGGAACAATAGGGTAATGGTTCCCGTTTGGCCGTTGCGGTTCTTGGCAATGATGATTTTCGTTTCCGACATATCGCCATTGGCCTTCTTTTCTTCTGCCGTGGGTTGAGGAGTTTCCGGTTCCGGCTCTCCTCCGTTTTGCTTTTCGGCCTTCAATTGATATTTGGTTTTGATGGATTGACCAGTAGCCGTGTAGTAGTCAGGGCGATACATGAGCATCACGATATCAGCGTCCTGCTCAATGGCGCCCGATTCACGGAGGTTCGCAAGGTTAGGAACCTTATCGGGGTTATTATCAACGCTACGGTTAAGCTGCGATAAGCAGATAACCGGTAACTTCAATTGACGAGCCAACGTCTTCAAGGCTCCCGAGATATAGGATACCTCTTGTTGACGGGCGCTCATATCGAGCTTATCGGAATAGGTGATACGGCCCAAATAATCGATGACGATTAAACCCAAATCCGGGTGAGTGGCTTTTAATTTCGTGGCTTTGGCGACCAAATCGCCCAGTTTGGAGTTTGGGGTGTCGTCAAAGAAAAGCTCCGTTTGAGAGATTTCTTCGATAGCAGAGGCCACTTTCACGCGGTCTTTGCCGTAGAGTTTTCCCGTTTGGATATCGTTATTGGAGACGCAAGAGCGCGATGCGATCAAACGTTCCATGACTTTGTCGGCGCCCATTTCGAGAGAGAAGAATCCGACGGGCACTTTCCCGCGAATCGCCGCTTCATAGGCGAGATTCATACCAAAAGCCGTTTTGCCAACGGAAGGACGGGCGGCAAGGATGATTAAATCACCTTTTTGCCATCCATGGGTCATCGCATCGAGGCAGTTATAACCCGAAGTTAAACCCGTTAAGCCTTTGTTATCGCTTTTGGATTTCTTTTCGATGTCCTCTCGAACCGCCAAGGCAACTTCGCGAGCGCTCTTCATGCCCTGAACGGAACGCTTTTGGGCAATGCGAGTGATTTCATCGTTGGATTGGAGGATGAAGTCGCCGATATTGGAAACACCCTTGGAATATTGTTCTTGAATGCGGTTGGTCGCTAATAGCAATTGGCGAAGGACGCTTTGCTCATGAACCATATCAATATAGGTATCGATGTATTCCGGGGAAATAACCGTGTTGAGTAATTGGAAAAGATAAGGAGTTCCGCCTGCTTGCTGATCCAATTTGGAATTGATGAGCTGGTCATTTAAAGTCTGGACATCCAAAGGAAGATGATGAGCGTGGAGTTCCTGCATGGCCGTGAAAATAATCCGGTTACGAGGATCGGCATCGCTAAAATCATCCGGTTGAAGGGAATCCAAACCAATTTCCGCTGCACTCGGGGAAATCAGCATCGAACCCAAAACGGAACGTTCCGCTTCTAAGTTACTTGGCAAAGCGATTGTCGCCATTATTTCTTCTCCGAAATGTGGACGTTGACAGTACCAATAACTTCGCCTTCTGCTCCTTTATAGAGTTCAATGCGAAGACGGGTGTAGCCAAGACCATTGGCAGGATATTTATCGATGAATTTTCGTTTATCGAGTTTGATGCCCCATTGTTTTTCCATTCCCTCGCAGATTTCTTTGGGGGAGATGGAGCCAAAAGCACGGCCATCGCTGCCGGTTTTTAACGTAAATTCGACATTGATATGCTCCAAACGGGTTTTGACTTCTTCCGCCGCTTTTTTGAGTTCTTTTTGGCGTTCTGCCTCCTGGGCGTTGTCACGCTTTAACTCTTGCTGAGTGGCATTCGTGGAAAGTTTAGCAAGCCCCCGCGGAATCAAATAATTGAGACCGTATCCATCACTCACCGTTACGGTCTCGCCTTTTTTTCCAATTTTCTTCACATCTTGAGTCAAAATAACTTTCATTATCGTAATCCTCCTAAATCCGTTTTGGCTTCATCGAGATAAGTCGCCAAAGCGTCTAATAATTTGTTTTCTACTACAGCAACCGTCGATCCCGGGAAAGAGGCCGCCGCCATGCCGAAGTGTCCGCCGCCACCAAGTTTTTCCATCAACAGTTGGACGTTGATAGAACCATCGCTACGTGCGGAAATCGCAATCTCGTTTTGCTTGATTCGCCCAATGACGAAGCTTGCGTTCACGCCTTTAAGTTCGCGGATTTGGTTCGCAACTTTGGCCAAGGCGCTTTTTTCGATGATATCGGAATCATCGGAGACGCAATAGGCAACTCCCGTATAGGGGCTGCGCATCGTCGAAGCGATTTTGGTCACTAAGTTGTATTCTTCGACTTCATCTTTCAAGAAATCATCTGCTTTTGCATTATCCGCGCCGAATTCCTTCAAGATCTCGCAGGCTTCGAAGGAACGAACCCCAGTAGCCTTGGATTTGAAGAAGGAAGTATCGAGGAAGATGCCCGAAAGCATAATCGTCGCGTATTCGGCAGGAATTTCAATACGCGGGTTCGCCGAAGAATATTTAACAAATTCGGCGATGATTTCACTCGTGCTGCCCGCCGAGGGATCGATATAAGAAAGAACCGGTTTTTCGATGAAGGCTTCGCCGCGACGGTGATGGTCGATAACAATCGTCTTGCTCGATTTTTCCAAAGCCTTATCCCCCATAACTAGGGTGGGAACCGAGACGTCGACCACCACGAATAGGGTGGAGGGGCGAATCGATTCTTCTGCTTCTTTTGGAGTAATCGTCATGCGGTCCAAACGTGCTTTATCAAACGTCGACTGGAAGGCAAGACGCGTTTTCTTTTCGGTAAGGCGGGGATCGAAAATGATTTTATAAGGTTTCTTGTAATGCTCGCAGATTGCAGCAACGCCCAAGCAAGCGCCCAAAGCATCCATGTCCATGTCTTTATGACCCGAGATATAGATGTTGCTCGCATCTTTTGCTAACCCAATTAAGGAGTTAGCGATAGAACGGAACTGGACGCGGCCCGTATTTTCCACCGCGGCCGTCTTGCCGCCATAATACTTGAGCTCTTCTCCATAATGACTGACAACCGCCTGGTCTCCGCCACGCGAATTGGCGATATCAATCGCATTCGAAGCCATTTCGGAGAGTTTGGTAATGTCGTCGAAACGATGGGCGAATCCAATCGAAAGGGTGGGGATAACCTGTTGGCCTTTTCCTAGCATTCTGACGTTACTTAAAACCGTGAAACCATCTTGTTCCATGCGGTCCAAAGAGGTGAAATTGCAAACGGCAAAATAAGAATCATTACGGATGCGACGAACCAAAACGCCCATCGTTTTTGCATAATCAAAAATGGCCGCGCGAACTTTGGTGATCAAGTCATTGCTATCGTCTTCGATTTTGCCGGCAACATCGGAATAGTTATCAATCATGATGATGCCGACGCAGGTGGCCTGTTGACGGTTATATTCGCTGACCTGCTCATAGTCGGTAGAATCTTTGAAGATATATAAACGTGCTTCTGGCAAATACTTTACGGAATAATCTCTACCATTGGCTTCGATTTTTTCGCTCATGTCTACCGGCGCATTCTTCAGTTCGGCAAGTTTTGGCTGCCATTCCAAAATATTGGCATCCAGCAAATCGATTTGACGTTCCTTGAACAAATTATTCGTCCAAAGAACAAGGTCGTTCTCATCGGTGACAACCAACCCGATTTGGCCGAAGTTATAAGCTTCTTGGACGTCGCTGCCGATAATGGAAGAAGCATCCAAATCGCTCTTGCGGCGGATATGGCTCAGTTTCACTTCCGTTACCCAAACCACGAAGAAATCGATGACGAAAATGCCAACGGTAATGAAAATCCAATATTCCGGCTTCACCATTTCGTGAAAGCCTTTGGGAAAATCGAAGAAATAAAACAAAGCCACCACGGCGATAGCCACGGCTTCGAACAGGAAAATACCCGCGGTCCACAATGTCATTTTATGCAAAGCATAAGACATGGAGAGGGAATGGTTGTTTTTGCGTTTCGATTTGCTTGCCATAGGTATTAAAAATTATAGGCATTCCAAGCAAACGCGGAAAGCCTTCTTTCAATTCGATATTCTGCTATTCGCCTTTTTGCTCGGATTCGCCCGTCTCTTCTTCTTTTGCCGACGTCTTTTCTTTGTCCTTCAAGGAAAGGATATAGAAGCATACGGCAATCGTGATGGCAACAAGGGCGATCGTGACGATGATGCCAATCACAGAGCTGTTCGCAAGGAAGAGTTTCATGAACTCAAGTATAGGGCAAAGAACGTTAAAGGGAAGAGGGGCGCTCAAAAATGGAAGCAAACGAAAAGGAAAATCGACTCGCCAAACCTTCCATTTTCGGTGTTTTGAAAGGTTTTGATTCGGTGTTTTGAAAGAATTTAATTCGGTGTTTTGAAAACTTTTTTCTCAAAAACCATTGAATTTCATAGGTTTTTTATGGTTTTTAGAAAAAATGACGAAATTCAGGCCAAGAAAAAAGAGGCCACCTCAAGGATGGTCTCTTTTGTAGGGTGTTTGAAGTTACTTCAACTTCTTTTCGGTTGCTTCGAACAAGCCATTGATATAGGCACAGCCCAAAGCGCGATCGAAGAGTCCGTAACCCGGCTTTCCATCTTCGCCGAAGATGTTGCGGCCATGGTCGGGACGAACGTATCCGTCAAATCCGTTGCGGACCAACGCTTCGACGATACCAGCCATATCGAGGCTTCCGTCTTTGCTCCAATGTCCCACTTCGCAGAAGGAATCATGGTCGTCCGTCCATTTGACGTTACGTAAATGAACGAAATGAACGCGGCCTTGCTTCGTGTATTTTTCCGCCATATGGATCAAATCGTTATGACGTCCCGCACCAAAGGAACCGGTGCAAAGGGTTAAGCCGTTATTCGTCGAAGGAACCGCGGCGAACATCTTATCCAAATCTTCTTCGCAGGAAACGATACGCGGCAATCCAAACACATCCCAAGGGGGGTCATCTGGGTGGATGGCCATCTTCACGCCAACTTCATCGCAGACGGGAATGACTTTGGAAAGGAAATAAACAAGATTTTGGAAGAGGTCTTCATGGGTCAACGTCGAATAGGCTTCGAGCAATCCTTGAAGTTCTTCTTGGCTATAGGATTCATCCCATCCCGGAAGATGGAGATGATGGGGATCCACTTTCTTGAAATCCTCATAGGAATAAGAAAGGGAATTCGAGCCATCTGCATTTTGATGGTGCATATCCGTGCGGAGCCAGTCGAAGACCGGCATGAAGTTGTAGCAGACCACTTTGACTCCGGCTTCGGCGACGCGGCGAACGTTTTCGATGTAATTTTCGATATAACGATCGCGGGTCGGGCGTCCGAGTTTGATGTCTTCGTGGACGGGAATCGATTCGATGACTTCCATCTCTAATCCCGCAGATTCGGAAATCTTTTTGAGTTTGGCGAGGTCTTCTTTCGGCCAGACTTCTCCAACAGGGACGTCGTATACCGCGGTGACCACCCCGCTCATGTTCGGGATTTCGCGGATATACTGCAATGGGATGCTGTCTTTTTCGCCATACCAACGGAAGGTGAGTTTCATGGGCTTCCTCCTTAATTCAATGAACACGCCGAATCATAAGCGGATTTGATCGCGTTTTCAATCGTGCAGGGCTGGTCTTCGAGGCAATCGCCGATCATGACCACGTGGGCATCCATTCCTTCAAAGCATTGTTGCTCGAGGCCGAAGAATAATCGACGAAATTCTCAAAATCTTCTAGTCCATCGGGGGCATAACCATAATGTTCTTTTACAAAGAGCGAATGGTATTTAAGCTCTGGAAGCGGTTGATGCCCCTGGTCAAAGAATAGAGGTTCAACCGATTCCATTCGCTTAGAATTTCTTCGCGATGAGAGGGAAGAGGGAAGGCGTCGAAGAGGCACGGATTGAAGGAGCGATGATGCTTCACGGTCATCGTGTCCCGTCCGAATCGATGCAGAGGAGGAAATCGTGGGAGCGAGTTCCAGAAAGCGTCATCACACTCCGCTATAGGACGAGAATCCGCCGTCGATGGGGACGCAAATGCCCGTGATGAAGCTCGCGGCTTCCGGGCTAAGAAGGAAGAGGGTCGCACCGACGAGTTCCTCCACTTCACCAAACCGTCCCATCGGAGTCGCGTCCAAGATTTTGTGGGTACGGGCCGTGGGGGTGCCATCTTCGTTCCAAAGCAATTTGGCATTTTGGGTCGTGGAGAAGAATCCAGGGGCGATCGCGTTGACGCGGATACCAAGATGAGAGAAATGAACGGCAAGCCACTGGGTGAAATTCTTCACCGCGGATTTAGCTCCGCTATAAGCCGGGATTTTGGTGAGTGGCGTATAGGCGTTCATGCTGGCGATATTAAGAATGGAGCAGCCTTTTCTTCCCACCATGTCTTTGGCAAAGACTTGGGAGGGGAGGAGGGTTCCGATGAAATTCAAATTGAAGACGAATTCGACGCCTTTCTCGTCCAAATCGAAGAAAGTCTTCATCTGTTTTTGGGCGTCATCGAGTTCGGCGAATTCGTTGTCCGTGGTCGCGCGAGGGTTGTTTCCACCGGCACCATTAACAAGAATGTCGCAAGGTCCGAAGTCCGCTAAAACCTTTTGATGGGCTTCTTCTAGCGCTTCCTTGCTCAAAACATTAGCGGCATATCCTTTGGCGACGAATCCTTCCGCCACGATTTTGGCAGCGGCTCGATCAGCGGCTTCTTGGTTGAGGTCAAGAAGGGCGACTTTGGCACCGCATTGGGCAATCGCTTCCGCAAGGCTGGAGCAGATGACTCCGCCGGCGCCGGTTACGACGACGACTTTGTCTTTTAAATCGATTTCAAATGGCAATTTCATATTTTGCCTCCTTTTTTAGAAAGTGGTGTTGGGCGTTCTACAGAACGCGTCGACGGGAGAAATACCTTCAAAATTTCCCCTACCTAATAGTTTATCGATGAAGACGTCCATCGTCACAACATTCTTGTCGTAGACGTTGATGTAATTTCTTACCTGCGGGGCATCGAAGAGATGAAACGGGGAACAGAAGGAAACGAAGAGCACGGGCAATTCGAACACATACCAAGGCACGTCCGCGGTTCCTTTAGATAATTTCCAAGAAATGCGCTGCACCGTGTTATGGGAATCGAAATGGGCTAATTGGATGACGAGATCATAATGATCGGTCAAATCATGGATTGGGGTCTTGTTGTTATAGATATTCCCCACCAAACGGAAGACTTCCATCGGGGGCAATTTCTTGGCCTCGTCCATCAAGGATTCGAAGATCGTTGAAATCGAATTCAAAGCTGCTTAAAGCCCCATTTAGCAAAAAGGTTGCAGGACCCCCTGCAGCCTTTTGTTCCCTAAACAAGTCTTTATTGACCGATTTCGGTTAGCCACGCATCCAAAGCGGATTTTCCTTCCTCGTTTACTTTGAAGCACCACTTGAAAGGAGGGAGGGTTTTCATTTTTCGAGTTAAAGCGAAGTCCGTGATGTTTTTGGGGCCTTCTCCACTCCAGCCATAATCGCCAAACGCGGCAAATCCCTTATTCGTGAAGAAGGGAATGGGCCTGCTCAAAAGCAAATCATAGAACATGGAAATCGCGTCCCCTGCAATCGTCGGGGTGCCAAATAGAACCAAACTCGAGGTGCGGATCGCTTCTAAAATATCCGCTTTGGAGGAAGCGTAATTCAGCGCGTCGATTGCGAAGAACGATACGGTCTTGCCTCTTTTTTCCAATTGGGCCTTCAAATACTCCGCCATTTCCGCGGTGTATCCATAGCAAGAGGTATAGACCAAAGTGATGTGATTGGCATCTAAAACAGGGAGCCATTTCTTGGCTTCTTCTTCAAAGGCGTCGATCACTTTATCCGTGTCTTTATCGACGACGGGGCCATGCCCGGTAAGGATGAGATCTAATGGCAAAGCGCGGACTTTAGCCACGGCTTGAAGGGCAAAAGAAGCAAACGGGGCCATGATGCATTCAAAATAATAATCAAAGGATTCCCGGTATTCCTTATAATCCTTCACCTTAGAATAAAGGATTTCATCAAAGGCATAATGGGTTCCGAAGGCATCGCAGCTGACCAAGGCTTTTTCTTCGACAATATAGGTGAATAAAACATCCGGCCAGTGGAGAAATAAACCCGAAAGAAAGCGGAGGGTATATTGCCCAACCTTTAATTCTTTTCCCGGAGCCATCACCAAGCTCTTGAACGGGAAACGGAGGATATTCTTCAAATTATTGATTCCGGCAGGGGAGGCAATAACCGTGATGTCCGGGCTCTTTTTCAAAAGGGCTTCGATCGCTCCACTATGGTCGGGCTCGGTATGTGCGACCACCAAATATTTGATGTCGATTAATGACGTTAACGAAGAGATGTGTTCGATGTATTCATCGGCAAAGCCCGCTTTGCTGCCTTCAAACAAAACAACCCCCTCCGTTGTTTTTAATAAATAGGAGTTATATGAGGTGCCGTAAGGAAGCGGCATGACGCTGTCAAATACCTTGAGACCATGATCGATGCAGCCAACGTAATATAGATTTTCTTTTAGTTTTAAAGATTCCATAAATAAAACCTCCACTTCTATTTTAACAGGCGTGGGGAAAGACGGATAAAGGAACGCTTGTCCATCGCCTCCCATTAGGGGTTGTAGCCTAAAAGTGTAGTGAGCCAGTGTAGTCCTTGTTCTCTACAATTCGTGTCCTGCGTCAAAGAGCGAAGCGTTTAACGACATTAGAAATACGTTGCTATCCAGTTTTCGTTGACAAATGCCTCACCCATTTATAAGTGTCAAGAAGTTGATAGTTAGGAGCAAAAATCTCTCTTTAAATATCAGAATGTTAGCACTTATAAATTCATGTTTTGACGAATATTTAGGCGTGCACCCCACCCAAAATTGCAGCATTCGTTAATACTTTTTTGCATTTTTGAATGATGGCTTTCGCCTCATCCATATTTAACCGATTGTTTTTTGCCACGAGGAGCATGTCTTGATCCGTAATCCCCTTGCCTTTGCCATTAACCGATGTAGTGTGTTCCCCAAAATAGGTCCGCTCGGGTGTAATATCATAAGCGGGGGACAAACGATACACTTTATTTGTGGCATCGAACAAAAATGAAAAATTCTTCGCATGATCGTCTTGGTTATCAATGAGAACATTAAAAACCATTCTTCGATACATCTCCATGACCTCTTCATCGTCTTCGGTTAAGATTCTAGTCAGCTTAATCAAGTCGTTATAATCCATTGCAGGGGCACGAAAATCACATTCCAACAATGCGGCGACGCTGATCATATGGACCTTATCATTTTGATGACGGTCAAACCTTTTGATTAGAAAATACTTTCCACCTTTTTCCGATGTGACTAATTCGATATCTGGAATACGGATTCCGCACGATTTGGCGAGGGACATGTATCGGAATTCAAGATCGACGATGTCTTTTGGATCAAAACGGGAGGAAAATTTAACAATCCAGTCTTCGCCTTTATAACGAATCAAGGATTTTGGTCTAGCTCCACCACTGGATCCACCCAATGAATAAAGCGTTCCAATGTCTTGTACTTCCTTCGAATCCAACAAAGCATTGCATTCTTCTTGGATAAGATCGAAATCAATGATGTCCGGCTTGGTAGCTTGGCTAAAATCAGGCACATATTCAAGCAAGCCCATCCCGGATGACCCTACATAAGCCAATCGGTCGAGGGGGGACAGAGAACGTATATCAATCTTCTTTTGCCTCAAAAAACGTTCTAACAGCAATTCACCATAACTGTCAGGAAGAGAATCTGCAAACACTCCAAAAAGGCCTCTAAAATAAGGGGAGGACGACACAAATAATTGTCTAGATAATGGGAGTTTAAATGGGTTAAGAGAAAATCCGTTTTGTACCCATTCGTCACTATATTGAAAAGCGATTCGGTGATCTTTGGTTAAAGCCAACGTGCCGACCAATGTTTTATTTGCCAATACGTCAATCTTCTTGATCATGCAAAACCTCCTCGATGGACGTATATTCTTTGCGAACTTCAAATAAGCGATCTAAGTCTTCGTAAAGTCGAAGGCTCATTGCAATTTTGATGAAAGAGGCAAAAGAGATATCCCCCGTATTTTCAAATTTCCTTATCGTGGCATATGGGACACCAGAAAGAACGGAAAGCCGCTTTTGGGATATTTTCCTGTTTTTTCGAATCGCAACGAGGCGTTTTGCGATTTCCATTTGTTGTTCGTAATATGTTTTAAAAAGTAATGCTTGTTCTTCCATTGCTACTATGATAGCACTTTTTAATAATTCTTTCAATTTATTGCTATTATAATAGCAATTTAATAACAAAGATTTTAATAAATGATTCCTTGTTTGTTCGTTGGAGGAACAGCAATATCAATGTCGGTAGAACTGAAGTCAAAAACGCACTTTCCGACGTTAAAGGAAATGTGCAACACATCATTCGCTTCAGAATAATGGAATTCATCCGTCCTATCGGCCATTCGGTCTTCGATTTCCGTATTGGTCGAATTCATTGTTAATCCATAGACCGTAATTTCAGGATCCGTAATATGAATGCGAGTAACCGCCGCAAGAACGGGTCGGATATTAAATTGTTCTAATATTGCATCGGAGATTGGCGTCAGTGCCGTTACCATCACGGAATGGATTTCCATTTTAGAAAAGAGCGGAATCGTCTATTTATTAAAGCCCTATACTTCCAGCGCATTAAACCGCGCGATTAAATCTCCAAAAATCTATTTTAGAGATACAGGGCTATGCTGCTATTTAACGCGCTGGCTCACTCCGGAGACTCTAGAAAATGGGGCCATGGCCGGGGCTATGTTTGAAACATTTGTTGTTAACGAAATCCTAAAATCGTATTCCAACGAAGGATTGGATTACGATTTCAGTGTCTTCTATTACAAGGGAAAGGACAAAAAGAAGAAAAAAGACAAACGGGGCCTATGAAACCGTCGAAGGTGAAATCGACCTTATCCTTTCGGAAAATGGAATTCTTTACCCAATTGAAATTAAGCTGAGTTCTTCTCCTAAAGCCGAGATGGCGTCCCATTTTGATGTTTTGGACAAAATACCCGACCAAAAAAGAGGCATGGGAGCCATCGTCTGCCTTTATGATAAGAAGTTATATCTAAGAGATAATCTCGTGGTTCTTCCCGTGGAATATATCTAAGACTCTCTACCGCAAATCCAAGCGAACATCTTTTCCAAGCGCCTTGAACAGTTTGCTAATTTTTGCAATCGTAGGATTTCCTAAGCCTTTTTCAATTTTGGAAATATCCCCTTGGTCCATGTGTGCCAATTTGGCTAGCTTCGTTTGAGTAACACCCATCTCATTTCGGGTTTTTGCAAGCAAAACTCCTATTTGCTGATTGATTGATATTTCTTCCTGGCCCACAACAATTCCATCTTCGTAAATGCTTGTCGCGTCGAAATCCAAATCATCATTCCAAACGACATTATATCCACCGGGATCGAGACGACCGTTTTCAAACAAGGTTCGATTCTTTCTTAATTCTTCCAATTGTGGATATTTCGGAAACATTAAAGACATATCATACCGGATGACTTTGCCATCTTGGTAAGTAAGTTCCACTACAACATCGTTAAGAAATCGAACCTTTTTTGCGATGTAATGCATATCAATCTAATCCTTTTAACTTATAGTATTTCTCCGTTTCCCACATATTCAATAATTCTTTTTGATAACTAAGAATGAATTCTTTAACCATTTTCTTTGCCTTGCTAGGGAAGTCGCCCTCGTAAATCTCGCCATTAGATATATAAAATGTCGCAGCATTTTCTCCATAAAAAGCATGAATGTGTGGTGGGTTATGCTCCTTGTTTCTTAAGTTCATCATGATATAAATCCCGTAAAAGAAACTGATTGTCGGCATAAATTTAGTAAGAGTCCTCCTTTGATATTATATGGTATTAATCCCATATATCAAATATAAATATGGTCTTTATCCCATTTTTTAACAGAAATAATGGAAATAAAAAGCCGTCTACTATGGACGACCTTTTATAGCTTGCACTTTTTTTGACGGGTGAATTATCGTTCCGTCACATCTGCCCTGTCCCATGACGAACCCGATTTCCCGAAAAAGAACAAACTCCGCTCTCTCCGACG
>UQCQ01000017.1 GCA_900539595.1 uncultured Mollicutes bacterium | reverse complement strand
CGGCGGGGTCTCCCCCGATTTGCGTGCTGGAATACTTTAGGCTTTCGCCAAGGATGTGTCAAGAAGAATTTTTAATTTTTCTCGATTATTTGGAAGTTATTTATTTCCAATGCCTGCCACCTCTTTATTCCTCAAAAGGTTAGCGATGGTTATTTTACACATCGTTAGATGGCTTGCAACTGTTTTTTCACGCTTTTCTCATTTTCTTTTGCAATTAGCGATAAGTCAGCCAGCTCCCCCATTACTCCTTTATATATAAATATAGATAAGGGGTAAAGTTTAGTGGGGGCATCTTCCACTTTCGAGGTTGATTGGCATAAAAACGTTTCATTCTTGCTTTAGAATCGCCTATAAAAGCTCTTCATAGTAAAAGCCGCACCCGAAGGCGCGGCTTATTGGGTTTTGAAACGACTTAGTCGACCCAGCGAACGAGAACGACTTCCGCGTTATCGCCTTTACGATTGCCAAGCTTCAAAGCGCTGGTGTAACCGCCGTTGCGATTTGCGAATTTCGGGCCAATCTCATTGAAAAGCTTGGCGAGGGCTTCCGTCCCATTTTCGTCAACGAATCCCGTGCGAACAACACGAGCCGCTTGACGGCGGGCATGGAGGTCTCCACGCTTTGCAAGGGTGACCATGTGATCCGCTAAGGTTTTGAGTTCTTTCACGACGCCAGAAGTCACTTTGACTTCGCCGTTGATGATAAGGCTCGAAACGACATTGCGGAGCATCGATTTGTTCTTCGAGGCGGTATAACCGGCCTTGAAACGAACGCCGGCTTTGCCGTGGACGTTCTTTCTTCCTTGTGCTGCCATTTTTTATTCTCCTACGTAATCACGGAAATGAAGCCCGATTTCGGCGAGTTTTTCCTTCACTTCCTTGAGCGACTTCTTGCCCAAATTGCGGACTTTCATCATCTCGTCTTCACTCTTTTGGGTGAGTTCCATGACCGTGGTGATGCCAGCGCGCTTCAAGCAGTTATTGCTACGAACGCTGAGATCGAGTTCTTCGATCAACATGTTCTGATATTTGTTTTCCTCGGTCTTCACTTCTTCTTTGACCATGCGGTAATCTTTCGCGTTTTCAATCAACGTGAATTTCGCAAAGTGAGCGATGAGAAGTTGCGAGGCCAACGTGACGGCTTCCGATGGGGTGCAAGATCCGTTCGTGGTGACTTCAAGAGTCAACGCATCGAATTTCGAATCATGACCGACGCGGGTCGGTTCCACGCCATAAGCGACTTTCAAGACAGGGCTGTAGTTGGAGTCCGTCGAGATAACGCCGACTGTATCAATCTTGTGAATAAGCTTATTTTGTTCCGCAGTGACGTAGCCACGGCCCGTGCCGACGAAGATGGTCATCTGGAGACGGCCTTCTTCATTGAGGTGGGCGATTTCGAGGTCACCGTTGACAACGGAGACCAAGGACGGGCAAACGAGATCGGAAGCTTTGACGACACAGGGTCCTTCCACATCAAGGGTAATGCGCTTGATGTCGTTGGATTCATCGTCAATCTTTAAAACCAAATCCTTGAGATTGAGGATAATCGCGGTGACGTCTTCATCACAGCCTTTGATCGCCGTGAATTCGTGACGAACGCCCTCGATTTGAACCGCATAAACGGACGCGCCGGGGAGAGCACTCAGCAAAACGCGACGAAGCGCATTGCCAAGCGTGATTCCGAAGCCACGTTCAAGCGGCTTGATGAGGAATTTTCCATAATGTTCAGCGTCGTCGTTGACCACGGTTTGAACGGTGAAGGGTTCGAAGGGGTTGGGAAGAGCGGATTGCTCTTTCTCTTCGACTTTGTTAGCGATTGCCATTAATAATCCTCCTATTGGTTAGCTAGTGTAGCGATTTAGAAATACAGGACTAGCCGCGAGGACGCTTGGGCGGACGGCAGCCGTTGTGAGGAATTGGGGTAGTGTCTTCGATGGAGAGGACTTGGAGTCCAACCGTCGTCAACGCGCGAACCGCGGATTCACGGCCGGCACCCGGACCTTTGACCTCAACTTCGACTTGACGAAGGCCTTGATCGAAAGCGGTTTTGCCAGCTGCTTCGGCAGCGAGTTGAGCCGCGAACGGGGTAGCTTTTTTAGCGCCTTTGTATCCCAAGGCACCGGCAGAGCTCCAGGCAATAACATTGCCTTGGGGATCCGTGATAGTGACGATGGTATTGTTGAAGGTGCTGTGGATGTGAGCAACGCCTTTGGTGAAGGAGCGTTTGATCTTCTTCTTGCGGGCGGTGGTTTTCTTAGAATCAGCCATTGTTATTTACCTCCTTACCTCGTCGCTTCCTTCTTGTTCGCAATGGTCTTTCTCTTACCTTTGCGCGTACGGGCATTGGTGCGAGTACGTTGACCGCGAACGGGGAGGCCTTTCTTGTGACGGATGCCACGATAGCATCCGATTTCCGTTAAACGTTTGATGTTGAGCGCAACCTCACGGCGAAGGTCGCCTTCGGTGCGGTATTTCGCGACTTCGGAACGAAGCGCGGTGAGCTGCTCGTCGGTAAGGTTCTTGGTGCGAATATCGACCGAGACACCAGCGGCGTCGCAGATTTTCTTGGCAGTCGTGTTTCCGATACCGTAGATGTAGGTAAGGGAGACAACGATGCGCTTTTCATTTGGGATATCAACCCCAGCAATACGTGCCATATTTGCTACGATTCCTTTCTAACGCTCATCAACCCTGGCGCTGTTTGTGCTTGGGGTTGGAGCAAATGACCATGACTTTGCCATGGCGCCGAATGACTTTGCATTTATCGCAAATCGGCTTGACAGACGGTCTGACTTTCATGTTTTTTTACTCCTAATTGGATTCAGTTCCTATAACGGAACGTAATACGCCCACGTGTTAAATCATACGGTGAGAATTGGACGGTGACCCGATCACCGGGGAGAATTCGAATGTAGTTCATACGGATTTTTCCCGAAACGCAGGCTTGGACCACAACGCCCGTTTGCAATTTCACCTTGAAGTTCGCGTTGGGAAGACATTCCACAACGGTTGCTTCGACTTCAATGCAATCTTCTTTGCTCAAAAAACAGCTTCTCCTTTCTGCCCTCGATTAAATTTTCGTGAGGATCTCGCAACCATCTTTGGTAACCGCCACTGTGTTTTCATAATGGGCGGTCAGGCCTTTGTCCTTCGCTACAACCGTCCATCCATCTTTGAGGACGCGGACTGCGTTATGGTGTTCGAAGATCATTGGCTCGATGCAAATGGTCATCCCTTCCCTAAGAACCGGGCCAGTACCCGGGGTTCCATAGCAGGGAATGTAGGGATCTTCGTGCATTTCACGGCCGATTCCGTGTCCGGTATAATCCCGGGCGACGCTGCAGCCGTATTTCTTGGCGGTTTCCTCGATGGCGTGGCAAACGTCACCAAGATGCACCCCTGGTTTTACCAGGGCCATAGCATTATCGAAGCATTCCTTGGCAATTGCAATCATTCTTTTTTGCCGCTCGCCACAAATTCCTACTTCGTAGGTCCGACAAGCGTCGCCGCAATAGCCGTTCTTCTTGGTGACCAAATCCAGAGAAATGATGTCACCGTCTCGAAGAATTTGTTTGGAGGAGGGGATTCCGTGAAGAATCACTTCGTTCACGCTGGTACAAACCGATGCAGGATAGCCGTAATAGCCTTTCTCGGCAGGGATTGCCCCATTCTCACGCATCACGCGTTCGACTTGCTCATCCAAAAATGCGGTGCTGACTCCAGGTTGAACCATGGGGCCAACCTGTTCAAAAACCAAGGCAGCCACGCGACCGGCCTCACGCATGAGGTCGATTTCGCGTGGCGATTTGATGATGATCACTTGTTCGCCTCAAGAAGAGAACAAATCTCTTCAAAAAGAGTTTGGGCACCCACTTTGCCATCAAAGCCGTGGTAAACCCCTTCTTTTTTGTAGAAATCTTGAAGCGGAGCTGTTTGCTTGTAATAGTTTTCCAAACGAATTTGGAGCGAGGCTTCGTTATCGTCTTTGCGCTGAATCAGTTTCGTACCGCAACGGTCGCAAATGCCTTCCTTTTGCGGCTTCATATCCTGAATGTGATAGGAAGCGCCGCATTTGGAGCAAACGCGACGTCCGCTGATGCGACGAACGAGTTCGCTGTCTTCGACCACAATGTCGACGACCATGGAAACCTTTCGGTCAATTTCCGGGCCCATTTGTTTCAAAGCTTCTGCTTGAACCAACGTCCGGGGGAAACCGTCGAGAAGATAGCCATTGGCACAGTCCGGGCGAGAAAGTCTCTCGCGGACCAAGCCGATCGTGACGTCATCAGGAACCAAGTCTCCACGTTCGATGATGGCTTTCGCCTTCAATCCGAGCGGAGTACCTTGGGAGATGGCTTCACGGAACATATCGCCAGTGGAGATATGAGGGATGTGGAAAGCGTCAACAATACGGGTCGCTTGGGTGCCTTTCCCGGCTCCCGGCGGGCCCATGAGGATGATATTCAACATGCTTACATGCCTCCTTGAACTTGCTCAAAAGATTTTCCGGCGAGCAAACCATCGATTTGCGCATTGAGCTCAATGCAAACGCCGACCACGATGATCATGCCGGTGCCGCCGATCGCAAGCGAAGTATCCGTTCCGAAGATGCCAGACAAAGTCAAGGCAATCGGAAGCAAGGAAATCACAGCGAGAGCCAACGCGCCAATGCAGGTCACGCGGTTTAAAACCTTCGAAACGTATCGCTCGGTTTCTTTTCCAGGGCGAATGCCTGGGATATAGGAACCGTTCTTTTGGAAATTGTCTGCCATCTGTTCGGGGTCGATCTGCATCTGAGCATAGAAGAATGTGAAGACGATGATCAACGTCACGTAAATGAGCAAGCCCCACGGCATACTCCAAGTTTTCCCATCAAACCATGGCATTTCATACATGGCCGAATAATTGAAGATTTGGAGCCATTGCGCATTTGCCGCATCCGCGGAAATGAAACTCGCAACAACCGAAGGCGCCATCATGATGGAAGACGCGAAGATAACGGGAATAACCCCAGCGCTATTAATCTTGATGGGGAGGAAGGAGGCGCGGGCCATAGAAGCCGTTTGTCCGCCTTTTCCCGCATGCTGTACAGGGATTTTACGGCGGGAGAGTTCAAAGAACACAACTCCGCCGGTAATCGCCACAAGCGCGAGGATATATAAGACGAATTGGAAGGAGCCACGAATCAAAGCGTTCGAGCCCATTCCTTGGTTTTGGCTGATCCACTTAGAGAAAGCCGTGTGGATCTGGATGGGAAGGCTGCGCACACAGCCGGCAAAGATAATGACGGAAATGCCGTTGCCCAATCCTTTTTCGGTGATTTGGTCACCTAACCACATCGTAAGCATAGAGCCCGCGAGCATGACGGTGACGATATAAAGATACGTCCAGAAATTATCGGCAAGGGTCAAAGTGATGTAGCTTGAATTCTGCATCGTCTTGATGATGCCATAAGCCTGAACAGCACCGAGAAGCAAGGATAGGTAACGGGTCGCCATTTCGATCTTCTTGCGGCCATATTGTCCTTGTTTGGATAAATCCGTCAACGCGGGCAATACGTCCTTCGAGAGGAGCTCGATGATGATCTGAGCGGTAATGTAAGGCGAGACCCCTAGGGCAAAGACAGAGAAGTTCGAAAGCGCTCCCCCGCCCAACAAATCCATCAAGGCCAGGGCGCTGCCGGAGTTCATTGCATTTTGCAATTCCGCTTCAGCATGGACGCCCGGAACCGAGATAGCCGCCCCGATCCTGATGACGAAGAGAATCATGACCGTAAAGAAGATACGGCCAACAATCTCCTTGTTTTTGAAGATCGAGACGAACTTATGCATTAGGCAATAACCTTGGCTTCGCCGCCGAGGTCCTCAATCGCTTTCTTCGCAGAGGCAGAGAAGGCCTTCGCTTCGACGACGAGCTTCTTGGTGAGCTTGCCATTGCCGAGGACTTTCACGCCGCTGAGTTCTTTCTTGATGATTTTCTTTTCAAGAAGGATAGCGGTAGTAACCGTTTCGCCCTCTTGGAAGTACTTTTCAAGAGTATTGAGGCTGATCGTCGCGTAGACGGTCGGGTTGTTGTGGTGGGTTTTACGAGCGCCAAACTTCGGAAGACGGCGAGCGATCGGCGTTTGTCCGCCTTCGAATCCGTTCTTCTTGGTGTGAGCGTGGGCACCCTGCCCCTTCGTGCCTTTGCCAGCGGTCTTTCCGTTTCCAGATCCGCGGCCACGGCCCTTGCGGAAGGCATCCGTCTTCGCGCCGGGGGCGTTGTGGAGATTATGAAGGTTCGTCATGATTACTTATCTCCTTTCGAGGCATCTTTTTTAGCGGCCATCGCAGCTTTGTGGGCGGCGCGTTCCGCATCATGTTTGGCTTTGATTTGTTCCGGGGTCTTCTTGCCACGGAGGATCATGACCTTATCGTACTCCTTGAGGGAGAGAAGGCCAGCCGAGGTGGCGCGAATCACGTTGATCGGGGTACGGGAACCGTAAACCTTAGCAACGATGTTCTTGACACCAGCGAGTTCGACGATGGCGCGGACAGCACCGCCGGCGACGATACCCGTGCCAGCCGGAGCCGGTTTCAAGACGACCTTGGTCGATCCGAAAACGCCTTCGACGTCATGGGTGATCGTTCCCTTAAGGAGGGGAATGGAATACATTTGCTTGCGAGCAGCGGCCAACGACTTTTTGATGGCATCGGGGACTTCGCCCGACTTCGACATCGCGAAGCCATATTTGCCTTTTCCATCGCCGACAACGGCGAGAGCGGAGAAGCGGACGTGTTTTCCGCCTTGAACCGTCTTGGAAATGCGGTTGATAGCAACCACGCGCTCGGTCAATCCATCATCGTTTCCGCGATGGAATCCGCCGCGACCGCCACGTCTTTCAGACGGACGTCCACGGTGGGAAGCGTCTTTGCGATCCCCAGGACGGGGAGCGGCGGCCGAGCCATGGGGCTCGTATCCACCTTTAGCAGAGGCTTGTTCCTCGACGTTTTCCGTCGGGGCATTGACTTTGTTTTCTTCTTCCATGGTCCTTCTCCTTAGAACTTAAGTCCGCCTTCGCGCGCAGCATCGGCTAACGCAGCGACGCGGCCGTGGTAGAGGTATCCGCCGCGGTCGAAGGCAACGATTTCGATGCCTTTGGCTTTGGCTTTTGCGGCAAGATCAGCACCGACTTTGGCAGCCGCTTCGCAGTTTCCGCCATTTTCTAGCTTCAATTGCGTGGACGAGCTGGAGACGAGGGTGATTCCCTTCGTATCGTCGATGATTTGCGCTTCAATGTTTTTATTGGAGCGGAAGACGCAGAGGCGCGGTTTTTCGGCCGTGCCGGAGACTTTGGCGCGAACGCGAACGTGTTTGCGAACGCGGGCAACGTTTCTCGATTCTTTTTCAATCATAGCATCTCACTCCTATTACTTCTTGCCAGTGGCAGCGGCGCGCTTACCTTCCTTGCGGATGATATGTTCGCCCTTATATTTGATTCCTTTGCCACCATAAGGTTCCGGACGCTTGGTGTCGTGGATGAGGGCAGCCATTTGGCCGACCTTTTGCTTGTCGATACCTTCGACGGCGATGTGGGTTTCATCTTTGCAGGTGATTTTAACCCCTTCAATCGGTTGAAGGACGACTTCGTGGGAGAAGCCAACGTTGAGAACGATGGCATTTCCGCGCATGGCGCAGCGATAACCGATACCGACGATTTCAAGCTCTTTCTTGTAACCTTCGGAAACGCCGACGACGGCGTTGTGGATGTTGGCACGGGTCGTTCCGTGCAAAGTGCGCTCTTCGATTTCATTGCCTTTAACGGTGCAATGGATCGCTCCGTCTTTGACCTCGACGCTCACGAGAGCGGGAACGCTCACGCTTAATTCGCCTTTGGATCCTTTGACGGTGATGACGCCATCGGCGAAGTTCGCCGTGACGCCTTCAGGAAGAACGACGGGTTTAAATCCGATACGAGACATTTTGTTTTCTTCCTTTCTCTATTACCAAATGTAGCAGAGGACTTCGCCACCGACGTTGGCTTTGCGGGCTTGGGAGTCGGTGAGCAATCCCTTGGGGGTGCTGATGATGGCAATGCCAAGGCCATGCAGGACCGTCGGGATTTTGTCCGCTTCAGAGTAGACGCGGAGACCAGGTTTGGAGATTCTCTTCAAATTGGTGATCGCACGTTCGCCGGAGGCGCTGTACTTGAGGAGGACGTTGAGGGTTTTCTTTCCATCGTTCTCTTCGACGTTGAAACCGTTGATGAACCCTTCGTTTTGAAGGATTTTCGCGATGTTTTCTTTCATCTTGGAGTGCGGCATGGAGACTTCGTCATAACGAAGAGCGTTCGCATTGCGGATGCGGGTGAGCATATCCGCGATTGGATCGCCAATATTAGCGTTCATAGCTTTCATTGTTTCTTTCTCCTTTCCATTACCAAGAGGCCTTTTTCATGCCCGGGATTTCGCCCTTATAGGCGAGCTCACGGAGGCAGATACGGCAGAGGCCGAAGCGGCGGATGACGCCGTGAGGACGGCCGCAACGCTTGCAGCGAGTGTACTCACGAGTGGAGAACTTCTGCTTGCGGTTGCATTTGTTGATTAAACTTTTCTTAGCCATTTTCGGTCTCCTTACTTACGGAACGGGAAGCCCATTTTGTCCAAGAGGGCAAACGCTTCCTTGTCGCTCTTCGCCGTGGTGACGAAGACGATGTCCATACCACGGATCTTGGCCACTTTATCGTAGTCAATTTCCGGGAAGATGAGCTGTTCCTTGACGCCCAAGGTGTAATTGCCGTGGCCGTCGAAGGCGTTCTTGCTGATACCGCGGAAGTCGCGGACGCGAGGCAAGGCGATCGAGACAAGCTTATCGAGGAATTCGTACATGCGTTGGCCGCGAAGGGTCACTTTGCAGCCGATAGCCTGTCCTTCGCGGACTTTGAAGGTCGCGATGGATTTCTTGGCCTTGGTGACGACGGGGTGCTGACCCGCGATGATCGTGAGGTCATTAACCGCGTCATCCAACGCTTTGGAATTTTGAGTGGCATCACCAACACCCATGTTGATGACGATCTTTTCGAGGCGCGGAGCCATCATGATGGTGGAATAACCGAATTCCTTCACGAGAGCGGGACGCACTTCTTCTTTGTATTTCTTTTGGAGGCGGTTGACGTATTTCACGTTTTCTTCCTCCGCAGGAGCCGCCTTAACGGCTTTCTTAGCAGTTGCCATTTAGCGTTTCCTCCTTAGTCAAGGACCTCGCCGCTTTTCGCGACGCGGACCTTTTTGCCTTTGACGACCTTGTGATAGACACGGGTCGGCTTTTTCGTTTTCGGATCGATGACCATGACATTGCTGGCATCGAACGGAGCATAGATGTCGACGATGCTGCCTTCAGGGACAGATTGGGTCGGTTTCTTGTGCTTCTTATGGACGTTGACACCTTCGACGACGACTCGATTGAGCTTCGGATAGACGCGTTGGACGGTCCCTTCTTTGCCTTTGTCGGCGCCGGAGATAACGACGACCTTATCACCTTTTTTGATGTTCATGTTTCCTTATCTCCTTATAGCACTTCGATCGCGAGGGAAATAATCTTCATATAGCCTTTTTCGCGAAGTTCGCGAGCGACAGGCCCGAAGACACGGGTTCCAACCGGATTTCCGTCGTTGTCGACGATAACGACGGCGTTGTCATCGAAGCGGATGGTCGAGCCATCTTTGCGTTGTACGGGGTACTTCACGCGGACGATGACGCCTTTGACGACGTCGCTCTTCTTGACCTTTCCGTTCGGGGTGGCCTCTTTGACAGCGCAGAGAACGATGTCGCCGAGGGAAGAGACTTTGCGGTGGCTTCCGCCGTATTGACGGAAGACGCGGACGGAGCGGGCGCCGGAGTTATCGGCAACCACGAGGTTCGTTTCGTTCTGGACCATTATTTGGCCTCCTCAGCCGGAGCGACCACTTCGGAGGAGCCTTCGGCTTCTTCGAGCTTCGTTTCAGCTTCCGCGGCATTTTCAGCCGTGACAACTTTTTGGTCGATGCTCACAAGACGGAAGCGAACCATCTTGGAGAGCGGACGGGTCGCCATGATGGTGACGACGTCGCCGACATTGGCGGCGTTGTTTTCATCGTGGGCGTAGTATTTCTTGGAATAACCGACGCGTTTGCCGTAGAGCGGGTGGTTGCGTTCGGTGGAGACGGTGACAACAATCGTCTTATTCATTTTCGTCGAGGTGACAACACCTTGAACGGAGAAGCGATGATTTCTTTCCATGATTGGTCTCCTTGATTACTTAGCGATGTTAAGCTCGCGTTCGCGCTTAACGGTTTCACATTTCGCAAGATCTTTGCGAGCAGTGTGGATCTCATTGCCGTTCTCCAAGCTGCCAACCGCTTTCTTGCGGCGGAGTTCGAAGAGGTGTTGCTTGAGATCGTAGATCTTGGCATTGAGCTCTTCCGGGGTCAATGCGCGGATATCTTTGATTTCCATTATTTGGCCTCCTCAGCGGGTGCGGGGGTATCGTTTCCGGTATCCGCGACCGTGGTTTTCTCAATGCCTTCTTCGGCTTCGAGGGCTTCGACGGAGGAAGCGTGGGCTTCTTCCATCTTGAGCAAGTCTGCCTGGGACAAGGCCTTGGTGCGTTTCACAACCTTGGTCTTGACGGGGAGCTTGTAACCAGCAAGGCGAAGCGCCTCCGTAGCAATCTTCGGGTCGATGCCGCCAATTTCGAACATGACGGTGCCGGCTTTGACGACGGCCGCCCAGCCTTCCGGGCTGCCTTTACCGGAACCCATACGGACTTCGGCAGGCTTCTTGGTAAGAGCGTGATGCGGGAAGATACGGATCCAAACTTTTCCGGCGCGGTCCGTATAACGGGCGAGCACGATACGAGCGGATTCGATTTGGTGATCGGTGATGTAAGCACCTTCAAGGGCCATCAAACCATATTCGCCGAAGTCGACGGTGGTTCCACCCTTGGCTTTGCCCTCATAGCTTAATCCGTGGGGGCGACGGTATTTAACGCGCTTTGGCTGCAGCATTTTCGCTTCCTCCTTTGCGTTCCGGACGACGAGCGCCGCGGCGGTCATTGGCGCGGAATCCTCCGCGGGTCATGGCCGGGGCATCCTCGTTGGGGATGGCCAAGTCTTCTTTGTTCAAGGAACGGCAGATCCACACCTTGACGCCGATGTTTCCATAGGTCGTCTGAGCGGTGACATGAGCGAAGTCGATGTCAGCACGGATGGTGTGTAGAGGAACGACGCCCTCTTTGTATCCTTCGGCACGAGCGATTTCCGCTCCGCCAAGGCGGCCGGAGCAGAGGGTTTTGCATCCCTTAGCACCAGCGCGGCGCATTCTTTGAATGGCTTTCTTCATGGTCGAACGGAAGGCGGCGCGATTTTCGAGTTCGCTTGCAATCCATTGAGCCATAAGGTTGGCATCGAGGTCCGGGTTTTTGATTTCCACAACGTCGAGTTGAGGATTGCCAGATTTCACAATGCGCTTGAGATCGTTAACGATCTTCTCCTTGTTCGATCCTTCTTGTCCAAGGACTTCGCCAGGACGAGCAACGAACAATTTGATTTTGACGTCATGGCCTTTGTCGGTTTTAACGCGGCCAATCTCGACGCGGGAGAGCATCGCAGATTTCGCAGCTTTTTCAAGGTAGCGGCGGATGGCGATGTCCTCATTGATGTAGGTTCCGTAGTCTTTCTTCGGAGCGTACCATTTCGAACTCCAGTCGCGGTTGATACCAACGCGCATGCCAACGGCATTAACTTTATGTCCCATAGTTTTATCGCGACCCTCCTTAGTTCCTTTCCTTCACGGTGATGCGGATGTTGGCGTTACGTTTGATGATGCCAGAGGCAGAACCTCTAGCACGCGGGATGTAACGCTTGATCTTCAAGCCATCGCTGACTTGGATTTCACTGATGTAGAGCTTGCTGCCATCCATGTGGAAGTTGTTGATGGCGTTAGCAGCGGCGCTCTTGATGAGTTTTTCCACCGGGGTCACCGCCGCTTTGTTGGTGATCGCGAGGATGGCGAGCGCGTCCTTGACGTCTTTGCCGCGGACAAGGTCAATCACAAGACGGACTTTGCGCGGAGTGACGCGGACATCGCGGGCGAAGGCGTGAGCTTCGGTGACGGCCGGTTTTTCCGGGGCCACTGGGGCCTTCTTCGCTTCTTTAGCAGCCTGTTTGGCAGCTTTCTTCGCTTCTTTGGTTTCGACTTCCTTCACCGCTTCTTCCTTAACGGTTTCGGTTTCTTTCTTCTCGGCTTTCTTGGCAGCGGGTTTTTTCACCGGGGCCTTCTTCGCCGTGGTCGTCTTTTTCGCCGGAGCTTTTTTCACGGTCTTCTTTTCTTCTTCAGCCATGATGTTTCTCCTTATTTCTTAGCGGCTTGGTCGCCGACGTTGTTTCCGTGGTGGCCAGGGAAGTTACGGGTCGGGGCGAATTCGCCAAGTTTGTGTCCGACCATATCTTCGGTGACGTAGACGGTGATGTGTTCGTGGCCGTTATAGACCGCGAAGGTTTGTTCGACGAAGGCGGGATAGATCGTCGAGCGGCGAGACCATGTCTTGATGATCTCTTTTTTGCCGGATTTGAGGTTGGCTTCTACCTTTTTGAGAAGGTATTCATCCACAAATGGGCCTTTTTTCAGTGAACGAGACATTTCCTATCTCTCCTTTCCTTACTTCTTAGAAGCACGTCTGACAATGAGACGCGTCGAATTCTTCTTCATATGACGGGTCTTGACGCCTTGGCATCTCTTGCCCCAAGGGCTGCGAGGAGCATCACGTCCGACCGGGCACTTACCTTCACCACCACCATGAGGGTGATCGCAGGGGTTCATGGCAGAACCACGGACCGTCGGGCGGGTTCCCTTCCAGCGGGATTTACCAGCTTTGCCGAGGTTGATGAGGTTCCAGTCTTCGTTACCAACGATACCGATGGTAGCGCGGCAGTTCTTGAGGAGCTTGCGGACTTCGCCAGAAGCCAAGCGAACGATGACATATTTGCCTTCGTTGCCAAGGATCTGAGCCGAGGTTCCGGCGGCACGGCACATTTGAGCGCCTTTGCCAGGTTGAAGCTCGAGGCCATGGATGAAGGTTCCTTCAGGAATGTTTTGAAGTTCGAGGCAGTTGCCGACTTTGATGTCGGTCTTTTCGCCCGAGATGACCACATCGCCAACCTTGAGGTTTTGCGGCTCAAGGATGTAGGACTTTACGCCATCCGCATAGCAGATGAGCGCGATGTTGGCGTTGCGGTTGGGATCGTATTCGATCGCCTTGACGGTCGCGGGGATGTTGTCCTTGCGGCGACGGAAGTCGATGATACGATAGCGACGCTTGTTGCCACCGCCGATGTGACGGCAGGTGATTTTACCCTGATTGTTGCGGCCACCGGTCTTTTTGACGCGGCCGAGCAACGATTTTTCAGGAGTGGATTTGGTGATGTCCTCAAACGTGGAGTTCGTCATGGAACGACGAGACTTGGTATAAGGACGATACGTTCTAATAGCCATTCTTGGTTCTCCTATATTGGATGCTTTTCCTATATATCTTTATTTATATATAAGAGGGTGATTCCTTACTCTTTGAAGAGATCAACAGCGCTTCCTTCGGCAACCGTGACGATGGCTTTTTTGTAGCCAGAGATGGTGCCCTTGTAACGGCCACCACGCGTCGTGGTTTTGGAACGGACGTTGATGGTTTTGACATCGACGACCTTCACTTGGAAGATATGCTCGAAGGCATATTTGATCTCGGTTTTGTTCGCAGAACCCGCCACTTTGATCGTGACTTTGTTTTCGTTCTGCATCAGGGCCATGGATTTCTCGGTGATGATGGGAGAGTCGATGACGGTGAAGTCTTTGGCGGTCGGCTTCGGGAAGGAAGCTTTCTTTTCCTCAACTTTTTCCGCTTTCACGGTTTTCTTTTCTTCAGCCATATTACTTCAAGGCCTCCTCGATGTTCTTGATTCCGTCCTTGCTAACGATGATGTTATCGAAGTAGAGGACGTCGTAGACGGAGATGTTGTCCGAGGTCGTAACAACGAGCTTGTCGATGTTGCGAGCGGAGAGGACGACATTTTCGTTCTCGAATTCAGTGACGACGAGGTTCTTCTTGCCAGCGAGGCCGAGGGCCTTAAGATGGCCGGCGAATCCTTTGGTCGAAACTTTTTCGACTTGGAGGGAATCGATGACGACGATTCCACCTTCCGCGACTTTCTCGCTCAACACGCCGCGAAGGGCGAGGTTGTGAGCTTTCTTATTTTGAGAAAGTTTGTAATTTTGATTGCCGTCGGGTCCGAAGACGGTTCCGCCGCCAACCCAGATCGGGGACTTGACGTCGCCGGAACGGGCGCGACCAGTTCCTTTTTGTCTCCAGGGCTTTTTATTGGTGCCGTGGACTTCGTGACGTTTCTTGGTTTTCGCGGTGGCCTGGCGAAGATTCGCTCGATAGACCGTGACCGCGTCTTTGATGACTTGCGGATTGACGTCGGTGACGCCGAAGACGTCAGCGGAGACTTCAACCTTGCCAGCATCTTCACCATTCAAGGTTTTGACGGCTAAGCTGATCTTTTTTTCTGCAGCCATGGTTTATTCTCCTTTCTTCGTGAGATCAAGCGCGGGCTTGACTTCCGGTTTGTTGAATTGAACGCGGACAGGGGAACGAAGCATAACGATGCTCTTCTTCGGTCCGGGAACGCCGCCCTTGACGAGGATGTAGCCTTTTTCAAGGTTGCTCTCGATGACGGTGACGTTTTGGATGGTGACTTGTTCGGGTCCCCAGTGTCCAGACATGTGTTTGCCAGGGATGATGCGGTTGTTGTCACGGCCGTTGTTGGCAACGGAGCCGATGCCGCGGTGGTAGCCGGAACCATGTCCTTTGGGTCCGATGTGCATATTCCACTTTTTGATGGTGCCGGAATAGCCGTGTCCCTTGTTGTGGCCGATGACGTCGACGACTTCGCCAGCTTGGAACATATCAGCGGTCAAGGTCTCGCCAACATTCTTGCCGTAGATTTCGTCGCCCTTGAGCTCGTAGAGCCCTTCTTTAACGGTGACGCCGGCTTTCTTGAAGAGTCCTTTTTCCGGTTTGTTGGCTCTGCGTTCGGCCATGTCTTCATAGCCGACGACGAGCGCTTCATAACCATTCTTTTCGATGGTTCTCTTGTCAACGATGACGTTGGGGAGAACCTCGATGACGGTGACGGGGTACATCGTTCCGTCGGCGGCGAAGACCTCAGTCATGCCCGCTTTGCGTCCGATGATGGATTTCATGATGGTGGTCCTCCTTATAACTTGATGTCGATATCGACGCCAGAGGGAAGATCCAACTTCCTCAACGCATCGACCGTGTCTTTTTGCGGATTGGTGATGTAAACCAATCTCTTGTGGGTGCGGATCTCGAATTGTTCACGGCTATCCTTGTATTTGAAGGTAGCGCGGAGAATCGTGTAGACCTGCTTTTCCGTCGGTAGAGGGATGGGTCCCTTCACACCGGCATTTGTCTTTTTGGCAACGGCCAGAATCTTCTCAACCGATTGATCAAGAATTTCGTGGTCATAAGCCGTTAAGCGAACGCGAATCGCTTTTTCTTTTGCCATGAATGTTCCTCCTTAGTTTTTTCAGGCTTCTTGGCGAATGTTCCCTGCGAATTCCCCGACCACCCTTTCATGACAACGCCTGTGGGTGTGTCGGCAACCTCGCAGTTCAACGCAAGCGCCAGCGTTAGAAAATATACGCGCACGCCTAGGTGTAGTCAACTCTTTTTTTCTCAAAAAATGTAGCAATTAACGAATGTTTTGAAAAATGGGAAATCCACGCGTAAAAAAGGTTCGACGGCATCGAAGAAACTTAGAAAAAAAGAAATTTTTTGTGCACAATGCACAAAGTTTTAAATATTTAATGGCGATTTATTTGGAATTATTGGAACGTTTTTTCATGGCTTGAAACGAATATTCGCATCCACAATAAAGCTGGTTATAAAGCCCGTACTTCAACCGAATTTGACGCCCTTTTTCAATTCCCCCATTCTTTTTGAAATCGGAAATGAAATAACGGCAATGCTTATGTTGTTTTTCTAATCCAAGGCCAATGGCATTTAAAACGGGGCTACTTTTTTGGCGGGAAATGGTCATCACCGTCGTGAAATAATCAAACCCATGGCTTTCCGCGTAATCATAGGCTTCTTCCATTCGCTTACGATAGCACAGGAAGCAACGAGTTCGCCCTTCCTTTTGTAAGGCAAAGGGACGAAGATCCTTCATGTATTCCTCGTGATCATAAGGCGGCATAACAAGGCCAACCTCCAAGCCCTCGTCCTTTTTGAGATCCTGAAGTAAGACTTCTAGTTCTTTTTTTCTGCGATCATATTCTTCAAACGGATAAATGTTGCTGTTCCCGTAGTAAATCGTCACATTGAAATGTTGGCAAAGGAAAGTCAAAGGAAAGCAACTACAAGGCCCGCAGCAAGCGTGCAGCAGGAGCTTTGGTTTCGTTCCTTCTGAGATTTTTGAAATCGTTTCAAGAGAGATTTCGTAATCTTCGTTACGCGCACGCATAAAATAAATAAGGCAACGCGCCTATACGCGTAAGCTATTCCTCCTGATGGTCATAATCGTAATGGCCATAAATAAACATTGCGTCTCCAAAGCTGAAGAAACGATATCCGTCTTGAACGGCTTTTTCATAGCATTTCAAAGTCCATTTCCTGCCCATAAAAGCCGAAACAAGCATGACCAAGGTGCTTTTTGGCAAATGGAAATTGGTAACAAGCGCATCCACGGCTTGATAATGATAACCGGGGGAGATGAAAATCGAGGTTGCTTCATGGCAGGCGCGGAATTCACCATATTTTTGATAAACCGATTCCAGAGTACGAACGGAAGTCGTGCCAATAGCAATAATCCTTCGCCCTTCTTTTTTCGCCAAATTTAGGCGTTCGGCAGTATGGGCATCCATTTCATAAGTCTCCGAATGCATGTGATGTTCTTTGGTGTCCTGCACTTTAACCGGGCGGAAAGTACCCAAACCAATGTTGAGAGTGATATCTAAGACCTCCACGCCTTTTTCCTGGATTTTTTGGAAGAGCTCATCCGTAAAATGGAATCCCGCGGTGGGCGCAGCGGCCGAACCGGGAACTTTCGCGTAAACCGTTTGATAATCGGAATTATCATCGCATTGCTTTTTAATATAAGGCGGAAGGGGCATTAAGCCTAATTGGTCTAAAATCTCAAGGAAGATTCCCGAATAGGAAAAGTGCATATGACGGATGCCTTCTGGCAAAACCTTGGTGCATTCGCAGGTTAATTTACCATCGCCAAAATCGCAATGGCTGCCAACGCGCACGGAATGGGCGTTGCCAACAAGACATTCCCAAACGTCCTCCCCTTCTTCCGGGACTTCATGCAAAAGCAAAACTTCTACCTTTCCTTTGGTTTCGGACTTCACGCCAATCAATCGAGCAGGAATGACTTTGGTGTTGTTACGCACCATAACGTCTCCCGGCCGAAGGTAATCCAAAATATCGTGGAAAACTTTGTTTTCAACCGTTTGATGTTCTCGGTCAACGACCATTAAGCGAGCCTCGTCTCTCTTTTTCAAAGGAGTTTGGGCAATCTGGGATTCGGGTAAATAAAAATCAAACAAACGGATATCCATTTAAAAACCTCTTTTGTCGTTGTACTTCGCGTAAATTTCTTCTTTGTAATCTCCGAAGCGATCCTCTTGAATGGCTTTTCTCGCCCCTTCCACCACGCGAATTAAGAAACGGATGTTGTGGATGGAATTCAAAGTTTTGCCAAATTCCTCGTTGGCTTTGTAAAGGTGGTGTAAATAGGCTTTCGTGAAGTGGGTACAAGTATAGCAATCACATTCTTCATCCAAAGGGGTGAAATCTTCGGCGTATTGGGACCTTTGAATATTGACGCGACCATGGCTTGTCATCAAAGCGCCGTGACGGGCAAGGCGCGTGGGAAGAACACAGTCCATCATGTCTACGCCCATGGCGATGCCTTCCAAAATATAGTCGATAGAACCAACTCCCATGAGATATCTTGGCTTATTCGGCGGCAAGAAGCGAATGGCGTCTCTTACCATTTGATAGCAAACTTCCTTGGGCTCGCCAATGGAAGTTCCTCCAATGGAATAGCCGGGAAAGTCCATGGCCGCCAATTCTTTTGCGGCGTGTTCCCGCAAATCAGGGAAGGCTCCCCCTTGTACAATGCCGAAAAGGGCTTGATCTTCTCTTTTATGGGCCTCCAGCCCTCTTTTCGCCCAGCGAAGCGTACGTTCCGTGGATTTCGCCACATATTCTTTTGTAGCAGGATAAGGAATGCATTCATCAAAACTCATGATGATGTCTGCCCCTAACGCTTCTTCGATGCGGATGGCTTCTTCCGGAGAGAAGAATTCTTTGTTCCCATTCAATTCGTTATGGAACAAAACCCCTTCTTCCGTAATTTTTCTTCTTTTGGCGAGGGAAAACACTTGGAATCCACCCGAATCCGTAAGGATGGGCCCATCATATTGCATGAAAGAATGCAAGCCTCCCGCTTTGCGGACCACTTCTTCGCCAGGGCGTAAGTGAAGGTGATAGGTGTTGGCCAAAATAATGCCTGATCCACAAGCTTTCACTTGCTCTGGGGACATGCATTTGACAGTGGCGTTAGTTCCTACCGGCATAAAGGTTGGAACTTCTACATCTCCATGTGGAGTATGCAGAATGCCATAACGCGCACCTGTTTGTTTGTCGACATGCAAAATTTCAAGATAAAAAGAGTTTCCCATAGCGGAGGTATTGTAGGCTAATGCCTTTTCAATTAAAAGGGTTCGAGGGTTACCAATAGCGAACCGCAACAAGCGTCATCGCTTTGTTCACCTCGGCGTCGGACAATAACGGAAGTGCAGAATCATCAAAGCCTTTGCGGCGGAGCAATTCGTGGCCTTCTTTTCCCAAGAACCACGTACGCAATCCTTCCAATTCGAATTTGTTTTTATCGTTTAGGGGTTCGTATTTGGTGGGAAGATAGAACATTTGAGAACCGCGAAGCATGAAATTTTGGGGTTCCCAATCTAAGCAAACCTTGGAAAACCGAGCAAAACGATAAAGAGCAAACATCGCTTCAAAATAATTTTCTGTTAATGGTCCGTGAGAAAGGGCCTCCAAAACAGACTGCTCAGGAAAATAGTCGAAAACAATGACGTGATTTTCATCGTCATGGAAACAAATCTTTGCCATGTTAATGCCCGCATGCTTAAGAATCTTGTAGTTCTTCATCGCTTCTTCGAAACCCTCAGAATAGGTTCGAATGCAATAGGTGCGGCCGCTCCACGTGGCAATGTAGGTCGCATGGTCTTCGTGTTCTGCTACTACGGAAGTTAGAACGAATTTCTTATTTTTGATTTGAATCACGTTTTCCATGTGGTCTATTGTAGCAAAAAAGGCCGTTCTTAGAAAGAAGGCCTAGCGGAATGAAGAAAGCGATTATTCGCCATCCGTGTCTTTTTTCTTTGCTTGTTTTTTGTGGATAACGAAGCGGACGAGCAAAATCACCGAGAAAACGAAAGCAGCAAGTAAAATCGTAGCCATGTATCCCGCGGAATCAATTCCCACATCTTTCCAAGCACAGGCTCTTCCCGGGGTATAAAGCTGAATCAATTCGCTAAAGCCCGCCAAAGAGAATCCCAAAACTCCGGATACTCCAAGTGCCGCATATCGTACCCACGCCCTGCGGAAAGCAAAGAAGACAAAGATGACGCTGAAGATGGCGGTAAAAGCAAACAAACCAAAATGCCCCAAAGATTTGCGGACAAGGATCGATAATTGCTGATAAGTGAAACGGGAATTTCTCGCTACATGGAAACGGATGACTTGTTTATAGGTTTGAAGGCTATCCTCTCCCCCATAAATAATTTCATAAGCGTCTTCGCCAATTCCCGTGGAGGAGACATGCCCAGCCTTGTCGATCCGAATGCAGCTGGTTTGGCCTTCATTAGAGGCAAGGCGACGGAACGTCCAGGTTCCTGAAGTCGAGGAGGCTAACGTCTTAATATAGATTTGATAGGGACGTGCATATTCTAAATCCACGCGATAATAATCAACGCTTCCGTCTTCTTTCTTCACCACGTCATATTTCGACGGGGCCATCTTTTCCATGTCGAGTTCGAAAGGGCTCACGGTATTCGTGACGCGAATCTTCTTGGAATAGGTGATGGCATTATTATCCTCGGAAATAACATTAATAACGGCTTCTCCGGCTTTTAAGGCTTTGGCCAGTCCGGTTTTTGGATTGATGGCAATGACATCGGACTTGGAGGAGGAAAAAGATACCCGCTTATTCGTGGCGTCTTCGTTCATTCTTGCATGGGCCTGAAAGACGGTGCCTACGGGAACGGAAGAGCAATCGCTTTGCGCTTGATTGTATTCATTGGCTTCTATCGTCGCTTCGAAAGCCACATCAAAGGAAGAACGATCCACAGCGATATAAGTGACGCGAACCCCGCACATTAAGGTTTTAACAACCATGTCGTCCCGGTGAATCAACAACTTCAAAGGGATAGGCGAAGCACCGCTATTTTGGCGAATGCCCTGCAACGTGCAGGAATTTTCCGCCAAAGCAAGGTGGTCTTCTTGCCCTTCTTCTATTTCCAAAGACAGCGCGGTTTCCATGGGCGTCGTCACCGTGGTGCCATCGGCAAACGTAGTTTGATAGGAACAAACAAGATCGATGGTTTTTCGTTCATCCTTCCCGATTTCAACAATGGGGTACGCGGAATAATCCAGCTCCACTGGTTTGGTATTAATGAGGGTTTTAAAGCGATTTGGCGCATCCACGCCGCGAATTTTGTATTCCTTTTCCAGTCCCGTAATCGCGGATTTGGCACGAAGAATGGTGACTCCGGCTTTTTTAAACTGGATACCGGCTTTTTTGCTCGACGTAAATTCGGCGATACTTTCGTTATCAATGCTTAATTCAATGGCACTAGATTCCAGCGACTTCTTCACCGCGGCGTTACTGCTATCCACCGTGATTTTGACGCTCATCATGTTTTTTTCGTATTTGGTGTTCGTCAAAAACTCGGTTTCTCGGTCTTCATAAAACTTGGTAAGGTGGAAATCCAAACCACCCGTGGTCGCATCTTCTACTTTTTCATAACGGAAAACTTCGGTTTTGAAAGAAACGGAACGGTCGTTTTTATTGGGGTAATAATACAATTGGCCTTCTTCGGGTGCCATTGAATCCATGCGAGGGGTGAGATCATAAGATTTGTAGTTTTGGCTTTTCGACGAGAAATACGTATCCACAGGATAGGATTCGCCAGAAGGCTTTTTGAGTTCGAAGAGGAAACTGTTCTTCTTATAATCGTTCTCATTTAATCCAGTGCGGAAATTCACCGTGGCTTTCACGTGATCGGCATAAATGTAATCACTGGAAGAAAGAATTTTTTTCAAAGTAATGTGGCTGAGTAATGTGCTGGATAAAACAACAGACTTAATGTCTTCTCTTTGAAAAATTAAGGCTTTTTTAACGGAGAAAGAGGAGGAAACAGGGGCTACGCCTGCAAGATCATACGAGACTTCAAACGGAATAGATTCGTTTTCCCAGTTTTTCTTATCCGCGAGCAACTTATCCTTCATTTTAATCCCGAAGGAAAATTGGCCTGCGCCCGTCTTCTTTTTGGAAACAACGTCGAAATAGGAGGCATAGGAATCCTGGATTTTAACGTTCAACAAATTGGGATTAAACGAAGCTGCTACATCATTAAATGTACCCTTTACCGTTAGAGTTAGTTGGTTTTCATTGATCGTTCCCGAAGACGGCGAAACCATGATAGCGGACACAGGGATCACAATTTCCGACTTTTTGCCCACGGTGACCTTCAAGGTTTCTTCCACCTCAGAATTACCATTGCTTTGAATATGAATCGTCGTGGTTCCGCTGTCGACGGGATGAATGAATCCGTCTTCGCTGACCGTTGCCACTGCTTCATCTTCCGAAAAATAGGAAAGGGACTTATCCGTCGCATTTTCAGGTAAAACACTGCACTCGATTTTTAGGCCATCATCCCCGTAATTGAAATTGACTTCTTTGGTTGGCAGTACCAAGTTCGTCACAGGAACGTTTTGACAATGAAAACGGTAGGTGTGAGCAAGGTCTTTGTTTTGTTCGCTGCGAACACTGAAAGCGATTTCCCCAGCCCTTTTGAAGCAAATCGAGGAATCGGCCTCCGAAAAATCCACATCTTCCGTATCGTAATCCCAAATTAGATTTCTATAAGACGTGTCTTCGGGGCTATAAACGACGGAAAACGATACTCTGTCCCCCACGAAAACCGAAAAATCTGAAGGGCAAGTAAAGGATACGGCAAAATCTTTCAATTCCTTGATGGCGTTTTTGTCGTAGTTCTTATCGATGGCGTCCTGAATTCCGCCCGTTACTTGGTTGGATTGATTCGAGCTGCTGTCGGCGTCCATGGCGCTTTCCGCCAAAATAACCGCTGCGCAGGCGCAATACGCCCCTAAAGCCACCCATTGTGAAATAATGCGACCCCACTTCTTGCTCATTGCCCCTATTATAGGACTCGAAAACGAAATTTGAATTAAAATATTAGCGGTTTTTTAGCAGATTACTCTTTATTTACTCTTTAGGATATGAGCGAGACCTCCTAAGGACGTCTCTTTGTATTCGTCCGACAAACTATCGCCCGTCATTTTCATTGCTTTAACAACGTTATCAAAGCTCACCTGGTTTTGGCGAACCGGGGAAATGAATTTCGCATACAAGAAACTATCATAGGCCCGCAAAGCCCCCACGCCATTCCGTTCAATGCAGGGAATGATGACATACCCATCCACCGGATCACAAGAAAGGCCAAGGAAGTGCTCCATTGCGCACTCGGCGGCGTATTCAATTTGATAAAGTGAAAGACCCATGCAATCGCAAACTGCGGCGGCAGCCATGGAAGAGGCTGTGCCAATTTCCGCCTGGCATCCGCCAATCGATCCGGCAATAGAGGCGTTTTGCTTCACTAAATCACCAAATATTCCAGCAGCGTACAAAGCATCGCGGAGACGATATAACGGAACGCGCTTCTCTTTATGGAGATAATAAAGACAAGCGGGGAGAACACCGCTAGAACCGCAAGTGGGAGCCGTAACGATTTCTTCTCCGCACGCGCTTCCTTCTGCTACGGCGTACGCATAAGAAGAAAGCAGAACTTCTTTTCTCCCGTCGCCCTTGGCCATGGCTAAAGCGCGTTCATGGATGTCACCCGCGCAACGTTCCCACCGCAAGCGAGGATTTTGATTCGCAGGAATCAGCCCTTTGGCAGCTAGACCCCTATCCACCGACGCGATCATTTGTTTCAAAACATTCATGAGATATCCGTCGATGTCTCCCTTTTCGAATCGAAGACAAAATTCCCTCAAAGACGAAAGATGGTGCTTCGTCATATATTCTCGAATTTCCTGGAAGTTGGAGAAGGGATAAATGTCTTCGTTTCTAGTATTGGGGTCGTCTTCACTATAGATAGCCCCTCCTCCTAGAGATAGGTACCGCGCCTTTTTGATGATTGCTCCCTTTTTCAATGCATAAAAATCCATCGTCAAAGGGTGAGGAAGATGCGTATCTACATCAAACACCACATCTACTGACAACGGGTTCAAAGCCTTTTTAACGGCTTTTTCACTCCCGTGTCCCGTCCCCGTTAACGCCAGGGATCCATAGAAAACTACACGCACCGCGTCGGCATTGGGAGGGCATAAATGCTCGCGAAAGCTTTTCGCAGCCAAATAAGGCCCAATGGTATGGCTGGAACTAGGTCCAGGTCCGAAACGAAACAAGCATGCAAGACTTTTCATTTGGCAACATTCTATCAAAAGTGGAAAAGAAGGAGAAAACGGATTAGGATATTTCCCGCATGTCCACGTTGATTCTTCTTTCAGCCATACCCGGAAGTGGAAAATCCACTTGGGCCAAACAATACGCTTCCACGCACCCACGCACCCATATTGTTTCCAGCGATCAAATTCGGTTGCGTCTTTTTGGTGCCGTTAACGATTTTCGCGATGAAGCATTGGTATGGAAAACTTTTTTAGAAGATTTGCATCGCTTCGGAGCGGAAGAAGGAAGCACGGTCATCGCAGATTCCACGAACTTAACCAACGAATACCGCCGATATTACGTGGAGCAAACCCCGGAATTTGACACCCATATCCTCGTTCTTTTTCATATTCCCTTCGATATTTGTAAAAAACAAAACCTGCTACGTACCGGGGCAAGCGTAGTTCCTAACGCCATCATGAATCAATTGCACGCGCAATTCGAAAAGCCAACTCAAAGCGTGATGGACCTTTATGACGAATGCATTATCGTCGAGAAGAACTTTATCGCCGATTCTATCAAAGCTAAATAAGTTTTAACGTTCGCATATACGAAAAAACGCCTCGATTTACGAGGCGTCATTTTAATGCGTTCAGGGATTAGGCCTTCATGCCATCCGCTTCTTTGAGCTTGGGTGGGAAGACAGTGTAATAAACAAGGATTAAGGCAATCAGGCAAAGGAGACCGCCAGTGATGTAGGACATTGTCGCAAATTCGAGCATGCTGCCGAATTTCGCGCCGTAGGTTTTGCCCATGAAGGAGACGTGATCGCTGACGTTATCAAATTGCCATTGTCCAAAGACGCCGGCACCAATGATGGATCCGCCATTCACAAAGAGCGCGGTTTCAAAAAGATAACCATTGCGCTTCTTGATGGTGTTGTGCTTCTCGGAATTGCGGTATCCCAAATAAGCAATGCCACTAAAAAGAGCGCCAACAAGCGGCATCAAAGCCAAGACGCCGGTCTTAAGCAAAACGGCGCTGGAATAAGCGAAGATTTGTTTGGAGAAGCGATTAACAAGGAACATGACGCCGAAGATCGCGCCGGTAGCTAAATCTGCCGTGAAGAGAGAAGACGTGAGGATACGCATGATTTTATTCGTGTTTTCCCCTTCTCCGAAAAGATGCATCAAAGGGACGTTGCTTCCAATAAGAGCAATAATAAGCAAAATCACATAAACAACGATAACAAAGGCAATATCATCATCGCCGATGTTACTGCTGGTCAAGCGATAGAGCCACATAGCGTTGAGGAAGAGGAAAGCAGCCACGATGTAGCCGATTCCAATGTAGCAGGTAAAGGAACGAACCACTAAATCCGAATTGCTTTGGCGAACGAAAGAAGCAACCGAATAGACGAACCCAGCCAAAGCCATTAAAGCCGCAGCAAGCCCAAAAGCACCAAGCATGACGGATAATCCAACGCTGATTTCCGGAAGATCAATCGAAGCAGAGGGAGACGTTCCCAAAATCAAATTCGGGCTGATTACGAAGCCGAACCAGACTCCAAGAAAGCCAAAACCCGCAAGGAGCAAGGCAAAAATAATGATGTTAATTAATCGGACGGATGGCGAATATTTCATAGGGTTCCTCTCAAATGCCTTTTCTATAAGAAAACGATACAAAAAAGGCGACGTTGAATATTTAAATCTATCTTTAAGAGATAGTCAACGCGTTTATCGAGGCAAAGGCAAAATAGTTGAGCCTCTTTTAGGCGTCAGAAAGGACTCTAGCCGCCGTTTCAAACGCCCTTAACGCAGCCTTCAGCAAATCCTGGCCTTCTTTGTCACGGGGCAATAATGCATAGACGCCCCTCCCGCCTGCACTAATGGGCAAGGGGAGATAGCGGGAACTTCCCATCGTGGAAAAACCGCTAACCAAAGCGCGACTAGATGCAAAAAGCGGATAACGCCTTCCCATTTCAAAAACGCCGGAAAGCAAACTTTGCGCCAGAGAACGGGGCAAGATTTTATGAAGATTAGCCAAGAAAACTCCACCGAAATAAGATGGTCTTACGCTTCCAAGAAGCATTGGCTCACGTTTGGACAAGAAGTCGCCCATCATCTCTGCAGGAATTGCGTAAGGAGAGAGGCGAGAAAAACTATTGGAAAGCAACTTGCCACCAAAATCATAGGATTCTTGCAAAGAGCACTCTTCCGCTTCTTGTTCAGTTAAAGAGGTGGAAACGCAGGCAATAGCATTGCCCGCCCCCGACCAGGAATTCAGTTGCAATCCCAAATCCACGCGGAAAGGGACCGAAGCAACATTCGTTAGAGGCGCATTGCAATAGCCAAATTGGATTCGGGTATCTCTACCTTCTGTAGAAGGGACATTTTCTTCCACGTATAAAGGGGGGAGGGTAGCCATTCCGCCGCGCCCAAAATAATTGGTTTCAAAATCGCGACCATTGATTTCGACGAAAACGCCTAGGCGCGGCGCGCCGTTTTTCAAGGGAACACGACATTTAGCAGCGGTTTCAAGGCCAAGGGGTGTATTCCCCCCAGCGACGACGACCTGCACCGCTTTCACGCTTTTTCTTGTTCCGTTCAAAAGGAAACTCACCCCTTTTGGCCATCCGAGAAAACGATCGACAGAAAGGGCTTTTGCTCCATAAATGACACGCCCGCCACGATCCGTAATATATCGTTCCATCGCTAGGCAAAGGGAGTTCACTTGGTCTTTGGAGACAAAAGAAAAGCCTTCTTTTTTAACGGATTCGGGAAGTCCCAAAGAAACCAGGGCATCCAAAACAAATTGAGATTGGCTTGTACGAATTTCTCTTTGCAAATAACCTCCATGCAAAGCGGAAAAACCACCGAAACCATAGGAGGGATTCGAAGCGGGATCAAAGATCTGCTTTTCCCTAAAATCGCGGTAGCTTTTTTCTCGATTGGCAGCATTGCCACCTTGTTCCAAGACAATCACTTCAGCCCCATGCTTAGCCAATAAATAAGCACAAAAAAGGCCAGAAAAACCTGCACCTATTACGCAAATAGCCCCTTTGCCGTGAAAGGAAGGAAATTGGAAGGGGGCCATTTCCTCGAAGAAATGAATCTGAGTATTGCGAACAAAAGCAAAGGTATCGACTGCACAGTCATAAAAAACACAAAGGCGGTTATCCACTAGTCTCGCACGCCGATTCACCCATTCAAAACGAAAGGAATTGGAAGGAATTCGCAACCGATTGGCAATTTGATTTCTAATTTGAGCCTCCCCTTGATTAGGAAGAAGCATAATATCCCCTACAAAATACCTCATAGCACCCCTCTAGCAGCCAAAATTCCAGATATGGCCGCCCATAACAAATTATATCCTCCGCAATAGCCAGCAACATCCAAACATTCGCCCGCAAAGGAAACTCGCGTTTCTTTTTTGGATCGAAGCGTTTCTTCGTCCACTTCGCCTAAAGCGATGCCGCCCAAACTAACTTGGCTATCCTCAAATCCGTAATTTTCTTGATAATGGAAGACCAAATCTTTGGCTCTTTTTGCAAGCGCCATCGGATCGTGATTCCCGTTAAAAGACAAATAACGGGCCAATGGTTCCGCCAGATATCCATCCAAATAAAAGGAGCGTTTTTTAGAAGACTCCATCCAGCAGGAACCCAGCTGTTCTAGCGAATAATCCGGGAACAAGTCCAAGTGAATCTCCGTTCCTTTTTTCGCGCGGTTCACGGATAAAAATAAAGATGCATTAAAAATTGCTATTCCAGATAGGCCGTCTTTTTTCCAAAGTATCTCCCCTCGCTCAGCGAAAAGAGAGCCCTCCATGTCGATGCGAATCTTAACGTCGTGACGCACACCTGCCAAGGATTTGGTATGTTCCGCAGTGCGAATTGGACACAAAACCGGCAAAAAGGAATGAGACACATAATGATGTTTCTCAAAAACTTTCGCCATAGACCCATCCGTCCCAAGGTTTTTCCCAGACGCGCCACCCGTACAAAAAATAACGTGATCAAAGTCTTCTTTACCGCCTGAAGTTATTAGCTCCACCTTATTCGAAAGGACGCGGTAATCTACCAAGCGTTCTAAGCAACGTACCTTAACGCCCTTTTCTTGGAGCAACTTTTCCAAGTAACGGACAAATGCCGGAGCGCTATAAGTGAGGGGATAAGCTAATTCACCATGATAAAGCAAAGGAACGCCTAGCTCTTGCCATTTCTTCTCCATATCTTGAGGAGAAAACCGCGCAAAAACCCCACGGATAAAATCAGGACAATTGTAAAAGGAGGGTAAAGCGTTGCGATGTAAAAGATTGCAGTGGCCATTGCCCGTCGCGTATATTTTTTTAGCCAGTTTATCGTTTTGTTCGAAAATAACAACCTCCGCACGGGGGTCTATCGTTTTCATTTCAACGCCGGCCATTATGCCAGACAAACTTCCGCCTACAATACCTACACGCATACCTAATATTGTAAAAGAGGCTTCGCGAAATTGAAGCCTCTTCCCCTTTTTATGTATTTTATCGATCTAAGTAATGGGAGATTTCCCAGTCCGAGACATAACTACGATATTGCTCCCATTCCAAACGCTTCGCTTCAAGATATTTATTGTAAGTATGGTCTCCAAGCATTTGATAGATTAACGGATCGCGGGTCATCTCTTTTACTGCATCCTTAAGATTTTCCGGCAAATTTGGAATCCCCTGTGCTTCTCTTTGTTCGCGAGTAAGAGAGAAAATGTTGTCGTAGACTGGCGGGACCAGTTCTTCTTCTTTGATATTTTTAAGCCCGTCCATCCCCGCGGCTAAAATCGCGGCTAACGCCAAATAAGGATTGGCCGTGGCGTCGACATTGCGAAGTTCGGTTCTTGTTCCCTTGCCACGGCTAGCGGGAATGCGAATCATAGCCGAACGGTTCGCGTCACTCCAGCAAACATAACAAGGGGCCTCGTAACCAGGAATCAAACGCTTGTAGGAATTAACGCTGGGATTAGTGAGAGCAGCGAGAGAACGGGCGTGTTTGATGATGCCACTAATCCATTTGCGGCAAAGAAGCGAAAGTTTCATCGGATCGTTGGGATCATAGAAGAGATTAACGCCCTCCGCATCGGAAAGAGAACAATTCGTATGCATTCCAGACCCATTGATCCCCGCAATGGGCTTAGGCATAAAGGTGGCTAAATAGCCATGTTTTCGAGCGATGAATTTGACAACCTGTTTGAAGGTTTGGACATTGTCGCAAGCCTCTAAAACGTGAGCAAAGCGGAAATTGATTTCTTCTTGCCCCGGGGCAACCTCATGATGGGCGGTTTGGATGACGAAACCAAGTCGCTCCAACTCCATGGCGATATCACGCCTCACATATTCGGCTCCATCGATTGGAGACAAATCAAAATAGGATCCTTTGTCAACAGGGTTAAGAGTTGGGCACCCTTTTTCATCCAGTTTGAATAAGAAGAATTCAGGTTCAAAGCCTACGTCTAAAGCCGAAATGCCCATGTCATTAAGCGCTTTGATTTGACGTTTCAAAATAAAACGGGGATCCCCCACAAACGGTTTTCCATAAGAAGTGTAAACATCGCAAATCAAGCGAGCGACCTTTCCATACGTCGAATCTTCAAAATCAAGAATCATCCACGTATCCAAGTCGGGCCGAAGAAACATATCGGCTTCTTTAATTCGGACGAAACCTTCGATCGACGAACCATCAAACATAATTTTGTTGTCCAAGGCATCGTCAAGTTGGGCAACCGAAATTTCTACGGCTTTGATGGACCCTAGAATATCCGTAAATTGGAGCCGTACGTAGCCAACCTTCTCCTCTTTTGCCATTTTTAGGATATCGGCTTTGCTGTATTTTCTCATAATTGGTGTCCCTTCACCTAAATGAACGCAAAAATTATGGATTTCTAAGAATTCGTGTCAATATCATTGTCAAAAAAATTTTACTTTTTCGATTTTATCGTAACTTTTTTAGGACATCTAATATCATTCTTACTCCTTTCTAAAAATTAACCTTGGAAACTTTTCGATTAAATTGACCTTTATCCGTCTCTCTGGAAAATATGAATAAAAAACCGAAGAATTCATTAGAGTTCATCGGAATATTTACCTTCCAATCCCGAAAGGGCATAATAGGCCAATATGAACGAAAGAGAAGGCCTCGTCTACTGCATTTCTCAAATGGAAATGCTCCACCTCAAACTCCATCACCTCTATTTACAATTGGAGCCCGAAGAGCAAAAAAGGGCTTTCCCCAATGGCTTCTTAGCCTTCCAAAATCATTTCGATGAGTTGCTGCAATTCAATCTGGCAAGCATCTCGTCTCAATTCGGTCATTTCAATTTAGAAGAACGTTTTCTTCTAGCAGGCATTGCCAACATGTCCGTGGATTTAACCGCGGATCTTAACCGTCACTTAGTCAAAAGAAATTTCCCCATCGAAATTCATTGGACTGCCCAGCCTAAAATCCTCAATGACAAATTAGAACAAATAAAAGAAGCCATTCAGGAGCCTATCGCCACCCTTCGTGACGAAGTTCAAAAAGGAATAGATTCGTTGCCATTCTCTAAAAAGGATTTCTCCGATTACGCAGAGGGCATTTTATTAATTTCAGATAAATTAATGGCACTAAGCAACGATCGGAACGAAGAAAATTGCAATATCGCCGCGGATGTCATGCGCCAGGAATTCATCAATCCTCTTTTTAGCGGCAACCGCTTTATTCTCGCCATTTGTTAATCGATAAACCAAGCCAATAAGCCTATACGTCCCGCCTCTTTTTTATTCTTGCAGCTTATTTGACATGAAGATCTTCGGCGATGGAAGAAAAAGTTCCTGCCGTCCAGCCCATCATTTCATTAGCGGGATATTCTTTCTTTTTGGCCCTTCCGCCTTCCAAGGGATCGTAGGTTTCCCATAGTTTTCCCGTATCCAAGAAAGATTGTGAAACGTTGCGGAGCCATCTTTCGCCCACTTCCTTCGCTTCTTTATCCATCCCAATGGACCGAAGGCCCCAATAGACCAAATAATTGTCGTAAGGCCAAGAATAAGGATAAGCAGCTTGATAAGCGATGGTTTCCGAGGGGTCTTTTTGTGTGGAAACCACCCCAAAAGGATAGAGCAGGCGTTCCAAGGCCTTTCTAGCGGCTTCTTGACTGTCGGAAAGCCCCATAATAAAGGGCATGAACTGACCGGTAAAACAAAAATCAGGGCGCAGTAAACAGCCACGGTCAAAATCGTAATCGTAATAGAGGCCGTCTTCCGCGAGCATATAGCGATCCATTTTTTGTTTCCTGCTTTGGGCATTAGTAAGGAAACGAGTTTGTTCTTCGGGTTCAAATTGTTCTGCTAAAGCAGCCAAATCCAGTTCCATTCCATACAGATTGGCATTCAAATCGACGGGATTCACGTAAATTCCTCGATCCAAGAAACGCGGGGTAAAATCTAAACCGGCCTCCGCATCTGCGACATAGCATTCCCCTAGATGGGCCATTTCCTTCTCGCTTTTATCCACAGATAGACCAAGCCGTTCCAAAGCGACGTAACGATAGTAATCCACCAATTCTTTTTGGGGCAACGGGTTATGAAAATGACGGTTCAATCCATTGGGCGCAATTCGCTTCGTCATCCAAAATTCATATTCTTTTTTCAAAGCGACATAGGCCTTTTGAAGCCACGCTGAATCAAATTTTGCCCGAGCAATATCCATGACCATAAAATGAAGATAAGGCGGCTGGGAACACCACCGAATCAAGTTGGCGTTATAGGCATTGGGTACAAAACCTAACTTTTCTAAAGTGTAAATCAAATTATCGACGTTCCATTTGGCTAAATCGAAATGGCCATCCGCTATCATTCCTCGATTGGTATAAAACGTGTCCCAATAAAACAAAGAATGGAAATCTCCAGCAATGCAAGGCGGGACAAAAGGGTAAGGCAAACGAAACCCGTCATCGGGTTCGTTTTCCGGTTTATGAACGGCGGCCTCCCAGCGGGAAGAAATATACGCCCTAGTCCGAATAACCGCTTCAACTTCTTTCGAATTCATGAAGACTCCTCACTCCTTGTCGGCAATAACTAAGCGCGCTTCGCCGATTAGACCAGCATCCAAATCCGTTCCCTCGATTCTGTTAGCTAAAACATTTTGGATGCAAACATGAATTTCATTATGTCCAGAACGAAGCGCGTTCGTTAAATCAAAGTCATAGGGGGCCCATAAGCGTGCTCCGACATCTTTCTCGTTGCACCGAACCCAAGCAAAGTCACGAACTTGATCAAGGCTCAGTCTTGCCTTATTGTGACATTTATCCACGTCAAAGGTATAAAGAAGATCTATGGTGCCGTCAAAATGGGCAATTCCATTTTCGTGGGCAGAGGTCAATTTTTCTTCTTTTCCATTAAATGAAGCCTTCTCGCACTTCAAAACTATCGAGTTCCATTTCAAAGTCTTTTCAGGGACTTGATTTCCAGGTCGTAGAATCAGCAAAATGGATTCTTTAGGACCAAAAGCGATGCGTTCCTGACGTTCTTCCCCCGCTTCAAAAAGCACACACGTCTCCCCCGTCTCACCATTCCACCGTTCTACTTGCAATCCTTTCGGGACTAAAAATCCAATCGTGGAAGGAACCTCTAAAGCATTTAGAAGAAAACGAATAAGCGTCTCTCCGTCCTTCCTGCCATAGCAATAAACACCATGTCCAACAACTTCTAAGTCTAGTTCCTTGGCCAAATAACGAACGGCATCTGTTTCTTCATAATAGGTGAAGGAGACCATCCCGGAGATAAAGCCTTTATCCTTGCCTATTTTCACCACAATGCCGGATTCGGCATACCGTTGCACCTGCAGAGCTGCCTCGCTAGAAGGAAGGCAAGGCAAAATCAATGCTTCGTATCCGTGATCTTTAATCACAAGCCTCGTCCCTTCCACCCGAGATTCAGCTAATTGCTCCTCGGAGACAAAATCAAAATCGATTCCCTTGTCCAGGAGTGCACCAGTGAGGGAAGCAAGGCATTCATCAATCAAACGAACGTCGTAATGATTTAATGGCGCAAAAATCTCGGCGGCTTTTTTCGCTGGATAATAAACGGCGATTTTGGCATCCCTTTCGCCTTGGCTTAAAACATAAGACAAGCGAGATACATAGTCCGCGAACTGATGGTATTCCTTCCAATAAGGGTTTTGAATGAATTGAGAAGGGGGCGACTCCAATGCGCGATATCCTTCCGTTGAATAGAAGAACGCATGGGGAACGAGCATATTGACGCCTTGAACATATTGAAGATCGACGCGTTCTTTCATTTCTTGCGGGGTTAAAGCCCAAGAAAAGCACCCAAAGGTCTCGGAAAAAAAACGAGGTTTATTCAAAAAATAGGCCGCGCTAGCACCTAATTTTTCAGTAACGCGGGGGAATGCATGGTCGATGCAGTCGATGCCAGAATAATCAAGCGCATCCATTACACCAAAGAAATTGCCCTCCATTTGGACAAGATCCTCTAGTTTTTCCTCTCGGTGTAAATGGCCAATATGAAGCAATCCATCCACATGCAAAAAGGAAGAAATCACATCGAAATAAGATTCGCGATAAAACCGAACAAGCGCTTCGTAATAGTCTTTTCTCGTCTTGGGGCTGATTTCCATGTTTTGCCATAGCCCACATAAATGAGGACGTATATCGTAGCCATAAGTCTTTTCAAACCGCTCCGCAAAATCAGGGGTCCAGGCGATAGTATTTAAATTACGGTCTTGATCGAGGTAATTTTGGTAAAAACCAGGCTCGTCCGTGAAAAAGCCTTTTATGA
>UQCQ01000016.1 GCA_900539595.1 uncultured Mollicutes bacterium | reverse complement strand
CTTTTATGACGTTCCCCCAATATTCTGGCAAGCGTTTTTTATATTCTTTGTGCGTCACAGAAAGAAATACCTGTGTAGCCTTGGGATTAAGCAAGTCCACGTAGGGCTTATCCGAATACGCGGGGCGGTGGTCGCATTTCTCCATACGGAAGACAAATACTTCCCAGCTTAACGTTTCTGAATGCCAAGGTTCTTTGCCGTTCCGACCATAATCCGTGATATCGACAAACTCGCGGTCCTGATAAACCGCGGTGACTTCTACTAGCTTTGAATGAGGCCGATCCTCGACGACAACAGGCTTCCCTAGAACCGGATATATTTTTTCTACGCTCAAACACCAAGCACAAAAATCCGGATTCGCATCGACGACGCGACCGCTCGCATACCCACTCGGCCAATTATCTTCGTCGTAAATCCATAAACGCATCCCAAGCCGCTTTGCCGTTTCGCAAGATAGGCGGACTCGTTCAAACCACGCATCGGACAAATAAGGGATCGCTAGGCCTTTTCTTGCATGAATAATCGCCTCATTTACGCCTTGTTCCTTCATTTGTTCCAACTGAAAAACAATTTGGTCTTCCTCCATTTCACCGTTCCAAAACCAAAAAGGAACAGGTCCATAGTCGGAAGGAGGATAAAGGAATGCGTTTTCATTCATTGGAATTACCTAATTAGATAGCGAAATTCACGATGCGTAAATTTTCTCCATTATTATAGAACGCCACGGAGCTCGCTTTTCATTTTTTCATGATGCAAAACTGCTATTTTTAATACCTTTTAAAAACGTAAGGGCTTTCTTTACCTTTTTTTATGTCTTTTTTTCTATAGGAGTCTATCATTGATAAGTAAAAATATGAAACACAGCAAACCCATGCTCATTCGGCCGGATAGCAATCGAATCACCCAGCAATACGCCACGCCAAACCCTCCCCATAATCACGTTTTGTGGGAATTGACCATCTATCAGGACGGAATATCCAAAAATATCGTAAATGGCATACCTGTCGATGTCACTTCTGGCGACATCTTTCTCATGGGTCCCGCCCACCTTCACGAAATCGTTTTTATCAAAACGCCGCATTTACATCAGGACATTTATTTTACGGAAGAGGATATTCGTTTCGCCCTTAAGAACTGGCCAAGCGAATTATCGAAGGAAGTATTAAGCGGGGAGCGACTCATCCATTTAAAAGCGGATATCAACACCTATGATTCCGTACAAAAATACTGCAAAACCCTCTTAAAATTCACAGTTTCCGACTCCATGGAAAAACATCCTTCTGTCGTCAAAGCCCTATCCATCTCCCTCTTGGAATATATCCTTGGACTTTATCTCATTGAAAATTATGGGGAGCGGCAAGGAGAACCAAAGTGGTTGATTGAATTACTCGTTCAACTCCAAAGACCCGAAGTTTTCTCCAAAAGAGTTAACGACATCGTAGGAATGACCAACTATTCCCATTCCCAAGTCAGCACCATCTTTAAAAACTATCTCGGGGTATCCCTCGTGGATTACCTTATTAAAATTCGCATGTCTTACGCGGAGGAGTTACTGGCGAAAACCGATGCTTCCGTCTTAACGATCGCAGAAGAATGCGGGTACGCCTCCCTCTCCTCATTCATCAAATTATTCCACGCCTTCACGGGATATACCCCGCTTCAGTACCGCAAAAAAGGCGGCAAGCAATAAAACTAGCCTTTTACGCCATCGCTAGCGGATAAGCCGTTTTGAAGAGGCTTCTGGAAAATTGCATACATGATGACCACAGGGATCATAGAAATGATAAGAGCTGCAAATTTAACGCCGAAATCCACGTTGGCATCCGCCATCAGGTTGTTCAAACCTGCAGACATCGTGTAAAAATTCTTGTCTTCGATAAAAGTAATCGACATCGCATATTCATTCCAAACGCCCGTAAATGAAAGCAAAGCCACGATAAATAAGGGCGGCTTTACCATCGGCAAAACAACGCGGAAGAATCGTTGGAATTCATTGGCGCCATCGATTTCAGCCGCTTCGAGAATGTCATTATTAATTCCGCGCATAAACGGCAAAGTTAAGAAAACGTAGAACGGCACACCCTGAATGGCGTTAAGCAGCATCAAAGTGGGGATAACCCACCAGCCATCCAATAGATGCAACTTGTAGCAAAACTGATACAAGGGAATTAACAAAAGCATTTGGGGAACCATCATGAAAACCGAATAGAAATGATCCAAGAGGCGGAAGAAGAAATGATGGTATTTGGCAATCACGTAACTCGACCCCAAAACCATCAAGACGCAAAGGCATACCGATCCCGCCGAAAGAATTAACGTATTCAAGAAATAACGACCGAATTGGGCGCCATTCCACGCCTTCGCGTAATTGCTAAACCGCCAAACCGTCGGCAAGGAGAAAGCCCCCTGCATCACGTCTCCTTTGTTTTTGAAGGAGGTCATAATGGCCCAGAGCAAGGGGAAAACAATTAAAATCGCCCAAAGAACTAGCAAGACGCGAAACACCCAGCGAATCGTAATAACGCTGCTAGATTCTGGGGCCTTCTTCGCTTTCAGCTTTGGGGTTTTTGCCACTTCTACTTTCATGCGAACCGCCTCCCCAATTTGTTCATTAACGCTTTAACGGCAAGCGAAACCGTCGCGCTGATGAATAACATCACAATCGCCGCCGCATAAGAGAAAGCCACACGGGACCTCGACGTACCATACAGATACACGTATAAGCCCATAACCATAGCGTTGTTGTTAAGGCCGCCATTCGGCAAGAAGACATTAACAATCGCGAAGTTGCCACCCAAAGACTGATAAAGAATGGAAACAACCATAAAGGTCACTTCCAGCCACACGGCTGGCATCGTGATGTGAAAAAGTTGCTGCCAAGACGAGGCTCCATCAATCTCCGACGCCTCGTATAAGTCCAAAGGAATTTGGTTAATCGAGGAAATCATCGTCAACATGAAAAGCCCAACGCCGCACCACGAGGCCACGAAACCGATGCAAAGCAAAGGATATTGAGTCAGCCAATCCACGGCCACTTCTTTGTTAAATATCCCAATAAATGCATTAAGTAAGCCTGATTGGCCCGCCATGAAGACAAAGCTCCACAGCGAGCCAATAATGACCGTAGAAAGAATATTAGGAAGGTAAAAGAGAAATTTATAGGTAATCACTTCACCCGTTTTTAGGCGGAAGCGAGTTAACGACACGGCAAAGAGGACGGTCAGCAAAATGATGATCACCTCTTTAATGCCCGTGATGATGAAGTCGTTGGAAACCGCCTTCCAAAATACGGGGTCCGTCAGCACTTCTTTGTAATTTTCCACCCCAATCCATTCTTTCGTGCGATACCCTCTCCAGTTCGTAAAGGAATCCAAAACGGACTGGAATATGGGATAGACGCAAAAGAGAACGTAAACAAGGAAAGGCAGCAGGCAAAACAAGGATGCGAAAAGGATTTTCCATCCATCGATTCGCCGGCGGGGCTTTCTGAAGGGCTTTTGAAGTGCTGTTGTGGTCATTTTATTTTCCGGACAATTCTTTGGTTGCAGCCGCAACGATGTTGTTGATAACGGTGTCGACGGCCGAAGGGTTATCGACTAAAGTGTTGGCGCCGTCGTTGATGGCTTTGTCTACGCCGCCCCAAGAACCATTGTTGGAGGCGTGTTTGAAGGCGGGATCGTTAAAGACAGATTGAGTATAAGCCAAAACATCCGAAACTTTGTTATCATTAGTAAAATCGACCTTAGCGGCAACCGGGGAATCGGAAGCATAGGCGAACTGCTTTTGAACATCGTCGCGATAAAGATAGGTCATGAATTCCTTAGCCGCCTTTTTATTGGAAGCTTCCTTCGCCACACCACAAGTGATCGAAGTCGTAACGATATATTGTTGTTTTTGGACTAATGGGGAGGGGGCGTAACGCATGCGGAATCCTTCCGGAATATCCTTTTCCATTTCGCCACGGAGCCAAAGTCCATTGGGGATCAAAGCCGCTTCATGCTTCAACCATCTCATTTGGCTTCCCGTGTGGTCGGCGGAAATGCAATCCGCCACCACGCGGTCATTGGTTTGAACGAAATCGGCAAACCGCTGGATAATGGATTTGAATTCTGGAGTTTTATAGACTTCAACGTCTTTACAATTCATGATGCGATCAAAGATTTCATCGCCGAGTTCGGCAAAAGCCGGAACAAGAAGACCCTGCGTTAAATATCCAGAATATTTCCCGGGATAAATAAGGGTTCTCATTCCAGACGAATCGGCCTTCACCGTGTTGGCAAACGATTTCAATTCATTGTAATTGGAAGGCATGGAGAAGCCTTTTTCTTCGAAGAGGGCTTCGTCATACCACATACCATAGGCGTTCAAAATTAGCGGCGCACCATAGGAAATGGTTTTGCCCTTCTCATCCGTATAGGTTCTCCAATAAGCGGGATTGATTTTATCGCCGACCTTGACGTTTTCTCCCGGAACCAAAGCGGTGGACGACCACTCAGACAAATCTTCAAGGAGTCCTTCTTTGAGCCAGGTATCGCGATCCTGCGTGCCATCGAGGAAAACAAAATCAGGAGGATTGCCCCGTTTCCAACGATTCGCGAATTGCTCATTCACGTTATTGTCCATGTTCACGTTAATTTCATATTCGGGGTGGTCTTTTTCGAAAAGCTTGAGGGCGTATTGCCACGCGGAAGTTCCATAGCCGCCTGCAAAGATTTGGAGGGTGAATTTTCCTCCGCCTTCTCCGCCGCCGGTATTGCCGCCGGTATTGCCGCCGCCTCCGCCGCATCCAGCAAGGAGAATCGAAGTTGCCATTAAGGCGATCATCGTCGTTTTGTTTTTCATCTTGAAGAATCCTTTCTATTTAACTGTTTTCTTCTTTTTTATCAACGCAGCGATTAAAACCGCTGACATTGCAACCACTTCGGCGCCGCCAATCGCGCCACAAACGCAAAGAACCGCATCCCAGTCCTTCTTGACCGTTGGAACCGTCGGTTCGTTCGGTTCATTAGGCGAAACGTTTTCTTCTTTCCCATAGCTTCCCGCCGGCATCAAGCGATAGAGATAAGTTGTTTTGGCTTCCAGAGTCGTTTCAAAGGAAGTGATATTTTCCCCGATTAGACGTCCCGCAAAAACATCGACAACGTCGTAAGCTTTGGGCAAGCGAATCGTGCGTTCACCTCCATAGGGCGAATCGATGCAAAGATAGGCGTTAGAAGAGAACACAACATCGCTATAAGAATCGTCATAGACGTGTCCGCCTTCTTGGAGGAGCAAATTCCGAACAAACATCGCAGGAACATGGCCGATGCTAGAGAAAACGGTTGTATACGTTCCTCCGTCTTTGCTAGCAGCTTTCTTATAAGCAAGCCCGATATCTTCCGAGCCCAAAATATTTCCTAGGGCAACCGCGTTGGCGTCCGTTACTTTCGCAACAGGACTTACCTCCGCAATCTCCGATTTGCCATAAGTGAAACCCTTCATGTCTTGAAGCAAGGGATCTTCGCTTTCCGCAAGTGACTTGACCGCGGTTCTCGGGGTTCCGGAGACCAAAGACACATCCATATCCACCAAATCCGATATATTGGTCGCGGACATATCTCCTTCATCTCCGTAAATACCCGGTGTCCCACACCAAATGACGCTAGACCCCGATTTGCGGACCTTGTTTTTGATGGCTTCACGCGTCGTTTGATCGAAACGATTCCCGACAATCAAATAAACCTTGTAGTCTTTTTCAAAGCCTTTTTTGAAGTCGCTGGCCAATAACGTGTCATAGCCGACCCCAATATGGGCAAGGTCTTCTTTTTGCCGGCTGAGGTTCACCTCAAGTGCGCTATAGGACGCACCGAAGTTATAGGCGTAATCATGAGGCATGTTGTCTTCGATGACGAAGGCAACCTCGTGATTGTTCTCGTTATCCAATTTCCAGGAGTATTCCCACTCCTTCACCATGAGATAGCAGCAATAATAGATCTCATCATCATGATACCAGCCACCCGTCATGTCATAAATCCAAGCGGCGGCCCCGGTAATCATTGTGTTGCCCATATCGCGCTTCATCAAATTAATCGTGTCTTCGATGGAATAGGTTTTGCCCCACTCGTCCATGGTGGAAGGGTTTTGGTCCGGCATATCGACTTTAACCGTTCGTTCATCGAATTCGGCCATGCAAAGCTTGCCAGCGTTGACAATCGAGGTAACCGTTTGCATATACGAATTGCTATACCCAGATTGACGGGTCATATAAGAAATCGGCCCGCAGAAGAAATCGATGGGGAACGAAGGGTCCAAGAACTTAGAGAATAGGCTGTTATAAATGCCACTGGACTCGTAGGTCAAAGCATTCGTGATATAGCCTTGATAGGTGCCGGCAAGCCACTTGCCGCCCGAAACTTCTTTCACCACGGAAGAGAACTCGTAAATCGAATTCGTCACCAGCGTGGATTTGAATTCCTGGTAATCCATGACGTTGCGTTGCTTCACCCCATCCAACAAGGAGGGGTAGGTGCTAGGCTCGCGTTCACCATAGCTAGGAATGGTCGCATTCGAAAGGGTGAGGCTCGAATCGCCCCATGCCTTTTGCAAAGCGGAGTCCGTTTTATATTTTTCCGTTAAGAATTCGCGGAACCTATTCTGCGCAAGTTTTGAGAAATCTGCACAATTCCCTAACTCCATACCATATTCTTGCCATTCATAGGTGGCGCCTTGAGCGAATTTAACCGCGAAGATATGGGCCGCGTAAGGTTGGGCTTTCATGTGTTCCAAAACCGCGCGGATATAATCACAAACATCTTTCACCCAACGTTTGGAAGAATAGGAAACGGAATCGGTTCCACCTTTCGCGCTTAAAGCACGTTCTTCCGGATAACGGTTCAGCCACCAAGAAGGAGGATCGCAGCTGATCATGACCATGATTTTGGCTTTAGGCGCGCCAGATAAGGTGGTGTAGATTCGTTCGTCAAACGGCTCGAAATTGTATTTTCCCTCATCCGTCCAGGTCGAAGCGCCCGAAATATTATCGACGACCTTATTGTTCCCCAAGGCAATGAGTTTAACCCCGGCGTCATACATCTTTTGCGCATAGACGGGTTTGAAATAATTAAGGCCGTCGCTTTGCATCCATAGATAAGGGGCGTAGTCCTTTCCGCCAATTTCCAAAATCGTGGAATTGTTTTTCCTTACCACTTTAGATTCATCCAAATGAATTTCAGTCGGAAGGAGGGAAACGTAATGCCCACGGATTTTGTTATCCATGTAGTCGTCATTGTTAACAATCTTGATTTTCTCGGTATCAAACTGGAAGAAATAGGACCCTTCTTCCATGTAATCGGGAACATCGACTTCATAGGTCACTTCGTTGGCTTGGTTCGGAACCCACTCTGTCATCGCAGGACCTTGGACTTGACGCAAGGAGGATTGGATTGGCGCATCGTCTATATCACTCGAATACTTTCCCCAGAAGGACACGCTTAAATCCAAAGGCTTTTCGATTTTTTCGGCGGGCTTCCAGCTAGCTGTAAAGGTCAGGGTATCCCCTAAGACGCATTCGGAGGGCATGGCAATATCGACGAGTTCCAATTCCAGTGACGTTGAAGCAAGCGAAACAAAGGGAATCGACCCCCAAGGCATGCAGCCTACCTCGCCAACTACATACGACTTCACCCAAGAAGAATCATCGAAATCGGGTTGAATCCACTTTTCGGCTTCTTCGCCCGTGATGTATTGTTCTTCTAGTTTTCCAGCCGTCTTTGAACATAGAGTTTCTTTATCGGAATAAATCGAGAGGACGCGTCCCGACTCGGTAACGATCGTCGCCTCGAAAAGTAGACCAGAATAATACGTGCCGTTGAAAACTCGAGCGGCTAAGACATTTTTGCCAACCACCAAATCATTGGTGATGTCGATGATGGTGGGCACCGCCCAGCTTCCGCCTCTTCCATAGGCTTTTCCATTCACGAAAGTGAAACGAACATCATCCGCGGTAAGTTGCAAACTGGCGGAGGCAACCTTTTCCGTCAATTCAAACGTCTTTCGATACCAACGATTCTGATATTGGGCGTCCGAGGTAACATCTTTATCGGGATAAGTGATCCATTTGCCCTGCCATCCAGCCGTTTCGTTGGGGGAATAGGTCATCGTAGCGTGCACATTGTCAATGAAAAGAGATTCCCTCGATTGATTTTCAAAAGAAATATAGGTTTTAATTCCTCGCGGCAAGGTGATTTCCACGGATTTTTGTTCCATGGATTCGGTAAGCGTGATTTCTTTCGTGATTTTTTGAATGGATTGATGAGCGCTATCAAAAGTCTCAAAAAGAACTTGGGCCTTTTCTCCTTCCTTGCCCCGGGCATCGAAAGTAAGAGCGTACCCGCATCCGCTTTGGAAACGATTGCACACCGTTTTGGCGGTGCCTTCCGGAAGGATTTCTAGTTCTCCTCCTTCCGTTCCTTTGGCTTGTTTTAAATCCCAATTGGGGAAAGACATATCTTCTTTAGGGAAGGAGAAGGTTTCATCATAAACATCGTCTCCCGTCTTCACGCAATAAAGGGAATCCACGTAAAGATCGGAGCTTCCATAGCCCACGACGATATCGACTTTAGCGGAGGCTGCCGTGGATTTGGATTGGAATTCCAAGAAAAATTCCGTCCATTCCGAATAGGCAGAATCCCCATTAAGTCTCGTATAGGGACCTGTGATCGTGCGGATGGTCGAACCGCCGCTATCCAAGGTCGTGACATTCAAGGTGAGGTTTACGCCATAAGAATTCTTGCTGCTATAGTAAAAGCCCACTCGATAACGCTCTCCCGGCTCGATGGGGAAAGGGTTCTCGTTTTGCAACGTTAACGCGACATTATCGTTAGAACGAACAATATGGCCGGATTTAATTCCGTCCCTAGACGCTTCGGACGTATAGGCGAATTCCTCAGGAATCGAGGCTTTCCAACCACTTTCCGTCTCAAAGCTATATTCTCCATTAACCGGGGATATCGCCCCGGCTTTATCCGCGTCGAAAGTTTCTATTCCGCGATGAGTAAGCGTGGGAATCGCATCTTTAGCATTGCCCGCAAATAGCAGGCCCATCATGACGAGAGGAAATAAGAAACGCTTCATATACGGTATCCCTCCTCTTGCAAGAGATAGTAGGTTTTATAGAGGTCTTCTTCGGGCACTCCCGCATCTTTTAAAGCGCGGAAGATCTTGCTTTGCAAAGTAGCGCCGGGAAATTTCTTGATTTCAGCCACGTAGAAATCATCAATGGATTTCCGGTATCGAAGCCCAATGTTGGAAAATAACGAGAAGAAATAATCTCGATATAAATCTGCCTCCGAAACACCCAAAAGCCCGTTGACCAAATAGGCAATCATGCCGGTTCGATCCGTTCCAGCAGTGCAGTGGAAAATAACTGGGTAATTTGATTCATCCGCCAAGGTATGGAACACCGTTTTTAGAGTTTCCGAGCATTCATCCTTTAGAAAATGGGGGCTGTAATTGGCCCAATTAATGGGGGCTTGGATGTATTTGACGCTATTGGAGCCGTAGCTAAGAACGCTTTTGGCATTGTTCTTCAGTCCACCCACCTCGTTATTTTTTACTTCGCGAAGGTCGATTTCCGTCTTGATACCCAAACGCGCTGCTTCCTTCCTCCCCTCCACTGAAACCGTGGTTTCAACTTTAGAGGAATTAGAGCGATTGAAAGGCCCACTGCGATAAAGCATGCCTTGCTTCACCATGAACTGACCGTCCGAATTACGCCAGCCTCCGCAATCGCGAACGTTGATGACGCCATCTAAATTCAAATTGCGGACCATGTTGTTTTCGGTACGGAACCAGAGTTTTTCGCTCGTTGAGGTTTTGCCGCCAAAGGTCGTTTGAACCGAATAATAGTAACGGGTGGCCAATTTGAGGTTATACACATAGGCGTAATTCGTATTTACCGAATAAACCCACGGATTGGATAAATCCTCATTTTCCGAAATGGTTAAGGTGTAGTTAGGCTTGGCCTTATCCGAAAGCTTTGTCGCCTTCCATTCCACCTTTAAGGCATCGGGACGAGACAGTTCAGCCTCTCCTTTTGCATATTTTTCAATGCTGTTATTTCCATCTCGCAGATACTTTTCCTGCAAAACGGTATGGAAACCGAACGGACTTTCCACCTGAAACAAATGGAGCCCAGCGGGATTGGGATCATCCTCCTCCGTTCCTTCCGCGTAAAAACCCTCTTGTTGGCTCGGGATCAAAGAACCAATCAGCAATGGGAGCATGAGATATGGGGTTTTATTAAACATGTTTCTTCCCTCTCAAAAGAAGAACAATAGAAATCGCTAACCCAGCGGTAGAAACCGCAAGAATAGAAATGGCAATTGGTAATGCAACCGCCGCGGAGGTCCCTTTGCTTTCCGAATTGGATCCTTGGTCGTTAGAAGCATCGGGAGCCGGCGTTTGGCTCGAGGTTCCTTGGGATTCACTACCCGCAGGCGTTGAAATGCTTTCTTCCGTTTCGCGAGAAAAAGTTTCCTCGCTGCTAGAAGACTTACCGGGAATTTCAGGAAAAACGAAGGCAAAATTTCCGTAAGGGAATTCGTTTTCGCCAAGGTCCCCACTGGAAACGTGTTCCACGATTGAGTATTTAGCATGCTCTACGCCTTCTTCATCCTTAACGGAAATATTGCGCAAATAGGAGAGTTCGGACGTAAAGTTCGAGAATTGCAAACGCAAATCCGTGTTTTCTGCTGCAACAAAGGTCCCAGTAACGACTTCCCAATCGTTTGATTGGCCATGATTGGTGATTTGGGCGTTGTTGTAATAGGCAACCCCGTTATAAACGCCTCCCGCGGACGATCCCGAACGAGATTCGTAGGATAACGTGTAGGTTTTGCCAATTTCTAAACCCAGTTGTTCATTGGAGAAATGAAGCGATCCGCTGGAAACGGCCCCGAATCCGCTATTGCCGCCCGCAAAGGCCAACGACCCATCGCTAGACTTGGAACATCCAACCATTCCTTCGTAAGTGAATCCAGAATAGTCGTATGCTTCGAATCCACCATCTACGAAATAATTGAATCCCTGCTCGTCCAGGATTTCAATATCGTCCATCCACCATTCTTGATAGGCGAAAAACTGCATCCAAGTCAACGCGCAGTTTCCTTTGGCGTTGGACAAAGTAAAGTCAAATTCATAGGTCGCCCACTCGGGGTGGGAAACGCCGGTTGGGACGATGTAGGCATACCAGCCGCGTTCCATGGTCGATCCATTGAAATTATCGATGCGAACAGAAAGTCTATTCGATGCGTTTGGGGTGTTTTTTACGCGAAATCTCAATTTGTATTTCGCGTTCATGATTTGTGGAACGTTTCCCAGGTTAATCTTGATGCCAGCATTATTTAAATGAAGGCTTTTCTCCCCGGAAAAAGCATCGTCAGAAAGCCAACTCGATGTCAGTTTCACCAAACCGCTAGCCTGGTCTTCCGTCGTTTCTGTAAACATGGTGTTGAAAAAATAATTAGGAGCCGGCGACCCGCGAACCGAAACGTCGTTCACAAAAAAGTCTCCATACCCTCTCGCGTAAACGTTTAAGGTAACCGTCGAACATTCCGTGGAAGTTTGAAAATAACCGTATACGTTTTTCCATCCGTTTTGACGGCCTTTCATGTCAAAAATTGTGGAATTTACCACCGATCCATCCGTCTTCTTTTCGGAAGCCTCAAGGATTAAATGGTTTTCTTCATCGTCCAAGCAATCCGAACGCAAAAACGCTTCTACTTTATAAGAAGTGTTGGGAGAGGCGACAAAAGCGGTCGAATAAGCTTTGAGGATTCCGCCAGCTTGCCTACGATAAAGCTTTAGCGAATTTCCTTTGGATGCGTCCTTGTATGCCGTTGCATCTAAATAATCGGTGACAATGGGAGCACCGCCCTCATCAAGAGTGGCGACGTTCCATCCATCGGGTAACGTTGCGGGGGTTTCTTCCGCCTGAACTAACGTCGGATTTTGGGAAATTCCCATTAACGACACGCTAGATAAGGAAAGAAGAGACAAGAGGAGAATCGCTTTTCTTTTCATGGTTCCATTCCTTTGTGCCATTCATTTTTCCATAAAAGCCCTTACATTACTTGTTAATGCTACGTTAAAAACATTCTTTTTTCCCGTTTTGCAAAAACCAAAAAAAGCCAAAGAGCCATGTTTTCAACAAGATATGTATTGGCGATTTATTTCTTTTAAATAAGATAACAGGCCGATTTTTTAATCGGTTAAGCAAAAGTGTATTGAATATTTTTAGTTAAATTCCTCCAAAAACCGATCTTCATAAAAATAATGATTTTTCGTTATTTGGTTTTTGGAAGGCGAAACATTCCGTTAAAGCCTATTTCGCTTCTTCTTTCGTGGCTTTTTCCACGAAGGTTTTAATGCAATCAAAAGTTTCTTCCGAAATGACGTGTTCGATTTCGCAACAATCTTTTTCCGCCAAGTCCTCCGATACGCCAAGACGCAACAGGCATTCTTTCAAAACGTGATGACGAGCAAGAACTTTTTCTGCCAATTCACGGCCTTTATCCGTGAGCTTCATGTCGCCATAATCTTTGCGCGTGATAAGCCCGCGATCAATGAGTTCATGGCCCATTTGGTGGACGGCGGGTTTCGAGATACCAAGCATTTTGGCAACCAGGGTCGTCTCTAATGGTTTCCCTTCTTGTTCAAGCATTAAAAGAGCTTCGCAAAAATCCTCTTGGGAACGGCTATAATCACGCTGAATTTTCATATTTTTATTTTAGAATAAGCAAGGTTAATAATGAAGCGCTTTCTTAGAGGACAACGCCTTGGAAACGGGGTATCATTTCATTTGTGAAAAAATTAATCCTTGTCAGCGGGCCGGCCGGAATCGGGAAATCGACCTGGTCCAAAAACTACGCTTCTTCCCACCCGGAGGAAAAGGTCATCGTGATTGCCGCGGACGAAATTCGTAAAGCCATGTGCGGCGGTTACGATAAATTCCCCGAGAACAACAACATGATGCTCGTCTATGACGAAATGATCCGTGTTGCAAAGGAAGCGGCTGAATCCCATAAGGACGTGACGATTCTATTTGATACGACGATGCTTTATGATGAACGTCGTCTCTACTTCCGCCGCCAACTTCAAGGATTTGATGAATATGAGTTATTTTTATTAAAACTCCACGATTATAACCAATGTCTAATTCGTAATAAGAAAAGACCTGTGGAGAAATGGGTTCCCGAAGACGTGATTAAGAACATGGTCCGCCGTTACGCCGACCCCTCCCCTTACTGCAAATTGCAATTTGACCACGTCGAAGAAATCTATGTTGACTAAAAAACGAGGCTCAAGCGGCCTCGTTTTCTTTTGGTGAACGATAGATAAATTTCTTCCGCGTTACAAAGTTCCACACCATGGTAAACGCCGTTTTCACCACGAACACCGTTGTAAAAGCCCAAAACGTTAGGATATCTTGTTGGAACAGGGTGGAAAAATTGATGCTAAGGATGTTGATGTTCCAGCCACTCCATCGGAGGCAGGTCATATACCCGATGAATTGGAGGATGGCTCCTCCCAATAGGCCGAGGACACTCCAGAAAAGGAATTTTAGATTCCCCTTCCAAGTCTTGGCCGTTTTAGCGTCTTCTTCTTTGACGTTTTGGAAGCCCCATACCCCGGTTAACGCCCATGTAGCAGGCATGGCAATTAACATGCCGAGGATAGAAAGAAGAAATTGAATGAAGAATGCAGCAATGGCATTATCCGCATTATTTTGGACCCAAGAATAAAGGAGGCTCGTGAGAACCATCTCGCTGACATAATCCAAAAGAGTTCCATAGACTCCGATGACAGCAAAACGGACAATCTCCATGAAAAGAGAATTCTTGTCCCGCCATCCAAGACGAGTTTGTTGTTTGTTCATTATTTCTTTTTAACCACTTTGGTCGACGATTTAGCGGGCGCAGGCTTCTTCGCCGGTGCCTTGGCTTTAACTTCTGGTTTTGCTTTGGGTTCTGGCTTAGCAGCAATAACAGGTTTTGCCACCTTGGTTTCCGCTTTCGCCGCTTCTTTCTTATGAACCTGAGTCGTCGAAATGGATCCTTTAGCCTTTCCTTTGGAATTATGGAAAAGGATCGTTCCTTGCTGATTGGCTCCAAGGGTTTGGCAATAGGTTTCGGCCTCCGCTTTGGTGCTAAAAAGTTTAATAACCGTGTCGCTACCCTGGATGTGGATGGCCCACATGCCGTCCGATTCCCGTTTAGAAACGTGATAGACTTTTCTTTTCTCCGCCATAATAAACAACCTCACTTTCTTGTTTATTTTCGCACATTATGATGCTTTTGAATTAGGGAATAGAAGCATATTGCTTCTTTTTTAGCGAAACCAAGTAAAGTCGAACCTTCGATTCGTCCACGTGGAACAGTCGACACACGTTTCGACGGTAGGCGTGTAGCTGCTCAACGTAAGCCGGATCATCGATTTCCGAAGTTTTGTAATCAACGATGGTATAAACTCCGTCTTTTTCGTAAAGCAAGTCGATGTATCCCGTCTTTTTCGTTTCATCGTCGTAATATCCATACTCCGAGAAAACATTGGCTTGTTGGGCTTCTTTTAATGGCGGCAATTCCAAACAAGCGGCAATGATCTTTCGATCCCAAACATCCTGAATGAAATCCAAGACCGGATTTTTGAAATCCACGGCTTCCATATAAGCATGAAGTTTGGTCCCATATTCAAGGGTCGCCACAGAAACCTCTTCATCCACGAAAGACTTGGATGCCCTCTTGGTAACAACGGGCTGAAATTCCAACGTCTCATCATTGACATACAAAGGACTAATGACGGGCTTCGAGGAAGCATTTTTCTTTAATATGGTTGGAAAAACCTGTCGATGTCTATCTTCGTAACGGTCTGTTTTGTAGGATAGGGAGACCACCGATGGAATGCCATCAAAAAGGAGAGCAAAGGGTCGAATTCCAAACTGCACGAAATAATCGTGGGCCTTCTTTTTATTCTTTGCTTCCGTCGCCGTAATGCCTAAAACAAGACGGAACGCCTCAGCGTCTTCTTCCAAAATGCATTTCCGCATTTTTTGTAACATCGCGTTTAAATCGCCGATATTCTCTTCGCAATCTTCACTATCGGAAACGTCATCTGCTTCTTCGTCTTGTTCTTCCGATTCTTCTTCGGATAAGGCAGCAGCCGTCTTGGCAAATTCAGTTTCCTTTCGTTTTTCTTCCTGGATTCCAACGATACCGCGAGACCCGTTTATATAAGCGTCAGGATAGTATTTAGCCAAATAGAAATTAGCCATCTCTTCTTCAGGCATCGTTTTGAAAATAGATAAATAACGGTCGTAAGCACGGGCCAAAATAGTTTGGATTTCGTCATCCAAATATTGGGAAACCCTTTCATCATAATAGGCGCGCTTTAAAGAGGAATAATTGTCTTTTTGCAAATCATCAAAGCCTGAGAGTCCGATAAGATTTGGCGGCGTTTGAACCAGAACAAGATGAGACTGATAAGTATCCAATTCTTCTTGTGACAAAAGGCCGTTTTGCATCAGTTTTGCCGCAAAAGCCCTATCAATTTCTAAATGATGAGGGCATCGATGCATCATAGAATAGACTTCTTCGTTCGAATCCGAATAGACATCATTCCCCACGAGAATGATCTCGTTTTCTGCACGGGTCAACGCCACATAGAAAAGGCGGACGTGCTCATCGATATCCGGATCTTGTTTCTTCCAGATTTCCTTGGCTATGGTTCCCAAAGTATCGGTAGATTCCTCGAAGGATTGGCCATCAACAAACACCCCTTCCGGATGGAATTGTTCAAAACGGAATTGAAATCCCAAATCCTCTGAGAAAATAAATGCAGGTAGACTTCTTCCATCTCCTTTGGAAAGGAAATTTCCGGATGAGGGCATATAAACGATTCGATTTTGTAAACCTTTGGATGCGTGAATCGTCATCATATCCACCGCGTCATCGGATTGCACAAGGGTGTCCGAAGCCAAGGACAAGTCATAGAGTTTCACACTTTGGAACAAATGGACGAAATCAAAAAGCCCCTGTCCCCTTTGTTCTCCTTGAACCGCCATTTGATACAAAGATTCGATTTTTTGAATATTCGCATCCACGTCCCCCATCAAATACAGCCGATCGATCACGTGAAAGCGTTCTAGCAATTCAAGGAAAATAGCGGAAAGAGAGGACTGTCGTAATTCCATTGCCAGATTTTCCATTCTTTGCCAAATGCCGCCTTCAGGATCTTGGGAAGGGTTGTCCGTTTTAAACGGGGCAAGAGGGTCCTCTTTTTGTTTTTCGCTTTCCATCAATAGCTCATGAATGTGAGCATCGGAATATTGATCGCGGAACGCATAGCTTCTCGCAATGGATAAGAAAAGATGCTTGGGATCTTCCGTTTCGGGTTGGACAAAATATTTCAAAAAGGAAATCAAAGATTGAAGGAACAAGATGGAACGCGTTTCCTGCAAATTCTCTGACTGCTTTTCATTGAGTTTAACGCCAGCCTCGTTAAATGCCTTCCGAAACAAAGGAAATGACTTTTTGGTACGCAACAAAATAACAAAGTCGCCATAACGGCATGGGCGCATCTTTTTGGCATCCAAATCATAAATCAGGTAGCCTTCACTTACTTTTTGAATGATATCTTGAAGAATCGCAGAGATTTCCCAATGAACTTGAGCGGGGTCGCAGAAGCGTTTCTTTTTAGCGAAAGGATCACATTCTCCGTATAGCCGCCAGATATGAAAATTATCGTCCTGATCCCCTTTTTGTTGTCCTGCCGTCAAGGCTTCCATGGGGTCCAAATAGTCGATACATCCATGATCTAACGTCATGTAGTAAGAGCAGACGTAATTAATGTCATCGATGAGAGAGGGTCTCGAACGATAGTTCGTATTCATGGCAATGACTTGATGACCCGGGCCTTGTTGATAATCTTTTTGGCGCTTGCGGAACAATTCCACGTTCGAGTTTCGGAACGCGTAAATGCTTTGTTTAGCGTCACCTACGCAAAAAAGATGAGCCTGCACCATCTTGCCATCCAGCAAAACCGGCTTCATCAAGCTACCGAGAAACAATTCTTGCGTATCGTTGGTGTCCTGATATTCGTCCACCATGATGTAACGGAACCTTCTTCTCACTTCATCGGCAACATCGTTAAATTGTTGTTCCGTTAGTAGTCGCAAGGACATAGCACCGATGTCAGAAAAGGAAAAGGAGTTCGTGGAACGAAGGAAGTCATTCATGCGGTGTCGTACTTCTTCTTCCATTTCTAGAAGGAGATGCACATCGGGCTGGAAGGAAAATAATTTTTCTTTTTCGCGTTCTCGATCCCCGTGATAAGAGTACCGGGTATATAGACTACTCTGCGTATCGCCTGCGATTTCTTTCAAAATTTTAAAAGCAGCGTCATATCTCTTTTTCGCTTCTTTATCGCCATCTATCACTATTTTCTTGGGTAAAGGCGCCCAATATTTTTCATCCCATTCCTGGAGTCTTTGGGCCATTTCATCATCATTAGAATCGATGAGATTTACCATGGTTTGACATAGGGAATCCGTGCAGGTTTCTCCAAAAGAAATGGTGTGATAATCCACGGTGAACGCCGCTTCTCTTTCGAAAACCTTCTTCCATTCCGCTAAATCCAAAGAATCCAAATCGGTGACTTCATCAAAATGAGAAAATACAAAATAAGCCCGATGGATGGTTAGAATCGTCTTTTTTCTTAGGTATTCCATTTTTTCATGGAAAAGTTGATCGGCAAACGTATCGGAAAAGAAACGTTCGTCATATTCCGCTAAAAACTTTTCTCGATGAAGGGGGGTCATTTTATCGAGTTCATCCCCCATATCAAGAATCATTTTCTTGATGCCATAATCGCTTTTAAGCGTAAATTTTTTTAGGGTGGAAATTAGGCGAGCCCGTTTTTCGGAATCGCTGTAATAATCTTGAATTATCTCATCCACCAATTCGTTTCGTTTGCTTTGATAGGAGGCGTCGTCCATCACGGATAACTGAGGCGAAACACCTAGACGTGTCGCGTATTTTCCTACTAAATACTGGTTAAAAGAGTCGAAGGTCTGCACGTGGCTAGAAAGCATCTCTAAGGCTAGTTTAGAGACAGCAGGATCCTTTTCCTTGGCAAATCGCCCAACAATTCGGCTTTTCATTTCGTGGGCCGCATTATTGGTAAAGGTCAAAACAAGCAGCTCACTTGGTTTGATTTTTCCTTCTGCAATGATGTCGTAAACGCGTTCGGTTAGAGTTTTGGTTTTGCCACTTCCCGCACCCGCGGGGATCAGAATATCTTCATAAACGGGGGCTTCAACAGCCGCCTGTTGCATCTTATTAAGACCATTATCTTTCTTTTTCATCTTCTGCCTCCCCTCTCTTTTTATCCTCTTCAAAATGTTTTGAGATTTGCTTCCACACCTTTGGTAAGGAATCAAAATCATTTGCCTTGCGGTAGCAAATATCACGGAAAGAACAACTTGAACACGCTAGATCACCGCTGGATTTCACCGGCTTATGAAGCTGCCTTTGTGTTGGTGCGATGGCAAAATCGCCATTTTCGATACGATGAATGACATTAAGGCAGGCCCTTTCCGCGTCCTCAACGATTTGGGGCAAAGAATAATAGGGGTCCCCCATCACCTCTTTTTCTAGACGAAGGGTGTCAGGCATAAAACGGGGTTTCCCTGCGATGTATTTACCAGTAAATTTGCATTCAGTTTTGCTCTTTGTTGCCTTAAAGGAATCCTCATCATCGTCAGCAACAAGCCAAAACCCCTCTTCCTTCAAGGTCAAACCCTTAAAAGCGGATTGACTAAGCACTTTCTTTTCCGATAGCAAATGATTGCCGGCGTCAAAGGCTTGTTTGACGGAGGAAAAATAAATCTGTTGGATTCCGAATCCACCAAATTTACCTTCCCCACACAATTCTTTATCTTTTGATTTTTCTAAAGCGGAGTAATAAAGTGGAAGCTGAATCGACTGTCCAGCACATACGTAGCGGCAATCGAACTTTTCTGCACCCGTTTTATAGTCGATGATGAAATAGTATTTTAGGTCACCGCGTTCAAATTGGACGATTTTGTCCACACGGCCCGAGAACGGATAAACGCCCTCCTCGTCTTGCAAAGTCCAATAGATTTGCTTTTCCGCGATGGATTTCGAAATATGGGAACATCCTTTCCACGTCAAGATACGGTCTAAGAGTAGCTTTAAGCCGTCATGGTAAATTTCGATGAGGACGTCGTCCCGTTCCGTCCACGTGTCTCCTTTTTGGTTCAAGCTTTTTCGATATGCCTCCACGCCTTTTAGGAAGGAGGATTCGTAATCGAAAGAGGGCAAGTAAGCCTCTTCCATAATTTTATGGACAAGCTCTCCCAGATAAATAAAGTGATAATCCTGGTCGTCTTCCTTGAGGAATTGCTTTAAATAGAATTGATAAGGGCAACGAACATAGGATTCGATACGACTAATGGACCATCTTTTGATTTTCTTGCCTTCGTCCCAACCCTTTCCGAGGTTCGTAAAAGCGGGGGAATAGGAAAGGAAGCCATCTTCTTGTGGGCTATGAACAAATTGCGTGTCATATTCATGAGCGGACCAAAGGCTTTTTGCCTCACTGGTGAAACAACCATTTTCATTCAAATCCGCCTTAATAACGCGGAATCGCGAAATGGCTTTTCCATCCTCTTTAGCAGGCATGGTGACCTCACTGATAAAAGGGGAATCATAGATGTAATCCGACAAGTGTTCCCGAACGCGAGAAAGGAGAATAATGTTTTGAAAACATAGATAATTCCACTTCTTTCTTTTGTCCAGCAAAGTAAGAACATAACTAGGATTTGCGTGGATTTTCACAAGTTCTGCATCGGAAATAACGTTTTTATCATCATAGGATTGATAGAAGGACCCATCGCAAAAATCCATCACATAAACAAGCGAGTTTTTATCAAAATCAAAGGAAGACGTTACCTGAATTCCACGATCCCCCATCATCTCTTTGGAGGCAGTGGAAGAAACGATTTCAAGCAGGTTGGCATACCTTTCGTTTTCTTGTGGTAACGAAGCAATGCCATAAGTTTCGATGATGCGTTTTAATTCGGCCAATTCAGGATTTTCCTTTTCTTCATCCGTGAAGGAAAAATCACTGGTTTGATAAATTCTAGCCATTTTCTCCGCGACGGCCGGAAGGGAGAGGAGTGGGGTACGGCTAGAGTAAATAACTGGGATGCCAAAGGCGCGGCTCGTTAGATGCAAATAGAAATTATCGCTTTCGTCCGAAATCAAAATCTTGATGCGGCCCGCCATCTCATCTCTTTGATTTTCTGGGGTTTCGAGCAAACGTTTACGTATATCGCTGAAGACATAAAAATATTGTTGGAATTTATTGCGAAAAGACAAAACATCGATTCTATCGGTAGCCGTTTTTTCATCGAAAAAGGGTGGAATTTTAAAGTCCGATAAATGAAGAAGATCAAAGGGAATATTTTTTCTTTGGAGAAGGGACTGGATTTCGCTATCCTCATCCATCTCCAAAAGACAAATTTTGCATTTCCGCAACATGGCTTTTGCCAAAAGAGGGTCGCTAGATTTGTAATCTTCTAACCATCCTGATATTTTTTGGGCTTTTTCATTTTGAGAAGCATCGCAAACGCGAAGGAGTCTCAACCACTTCTTCGCGTCCATATAGTCCAAGCCTTTGGACATGAGCCTTTGGATGGCTCCTTCCTTCCAAGAAAAAGACAAAAGGTCTAGGAGTTCTTCACAATCTACCAATTTAAAGCAAGAGAATGGGTTTTCTTTTTTATATTGAAGCAAAAGGGGCCAATAACAGCGATCCGTAACAATAAGACGTTCTTCCATGTCTTCCCCCTTTTCAAAATTATTATGCCCCTTATTTTAGGGGAAGAGCCTCCGGGGGCAAGGTGGGTAGACCCAATTTTTTTCACCTTTTCGTCAATGGAAAACGAAAAATGCCTATCTCAACAAAATAGAAAATGCTTTTTTTATCCATTGGATAAATAAATCTCGTCATTTTCTTCGTTTTCAAAAGTTTTCATAAAGAAAAGGGAGAATCATTGTGCAGACCTCATCTCTATAATCCGTGAAAAGGTAATATCTCAATACTTAAAAATCATGAAAATTATGCACCTATTTTTAAACTTGTTTTCATCTCTTTTTAGATTAAGATACTTGTATCAACGCCGATGAATAGAGCAACCCGGCTAGAGCCGTTTTTATTCATGACAACAAGGAGCCCCAAACATGTTAGAAGTCATCAAAAGAGATGGGAGTATTCTCCCCTTCGACCTATCGAAAATCAAAAGCGCGATCGAAAGAGCATTCCGTGCCGAGCACAAGGAATTCACCCCCGATATCATTGAGCTCCTTGCTTTAAGAGCAACGGCCGTTTTCAACACCAAAGTCAAAGACGAGAAAGTCAGCGTTGAAGACATCCAAGACGCCGTTGAAATTGCTTTGATTCAAACGAATTACATCGACGTAGCAAAGTCCTATATGGAATACCGCAACAAACACGCAGCTTTGCGTCAAGTTAAGAATACGTCCTTGGACTTCAAAAACGTCGTTGATAACTACCTTCGTATCGCAGACTGGCGCGTGAAAGAAAATTCCACCGTCACCTATTCCGTCGGCGGTTTGATCTTAAGCAACTCCGGTGCGGTTACTGCAAACTATTGGCTCAGCGAAGTCTACGACAAAGAAATTGCTGACGCTCACCGCAACGCCGACATCCACCTCCACGACTTATCCATGCTCACTGGCTATTGCGCCGGCTGGAGCTTAAAACAACTTATTCAGCAGGGATTAGGCGGCGTCGCTGGTAAAATCACCTCTAGTCCCGCCAAACACCTTATGACCCTTTGCAACCAAATGGTCAATTTCCTTGGCATCATGCAAAACGAATGGGCCGGCGCTCAGGCGTTCTCTTCCTTTGATACCTATTTGGCCCCATTTGCCAAAGTTGACCATTTAACCTATAAGGAAGTGAAGCAATGCATCCAATCCTTCATTTATGGCGTGAACACTCCAAGCCGCTGGGGAACTCAGGCCCCCTTTACCAACGTCACCTTGGACTGGACCGTCCCCGATGATTTGAAGAATCTTCCCGCCATCGTCGGTGGCAAAGAGATGCCTTTCACCTATGGCGATTGCAAAGAAGAGATGGATATGATCAACCGTGCCTTCATTGAAGTTATGATTGAAGGCGATGCAAACGGCCGTGGATTCCAATATCCAATTCCGACCTATTCCATCACCAAAGACTTCGATTGGTCGCCCACCGAGAACAACAAGCTTCTCTTCACCATGACCGCCAAATATGGCACTCCGTATTTCTCCAATTATATCAATAGTGACATGAAGCCGAGTGATGTCCGTTCCATGTGCTGCCGTTTGCGCCTCGACTTGCGTGAATTGCGCAAGAAGAGTGGGGGATATTTTGGTTCTGGTGAATCTACGGGATCGATTGGTGTCGTCACGATCAATATGCCACGCATCGCTTATTTGTCCACGAGTAAGGAAGATTTCTATGCCCGTCTTGATCGTTTAATGGACATCTCCGCCCGTTCCCTCAAGATTAAGCGTGAAACCATCACCAAACTTTTGGACGCAGGCTTATATCCCTACACTAAGCATTACCTTGGTTCCTTCAAGAACCACTTCTCCACCATCGGCCTCGTTGGCATGAATGAAACTTGTCTCAATGCCCGTTGGATTCATGAAGACTTAACGCACAAAGCGGCTCAAGACTTCACCGAAGAAGTATTGAATCATATGCGCAATCGCCTCTCTGATTACCAAGAACAATATGGGGATTTGTATAACCTCGAGGCCACGCCAGCCGAATCCACTTCCTTCCGTTTGGCCAAACACGATAAGAAGCGCTACCCAAACATCATCACGGCCTCCAAAGACGAAGGAACTCCTTTCTACACCAATTCCTCGCACTTGCCCGTCGGCTATACCGATGACATCTTTGATGCGCTAGATATCGAAGATCGTTTCCAAACCCTTTATACCTCGGGAACCGTTTTCCACGCTTTCCTTGGCCAAAGATTGCCAGACTGGGAATCCTGCATGAAATTGGTTCGTAAAATCGCTGAAAACTACAAATTGCCGTATTACACCATCTCTCCCACCTATTCCGTTTGTGAGGATCACGGCTATCTCTCCGGTGAACAATGGAAGTGCCCGATTTGTGGAAAAGAAGCCGAAGTCTATTCCCGTATCACGGGCTACTATCGCCCTGTCAAAAACTGGAATGCCGGCAAAACCCAAGAATTCAAGCAGAGAAAGACCTACGAAATCAGCGAAAGCCAGCAACCGCATCATCATGACGAAGTTTGCTGCTGCGCAGCTTCCAAGGAAGAGAAATCCGGCGGCCCCGTCAGCACGTTAATGCTCTTCACTTCTCCTTCTTGTCCGAACTGCAAAATGGCCAAAATGATGCTAGACAAAGCGGGCATCGCCTATGAATGCGTCGATGCTGCCACCCATCTAGAATTAACTCAAAGTTTCGGCATCAAGCAAGCCCCGACTTTAGTTGCTCCTGGCACGGATGGATTCACCATCTACGAAAACGCCAGCAACATCAAAGGGTTCATCAACACCCAAAAGAAATAAGCATGTTTGACACCATTATCATCGGCTGTGGCCCTAGTGGGATGACAGCCGCCCTCTACTTGCTTCGCGCCAACAAAAGCGTTTTATTGTTGGAAAAAGAAGGAATTGGCGGGCAAATCGCCGAAAGCCCACGCTTAGAGAATTATCCCTCTATTCCTTCAATTTCAGGCAGTGAATTCGCGGACAAATTATTTTCCCAAATCCAAGATCTTGGGGCAGAGTTTGAATTCGCGGAAGCCCTTGAAATCCAAAAAGAAGGGGATACGTATATCGTTAAAACGGATGGAGACGTCTATTCCGCTCGATCCGTTATCCTAGCAAACGGTTGTAAACATCGGAAACTAGGGCTTGAGAGAGAAGAAGAATTAACCGGCCACGGCATTTCTTATTGCGCAACCTGTGATGGAGCCTTCTTTAGAGACCAAAATGTCGTTGTCATCGGCGACGCCAATAGCGCTCTTCAATACGCGATTGCTTTAAGTGAAATCTGCAAGCACGTTCAAATCATGACCCTTTTTGATCGATATTTTGCTGATCCCATTCTCGTAAAACGCGTTCAGGAAAACCCGAAAATCTCCGCCGAGCACGAATGGTCCGCCATTCGATTCGAAGGGGATAAAGATTTAACGGGGGTGACCTTCCAAAACACCAAAACGAAAGAAATCCAAACCATTCCTTGCCAAGGATGCTTCATCGCGATTGGTCAAATCCCCCATAATGACGCCTATGCTTCTTTTGTAGATTTAAATCGTGGCTTCATCGTTACGGACGAAAATATGGCGACGAAAACACCGGGCTTATTTGCCTGTGGAGATACCCGTGTCAAAAAGGTTCGCCAAGTGGCGACGGCGATAGGCGATGGGGCAAATGCCGCCATGAACTGCCTCGCTTATTTGTCCTCACTCGTAGCCGCGTAGGGACACTTCTTCCACATCGTCGCGGAGAAGAGAAGCAAACTTCTCCGCTTTTTCTTTGCTAATGGGGTGGAAGCCGTGTTCCAAACATCCCGCTCGATCTTCATATTTTTGCAAGTAATATCGTTTAGCACCATGAATCCATTGCCCTATGGCTTTAATCGCTTCTTCATCGTGGAATTCTTCCATGATGGTGGTGCGGAATTCGTAACCGATGCCACTATTTTGCAGCAATTTAATCGAACGATCGATGGATAATAAATCGATAGACGTCCCTGCTGTTTTTGGATAATCCTCAGGAGAATTCTTGATATCCATGGCGACATAATCCACCAGCCTCTCTTGGATAAGTTTTTCTAATAAATTCGGCTTCCAACCATTGGAATCCAGTTTAATCACATAACCAAGCGCTTTAATTTGACGTAATTTGTCTTCCAAATCAGGAAGTAGAGTCGGTTCCCCTCCGGAGATGCAAACCGCCTCCAAAACGCCTTGCCGTTTCTTAAGGTAATCCAAAATCTGCGACCAGGGAATTTTGGGAGCGATAGCCGGATGAAGCACTAGTTCGCCGTTATGACAGAAAGGGCAGCGAAAAGGGCAACCAGCCACGAAAAGCGTCGTCGTTAAGCGATGGTCAAAATCAACAAGCGAAAGCTTCTCCCAACCGGAAAAATCCATACACGCCCCTTTTATTTCACCGTAATGATGCGTCCTTCTTTTCTTGGGGCAGCTTGAGGTTTTGTCCCTTTGGCATAGCCTAATGCAAGGTGGCCAATTCCTTCCCATTCGCCTTCTAGCCCCCATTCCTTGAGCCAAGTTTTTCCTTGTTCGGTCTCGAACTCTTCTTTGGCACGATGAATCCAGCAAGAACCAAGTCCCACCGCATCCGCGGCAAGCATCAGATTTCCCATAACAAGGCTTCCATCATAAACATGGGTGGAAATGTTTTTGTTCGCCAAGACAATCAAAATAACGGGCGCGCCATAGAAAGGATCAAAATTCGCGGGCCACCCACCAATTTTTGCATTCAATTCCCGAATTTCTTTTCCCAATTTCTTATTGTCAATTTGCACAATGACGGTACCTTGAGTGCCACGCCCACTGGCAGCGTATAGTCCCGCTTCCATCACTTCATCAATGAGATTTTGATCCGGAATCCGTTCTTCAAACGAACGAACGCTACGACGTTTTTGTATCGCTTCTAATACTTTATTTTCCATCTATCTTGACCTCTGAAAAGAGTATAGCACGCGGGCAAAATTTGCCTTATATAATTTCATCCACTAAAATATTTAGGATTCGTCGGAGGGCAAAACGTCGGAACGTTTCAGCCGGATAAGACGCTTGGGTGCGCCCAAGAAAGCTGTTCGGAGGTTTTTTATTGTGAGCAAAATTAAGCTATCAGACCATTTCACTTTCCGTCGTATTTTGCTGGCTGTTTTGCCCTCTATAACTATGATGGTTTTTTCGTCCATTTACAGCATTGCTGACGGCCTTTTCATTGCTGAATTTGTTGGAGCAGACGCTTTTTCCGGCATTAATCTTGCCTGGCCTTTTATTGCGATTCTTTGGGCTATCGGATTTATGATGGGCAGCGGAGGCAGCGCACTAGTAGGGAAAACGCTAGGAGAAGGCGACTCCAAGAAAGCAAACGAAATTTTTTCGCTAGTGATTTATTCTACGGCCGTCTTAAGCACCCTTGTTTCTCTTGTTGGCTACTTTGCCATGGAGCCCTTAATCCGTTGGATGGCTAGCTTATCAAACGATAACACGGAAGGTATGGTCCAAAACGCCTTGACCTATGGTCATATCCTGGCCATCTTCTTGCCTTTTGCTATGTTACAAAACGTATTTCAATCCTTCTTCGTCACCGCAGAAAAACCAATAACCGGATTCTTATTCATCCTATTTGGCGGACTTACCAACATCATTCTCGACGCGGTCTTTATCGCGGGGTTGCATTGGGGGATTGAAGGCGCTGCATGCGGGACCATCATTGGGCAAGTAGTCGCAGGCATCGGACCCATCTTCTATTTCTTGGTTAGAAAAGATTTGCGTTTGCGCCTCGGCAAAACCCATTTCGATATCAAAGTTCTAGCCAAAACTTGCACCAATGGGATCAGCGAATTCGTTTCTAGCATCGCGGGATCGATTGTTGGGGTTTGCTATAACGCTCAACTTCTCGCTTATATTGGGCCTAAAGGGGTTTCCGCCTATGGCGTCATCATGTATATGGCCTATGTTTTTTCGGCTATTTTTATGGGTTATTCCATTGGAATATCTCCTATTGTCAGTTACCACTATGGGGCGAAAAACAAAAAAGAGCTCCATGGGCTCTTGGTGAAATCCTTAATCATCATCGCAATCGCGAGTTTGGCCATGTTTGGCCTGTCCCAAGGCATCGGCCCGCTTTTTGCTAGGGCGTTCTGCGAAGGGGACGCCGAATTGCTTCAAATCACAAATGTGTCCATTCGAATCTATAGTTTTGTTTTTTTGGTGTGCGGGTTTTCCATCTTTGGTTCGGGCTTCTTTACCGCGCTGAATAACGGATTGATTTCCGCTATCATTTCGCTTGTTCGAGCCTTGGTTTTTGAGCTCATATTCGTTTGGACGTTCCCCCTAATTTGGGGCGTGACGGGAATTTGGGTTTCCGCTCCCTGCGCCGAAATCGCTTCGGCTATTTTGACCTCTTGTTGCTTCCTAATCGGATGGAAGAAATACGGTTATTGATTCTTTTCTTTCGCAAAATCCGTTTTAATCGCTTCTTCTACGTCTTTGCATACCGGCTGCAATTTGCAGACATGGCAATCCATTTTGACGTCGCGGAGCAAATGATCTAAGGCCTTAGTTCGTTCATCCACTTGTTCGTTAATCGCGCGAAGTTCTTCAAACGGAAAAGAGGGGTCCGTCACAAAAACAACGGACACTTTTTTAATTAAAGGCATTTCGCGATACGCGTTTAAAAGCAAGGAACCATAGGCATCGAAATCAAAACCCTTTTTAAGGGCTTCCTTTCCAATTCGCAACGTTTCCTTTTTCTCCAAAGGAGAGATTCGTGTCATTACTCCTTCCGCCCGAACCCGATAACGAATCGCATCCACGCGGCGGAGATTTTGAAATAAGGCTTCCTTGGTATCGCATAGTTTGCTCTCGTCCACTTCCACGAAAACCATTTTGCCGTAAGGCCCGTTTTGACGAAGGGGTTGAACGGAATCGCCACGAAACAGGAAAAAAGAGGGACCGTTTTTCTTAATTCCTTGGCGCGGGCCTCGTTATGGTGAACCATCTAATCGAGCAAAGCAGTCGCTTCTTCAAGCAGTTGCTCTTACATTTGGGATTGTTCGGAATGATGTTCCAAATTGTTATCGGTAAAACCGATTTTTTTATACGTAAGTTCTTTTTTTGAAACGGCTTTTCTTAAGAAAAAAGCCTACTTTTAATGGTATGTCGGTAAAAGCGTGCTTCAAATTCGGTGCAAGCCCTTCTCAGTGGGTGTAATCTAATGAATGTAAAGGAGTTTTTGTATGAAACAGTTCATGAGCGACGACTTCCTCCTACATGGGGAACTCGCGGAGAAACTTTATAAAGAACATGCACGAAAGATGCCGATCTTCGACTTCCATTGCCACTTGGTTCCGGAGCAAATCGCTTCCGATTACCACTTCTCTTCCATCACGGAAGCCTGGCTTGGTGGAAAAGGATACGGCGACCACTACAAATGGCGTCTCTTACGAGAAATGGGCGTTCCCGAAGAATACATCACCGGAGAGAAATCGGATTGGGAAAGATTCCAAAAATACGCGGAATGCATGCCCTACTTCATTGGTAACCCCATCTATGAATGGACCCATTTGGAGTTAAAAACCTATTTTGGAATCACCAAACCTCTATGCCCCGAAACGGCCAAAGAAATTTACGACGAATGCAACGAAAAATTGAAGACGCTGTCCGCTCGTAAAATGATGGAGCTCAACCACGTGGAAATCGTTTATACCACGGATGACCCCGTCGACGATTTGCATTTCCACGAGCAAATGGCCAAGGATCCAACTCTCCAAACGAAGGTATCCCCCTGCTGGAGACCGGATAAGGCCACGAAGATTGACCAAGTGACCTTTCTTCCTTGGCTCCATCAGCTCGAAACGGTGGTTGGACGTAAATTGGCCACGCTTCAGGATTTATTCGACGCGATGGATGAACGCCTTGCTTATTTTGTAAAGCACGGCTGCCACGCAAGCGATCACGGACTAGACACCTTCCATTACGCCCCCAGCACTTACGAAGAAGCCAACGCCGTCTATCAAAAGGCGTTAAAAGGCGAAAAACTCACCGAAAAAGATTTAGACGTCTATCAAGGGGCTTTGCTCGTTCATTTGGGTCGTCAATACCACAAGTATGGCATGGTTCAACAATATCATATCGGCGCTCTCCGCAATAACTCCACCCGTCAATTCAACGCCCTCGGCGTGGATTCGGGATATGACGCGGTCGGCGATTGCAACTACGCCGAGAAATTAAGCCTCCTACTCAATGAGTTGGATAAGACCGATGAATTGCCCAAGACCGTTCTTTATACCCTAAACGAAAAAGACTATATCTCCTTGGTGAGCCTTATGAACTGCTTCCAAAATAGCGAAAAAGGCAAAATCCAGCTTGGCACTGCCTGGTGGTTCAATGACCATTACGAAGGAATGATGAATCAACTCAAGAAGCTTTCCGCGGACGGATTGCTCTCCTGTTTCATCGGGATGCTCACAGATTCGCGCAGCTTCCTCTCCTATCCTCGCCACGATTATTTCCGTCGCGAACTCTGCGATTATATCGCTCATCTCGTCGAAGAGGGGCGTTACCCCAACGATGAGAAGCGTCTTGGCGAAATCGTAGAAAATATCTGCTATTACAACGCCAAATCCTATTTCGGGGAATAAGAAAGCAAAGGGGAAACGCCAATAACACCGACGTTTCTTTTTTTGTGTCTAAAAGCCGTGCATTTTTAAATAACCGCATCTCCAAGAAACGGCTATAATAATGGCGAATAGAACTTGTATACAAGATTAAGGAGGTTCTATGCAAAAACAAGAAATTACCCAAAAAGTCTTGGATTGCGGTGTTGTTGCCGTTATCCGCGCCTCTTCTATTGAGATGGCCGAGAAAGTCGCTACCGCTTGTGCGGAGGGCGGAATCGTCGGGCTCGAACTTACGTTTACAGTTCCGGGCGCCCAAGAAGTCATTGCTCACCTCGCCGCGAACAAAGAAGCCAAATATGTGGTCGGTGCTGGCACCGTTCTCGATGCCCCGACTGCTCGCACGGCCATCCTTGCCGGCGCCAAATTCATCGTCTCCCCAAGTTTTGATAAAGGCACGGCCGAAATCTGCAACGCCTATCAAATCCCCTATATCGCCGGTTGTTTAACTCCCACCGAGGTTCTCACCGCGATGAAAGCCGGAGTGGATCTCGTCAAAATCTTCCCGGGCGACGTCGTCGGGCCCAAATACATCAAGGACCTTCACGGACCCTTCCCCCAAGGCAACTTCTTGCCTTCTGGCGGAGTCAGTGTGGAAAACGCGGCCGAATGGATCAAAAACGGCGCGGCAGCCGTTTCGGCCGGCAGTTCCCTCATCGCCCCAGCCAAAAAAGGCGATTTTGAAGGCGTGAAGAAAAACGCCAGCGAATTCGTCGCCGTAGTGAAAGCGGCTCGCGAAGCGCTTGCTAAATAAAAAAGAGGCGATACCTGTATGAAATACGCGACTCTAGGCGAATTGATGCTTCGCCTTTCCACCCCGGGATATTCCCGCTTCGTCCAAGCCAAAAGCTTTGACGTCAATTATGGCGGAGGCGAGGCCAACGTCGCCCTTGCCCTCTGCAATCTTGGCGAAGAAGCCATGTTCATCTCCAAGTTCCCGCAAAATGAAATCGGGGACGCGGCGAGAAATTCTTTGCGTGAATATGGCGTGGATACGACCGGTATCCTCCGCGGAGGGGAACGTCTTGGCATTTATTATCTAGAAACCGGCGACTCCGTCCGTCCTTCCAAAGTCATCTACGACCGCGCGCATTCTTCGATTTCCGAAGCCAAAGCCAGTGAATTCAATTTCAAGAAACTCTTCAAAGGCGTTCAATGGTTTCATATGACCGGCATCACTCCGGCCTTAGGAAAATCCGCGCAAATCCTCACGGCAAAAGCCTTAAAGACCGCCCACGAAATGGGCATCACGGTTTCCTTCGATTTGAACTTCCGTTCGAAGCTTTGGACCAAAGAAGAAGCTCAGGCCTGCTTAATCCCCTTGATGGAATATGTGGATTATGTAATCGGCAATGAAGAAGACGCGGAAGCCTGCCTTGGCTTTAAAGCAACTGGCAGCGATATTAATAGCGGCAAAATCGATGCGGATGGTTATGCTCCGATGCTCCAGGAAATGTGTGAAAAGTTCCATTTCAAAGGCGCGGCTGCTTCTCTTCGCGAATCGCATTCCGCTAACGACAATGGCTGGAGTGGAGTTCTCTTCACCAACGGTAAATTCTACAAATCCCGCCATTACGAGCTTCGCATCGTCGACCGTGTGGGCGGCGGCGATTCCTTTGCCGCTGGGCTCATCTATGGCCTCTCTCATTACGACGATCCCGAAAAGGCCATCAACTGCGCGGTTGCCCACAGTGCTTTGAAGCACACGATTCCTGGAGACTATAACCACGTGAGTCTAAAAGAAGTCGAAGCCTTGATGGGTGGAAACGCCTCGGGACGTGTCCAACGGTAATCCATGACCAAGGACATCGAACCCATTTACGAAACGTTGAAAAAGGAGATTGTCACCCTTCATCTGAAACCGGGGAGCCGCATTCGCGAGAATGAGCTCTCCGCCTCCTTCGGCGTTTCCCGCACCCCCGTCCGCGATGTTTTAAAGAAATTGGAAGAGAATGGGCTCGTTCGAATCCAATCAAAATCCGGTACTTACGTCACTCCCATCGATTTAAATACCATCAGCGAAGTCCTCTATCTCCGCGCATATACCGAAACGGAAGTCATGATTGAAGTCGCCGAGAAAGCATCGAAGGAAGATATCCAAGCCATCCGTGATTTGTTAAAGCGGCAAGATCAGGAACTAGAGAATCAAATCCCGGGAACCTTAGAATTCGCCGACTTATCCTTCGCCTGCGATAACGCCTTCCATAAAGCGATTTATTCTTTAGCCCATAAAGAAAGCATGCTGGATTTCATCGACGAAGCTTTCCCTTCCTATTCCCGTTATCGTTACCTTACAAACTTAAGAGGAATCGAAGACGTGAAAAGTTTGGAGAAGATTCATGAGCGGCTTCTTGATGCTTTGCAGAAAAAAAGCCCCGAAGAAATTCGAAAAGTTTCTTTGGAACATCATTTAGCTGGACTACACGGCATCAAAGCCGTCGTCGAAAGACATCCTAAATATTTTGTCCAACAAGAATAGAGAAAAGAGGGCCCGCCCTCTTTTTTTCATCATTTCCACTTGGATTGTGAAAATTCAAATCAGGTCTTTCATTGTTTTCAAAGCATGCGTCATTCGTTTCATTTGGCTTGATAATTTTGTTTCCTCATAGAAAGATATGCCCATGAAAAAATCCATTCTCGCTTCGCTTATCGTTTATCCACTTCTAGCCATTGGAGCTTTTTGTTTGTTTTTCTTTGTTCGCAAAAATTACGCATTATCCGGTTGGATCGATCCGCTTTTCTTCGCTGGTGCCTTTGTTTTAGGCGGCGGGTTGCTTAGTTTGCTAGCTCGTTTCGGTGCTTTTGACACCGTGACTTATGGATTTCGCTCCATTTTCAAACATATGAACCCCAATTACACGAACGCGCAGGACCCTTACCCTGATTATTACGCATACTCGGAATCCAAAAAGGAAAAAAGAAAGCAAAATAAGATTTTTCCTTGGCCTTGGCTCGTCCTTGGAATTGGGCTTCTCATCGCTTCTTTTATAATTCGCGGCATCGTTTTTTAAAAATTTTTGAAAGAAATTGTGATTTATTAAAATTTTTCTTGCATCTTTTTCGAGCGGTCTTTTAATAACGGCATCTCGAAAGGAGAAAGGAAAATGAAAAATCGTAAATTCATTGCACCAGCCGTAGCGTTTGGTGCCATCGCCCTAGCCCTAACAGCTTGCGGCGGAAACCCCGGAACGAATGGAAACACCAGTTCTCCAAAGCCGGGCGAAGAGTCATCGGATACCTCCGTCACGACGAGTTCTTCCACCTCAACCAGCGTCGACCCAAGCACTGCCCCCATTGCCAGCGGAGCTCAACAATTCGTTAACTCATCTTATAAGGAACGCACGAAAATCCTTGGCAAACTTGAAAAATATGCTGTCGACCACGCGATTGCAGGCTTGCCTCTATACGAAGACTCCGGTTATCAACTCTTCAACCCGCGTGTTGTCAGAGGCACCAACACCTACATCACGAACTTTGGTTTCTCGACCCTTCGCGACGGTTACCTCAAAGGTTCCCTCGCCGGCGAATCCAACAGCAAATACCAAAACTACTACCATAACTGGGACGCAAGCGATCCCGCGACCATCAATGCGTGGAACGACCAAGGCTCCCAAGTCTCCGATCTCTTTGACACCATCGGAACTTCCTATTTTGGTCAACGTTTGAACTCCGATAAGACGGGTTATGAATGGTATGGCATCCTCTCCAAACAGGATCACATGTTCCCTGTCAGCGATGATGGCAAGACCGTGATTACGAAAAACCCAACCGCCGAAGAATTGCATCGCACCTGGCGTTTCTATGTCCGCACCGGCGAAGCAGGAAAAGTCACTTACCGCACCGCTTCTTCCCGTGCCGACCGCAAAGCCTTCGATGGCCGTTATGTACAACTCGAAGACTACATCACCACGTACAAGATGCTTCTTAACGGTGCCAACGCTCTCTATCGCGGCACCGAAATGGCAAAAAAGACTGGCAAAGGCGCCATCGCCGGCGTTGCCGACTACTACGCCATGACCAAAGCCGCTGGAAAACAAGGCGTCAATAATGCCGTCGACTTCTCGGGCGTAGGCATCAAAGCCGGCACCGATGCGGAAGGCGATTACCTCCAAATCACCTACCAAACCCCGCTCAACCGCTTCTACGCGATGTATTCTTGCAACGGTAGCCTCTATGAGCCGATGCCGGAAGACTTCATCAATCTAGTCGGTATCAAGAATCTCGCCGGTTATTCCACCGACAAGAGCACAAGCCCAGTGGACAACATCCTCAGCATGGGTCCCTATATGCTCGAAACCTGGGAAACCGATAAGCTCATCACTTTCCACCGCAACGATCAGTGGTATGAACGTCAAGAAAACCCGAACCTCTACCGTATCGAAGGCATCCACACGGATATTCTCCCCGGCTATGCGACGGATAAAAACATCGCCATCAAGCAATTCCTCAATTCCTCAAACCTCGATGCTTGTGGCGTCACCTCGGACTATCTCGAAAAGTATTCCTCCGATCCTCGCGCCGTCCAAGTCCCTGGCACCGCTGTTTGGAAATTGAACATCAATTCCTGCACTCCGGAACTTTGGGAAGAACTCTTTGGCGAAAAAGGCAGAATTACCCACACGACCAAAGAAAATTACTGGAACGTCAAGCCCTGGATGTCCAATGACAGCTTCCTCCGCGGCCTCTTCTATTCCATTGACCGTGCGACCTATGCGAAAAACCAAGGCGGCACTCCTTCCATTAACTTCTTCCCGGATAACTACATCTGCGATCCTGAAAACGGCGTCTCCTACAACTCGACCGCGGCTCACGAAGAAGCCTTGCAAGACTTCTGGGGCGACACCATCGAAACCTTCGGTTACGACAAAGCCCTTTCTCAAGCTTGCTTCGAAGAGGCAATCAAAGAGCTTAGGACCAGCGGAGAAATCACGGATTCCACGGAAGAAATCGGCATCGATGTTTGGTGGATGTATCCCAACCAGATTGAAGGCCAAGGCAAATTGATCGGTGGCTACATCAAATCTTCCTTCGACGCTGCCGCTACTGCTCTTGGATATAAAGTCCGTTTGGCAGTCAATCATCACGCCGTTGCGAAATGGGATGACGTTTATAACAAACACCTTCTCGTTGGCCAATTCGACTTGGGCTTCGGCTCTATCACGGGCAACAACCTCGAC
>UQCQ01000015.1 GCA_900539595.1 uncultured Mollicutes bacterium | reverse complement strand
CATATCGGTGATCGCTTTGTTTTTCACGGCGTTGACTTCATCAATCGTCGCGCAGGCATCAATGGCTTTGATCGCCTCTTCTTTGATGGCTTGGATATCACCCCAGTTACGGGTCGTGTAATTGCCTTCTCCGAGTTCATTAGCCTTGTCTTCTAACGCAGTCACCGCGTTCGATTTAGCCGCGGCCAAAGCACGGGCGGATTCAAAATCCACCGCATTTTCTTCCGAGAAGGCTTCCGTATCCACGCTTAAGCTCGGTGCATAATTCAAGCTGTAATAGTTGCCATCTAACGTCGTGTAATCAATGAGCAATGCTTCGCCTTTTCTTAAGCTGATGGAATAGGCATAGGCATTAGCCTCGGTTCCTGTTTGAATGACTTTGGTGTCGGTTAAGAACAAGGTGCCATCTTCAGCAAGAGCATAGAAGCGAAGAGCGCTGTTGACCGCGCACCAGGCGTCAGCCCAAATCGCGGTATGGGTGAAATCGAATTTGGCGTTTTCCTTGGCGGTGATCTTCATGATCGCGTCGTCGGTGGAACTGCACTGGAATTGCCATCTTTGGAATCCCGCGCTTTGCTTGGCGGGTCCCGACCATAACGCATCGGCCTCGGTTCCGGTTCCATCCCCTTCGTGAGAAGTGAATTTTTTCATCTTCGTGACGGAGCCATAATAGAACCCATAATCGAAGAGATGATATTCGGCATCGTTATAGGAATTATTGATCGTCTTCGTTAACGCATCCCACATGTTCGTGGATTCCGTCGTGATTTTGCTTTGGGCGTCATAAGCGGCTTGATCAAAGATGCCATCGGAACTGAATTGGGGCTGGATGGCGATGTTGCGTTCATAGCCTTGGTTGCTGCCAAATAACCAGATGGCCTTGTCGCCTGCTTTTAGCATCACTTCCCCGCCAAAAGCATTCGCGGGATTCACTTTTTCGGTGACAGAACGTTCCCATAACGAATAGGTGTCTGCCCCCTTTTGGAAATAAAGCCCAAAGAATTGGCCCGCTTCATCAATCCAGGAATTTTCTAACGTGGCTTCGTGGGTGATGGATAAACGGATATCGCGGGTGGCTTCGATCACAAACGCGGGGAAAGAGGTATCCGTGGTTTTGATTCTCCAACTGGTAACCGCCGCGGTATCGCGCCCATCAAAGGTTCCGGACGCGGATAGTAATCCTGTTTCGTTATCTTCGGCGAGTTGATAATTCCCGTATTTGGTAAACCCCGTATGAAAGGTTCCCTGCAAGGCTTGGAGGGTATATCCATCTAACGTTAAGGGTTCGCCTTCTAATAAGGCTTCTTCTTTAGCAATCGTGGGGAGGGTAACGGTTTTTTCTCCGCTTAAATCGCTAGGAGTAGGAACTACCGGTGCCGGGGGTTCCACAGGGTCTGGGGTTTCAATGGCTTCCACGTTGAAACTAGGAAGCGGATCCATGTTGCGGGTATCGTCCCATTGAAAACGGAATTCAAAATAATAGCTTTCCCCAACGGCTAGATCGCTAGAAACGGCAAAGTCTGCCGCGGTTTCGCTTCCCGTGATGACCGTAGAAGCTTTCACGGGATTTAAAGTACCGTCGGTTCCACCTTTATAAACCCCAAACTTCGCTCCATCAATCCATTCGGATACGCCGTTTTTATTTTCTTTGGCCATCGTGACTTTGAGGGGCTTTTTCGCGGTGAGTTTAGCGATGATGCCATCGTTTTTGGAGGTATATAACTTCCAATTGACGCAGTGGGCGGCATCGCTATCCGCACCCAAAGAACCGGCCCAGCCATCTTCTTTCTTATACGTGGAGAATTCGTTAATCGTATTGGTCTCTAAGTTGCCATGCAGAACTTGCAAGTCCACGTTATCAAAATCCGTGAAGGCTTTGCCTTCTTTCATAGCGGTCCAAATGATCATGTCGCCCATTTGGATCGTAGAAGAGGAATCCGCCGCGTTAACCCCTTTTACGTTTTGGCCCATCATAACGATTGAACCGGTTAACAAGGCGGCGCTTAATCCAAGCAAGAATGTCTTTTTCATATTTCCTTCCTTTTTATAAATGTTTATCGATTGATACGGAAGTAGGCGTGAAAGGAAAATAGGGGTAAACCATCCCTTTTTTTCTTTGATCCCCGCTTCTTTCTTAAGAATGGCCAAGAAGGGAGAGACGCCTGGAAAGCTAGAATAGAAGGCCTAAAACGGCTCATCCTCTCGTTTTCCCTATCTGCATTATAAAAACCCCTCGCTCTAGGGGAAGGGTTCCCTCCCCAAAAGGGTCACTTTTTCATACAAAAGGAACTGCGAAGTCCGAAATGTGATATCAAAAGGGCTTACATTTCATAGTTTTAATCGAATTTACCCATTTTATGACATGAGGATATCCTCTAAAATAATCCCATGTACGAAACCGATTTGAAATTCGTGGTCTCCCATGACCATAAATCCTCCTATTCCGTCCAGAATCACCTTCACCCCTGTTATGAAATCGTCGTGTATCGAAAAGGGAATGGCATCTCTCGAATCGGGGGTAAGGATTATTCTTTTCATTCGGGGACCTTTTCTTTGATCGAACCCAATGTATTGCATGGGGAAGAAGGACTAGGGCCCGTCGATTTGATTTACATTGGGTTCGTAGCAAAGAATCTGGACCAACCCTTATTATCAGGGGTCTACGAAGAAAGTCGGTTCGATATCCTAAAAGACATGGAGCTGATTCAAAAGGAAATGGAGAGCCAATCCCCCTATTATGGGAGGATGCTGAATCTATTAACGGAAAAAATCATCTTGTCCCTTCAACGGGGATTCACTTCGATCAAAAACGAGAAATCCGATCCCTTCGCTTATGTAGAATCCTTCATCAAACTCAACTGCATGAAGAATATATCCATGGAATTGATCGCCCAGAATTTTGGGTTTAGCTACGATTATTTTAGACGGGCATTTAAGGCAAGATATGGCATGCCTATCAAAGACTATTTCATGAACGAGAAGATTCGATATTCCGTAGATTTACTAAAGAACACGAATCATTCCGTCAAAGAGATATCCTCCATGTGTGGGTTTTCTAGCCCGTCTCACTTTGTGTTTTGCTTCCGTAATAAGATGGGGGTAACCCCCAAAGCGTTTGTGGAGGAGTTCCGTAGCGGCAAGTCCTATCCGGAGATTGCGGATTTCCAAAGGAAAGAAGTGGGGGAGTAAACAGCACATAAATTTATGCCAAAGAATCACACTCATCGGCAAAATATAGCCATACTAGCTATTTTGAATATTCGATAAAAAAGGATTTTTTGTTTAAGAAAATATATTAATTAGCAGGTTTATAAAGTTAAGGTTACTGTAATTTCCATGGGAAATGGCGAGGTTTTTACGCAGACGGCGTGATTTGATTCAACTTGTTTGGGTGGTTTGCTATAATTTCCACGTTGAGACCCAAACAAGTATGATTGAGTATGTCTGTCACGATTGCAACGACTTGATTTGTGAAACAAGCGAATGCCCCGTATGTCATAAAAGAGCCTCGGTAAAAGAGGTTTCTATTTTCTATTGCAATGATTGCAATACGCCGTGTTTCGACGATGTGTGTCCGATTTGTGGAAAAAAACTAAAAAAAGTTGGAAGCGATCTGAGACCAGTTTTTCCCGAAGAGCGTTTGCTAATCGAGGTTTTGCTAGGCACTCCGATGAAATTTGCCGGAAAAGCGATATGGGCATCAACTGGAAGTCTTTATTTGGTCGATGGCAAGAAACTGCATCTTTCGTTCGCCGACTTGCGAAAAAATAATCCATCAAAAGTTCGTGAACTTCTTGAGAAATACGGCGAATTGAACAAACCATATGTTGAGAACTATTTTCAGTCAGATGCCATCAAAACTTTTGTTGCTGCAAACAAAGCTCGTTTGGCGTCTATAACCGATGAGGCTATTTCTTATATCAGAAATCGTTCCGAAAATTTTGGAATTGGTGAAATGTTTGTCAGTTTTAGTGGTGGGAAAGATTCAACTGTTACTAGCCATTTGGTAATGAGGGCACTCGGCACTGAATCCATTGTACATGTTTATGGCGATACCACATTGGAATACCCCTCAACACATACTTATGTAGAACGGTTCCGAAAACGTTACCCCCGCACCCCAATTCTTGTGGCTAAAAATGAAGACCAAGATTTCAATGATCTCTGCAAGAAAATCGGTCCGCCTTCTCGCGTTATGAGGTGGTGCTGTACCGTGTTTAAAACGGGGGCTATTACTAAGACGATCGAAGGGGTGTTTGGAGGATTGCCCAGGGTTCTCACGTTCTTTGGGTTGCGTAGGCTTGAATCGAAGTCCCGTTCGAACTATGAGCGCGACACGGATCAATCAAAAATTAAAAAACAAAGTGTTGCATCCCCAATTATTGATTGGACTGCGTTTGATAACTGGCTCTATTTAATCGCGAACAATGTTGATTTCAATGATGCTTACCGCCTTGGTTTTTCAAGAGTGGGATGCTGGTGCTGTCCGAATAATAGCGATTGGTCTTCTTTTCTTTCGTCTATCTATATGCCACTCGAGTTCGAAAAATTTCAAAACACCCTTTATGAATTTGCTAAGTCGGTTGGGAAGCCCGATTGGAAGGAATACATTGATTCTGGCAATTGGAAAGCAAGGCAAGGCGGAAACGGGTTGGAAATGGGACAAAACACTGTAGTTTCATTCAAACCATGTGCATTCGACGAGAAAGCTATCAATTTCACATTAAGAAGGCCGATTGACGATTTTCTTTACACTTTATTTACGCCGTTTGGTGTTCTTGATTTTGATATGGGCAACCAAGCGCTTGGGGAAGTGTATGTTTTAGACCCCTCAACAAAACAGCCATTGTTGCAACTTCGTGGACCGAAGGGAACAAAGATGTTGAGAGTGGCGGTTCTGGCAAACAAAGGTAAACTTAAAGTTCAAAAAAATGCCGAACTACTTATAACGGATCAAATTACAAAATTCCAAACCTGTATCGCTTGTGGTGCATGCCAATCGGTTTGTCCTTTTGGCGCGATAGTAGTTAAAACAATATCCGCGGGGGACGCGTCGCTCGACAATGTTCGCTATGAAATAAACGCTGAAAAATGCAGACATTGTCATGAATGCATCGCTCATTTTGATAGCGGGTGCTATATGAAGAAAGTGTTGAGGATTAAAAATGGGACAAATTAATTATAAAAAAAGTCAATCGTTTGTTCTTCGTGATGGCTGGATCCAAAAAGCGTTAATTGAAATGCAAAAAACTCCTGATGAAAATGTTTTTTCAAAAAGAGATGGCGTCATTCGCTTGGGCATTGGTACCAACATGGTTTCTTCTCTTAAATATTGGCTCGATTCTGCTGGCATTACAAAGCAAGACAAGAAAAAGAACGCGAAATTGTCTGAATTGGGGCAATTGATTGTAAAAAATGATCGATATCTCGAATCCATGCTCCCATGGCATATTATTCATCTAAATCTAATCGAGAATAAATGCGAGGCGCCTCTCTTTTATTATCTTTTCAATGAAATGGGCCCTAACGAAGCGTTCACAAAAGACTCTTTTTGCGAAGATTACATACGAAACTTTGACGCAAAAGCAAATCCACAATATGTCAGCGATGATTTCAGCGTACTTATTAGAACATATTTATCATCCGAACGTTTGGATCCGGAAGACAATATGGATTCGCCTTTGTCTAGACTGAAACTACTCAAATCCACCGGGAAAGGTCAGTATCGCAAGACGGCCATTCCAACCGAAGCAATCATCCCGTCGGTGATTTATTACCAAATTCTTAATCTCGCAGGGAAAGGGGATTCCGTTGCTTTTGAAGATTTGGTGGCGTCGCGTTCTGGCCCGTGCAAGGCGTTTAATTTGGATAGAAGCACGCTTATGTCGGTAATTGCATCGTTGGCTAACCAAGGGTTTTTGTCCATCGCAAAAACGGCTGGTCTTAACACGATTTATTTGCCACAAAACAGGAGTACGGACCTTCTAAAAGACCTTTTTCAAAATGAATACGGAGATGCCAAATGAATATTATTGACCACATCCATATAGCGGAAGGGTTTCAATCATCCGTTAATATTGATTTTGACCTAACAAACGGCCAAAAATTGCTTGAGTATGTTCCTACGTCTGATGTTTGTGACGTTTTTGAATCTTACATTGACGCGTTTACATCTAACAAGAATCAATCGTCTTTTCTTGTTGGTCCCTATGGGAAAGGGAAATCGTTCTTAACCCTGGCTTTACTTCAGGTTGCGTGTGGCATTGCTGATAAAGAAGCGCTGGATTTGTTCATACATAGGGTCAGCGCAGTAAACCAACGATTGGCAGAAAAACTTAGAAAATTTACAGCGGCCAAAAAACGTTTTATTCCCATTGTTGTTAATTCTGATTACGACAATCTTAAACAGTCTTTCATGGTTGCTTTGAGAAATGGTTTGAGCGCGGCTGGACTTGATAATTTGGTGCCTGAATCATCTTATGATGAGTGCCGCAAAATTCTATCAGCGTGGCAAAAAGATCCTACAACCGCACAAGGGCGCCTTTCCGCTTGTTCAAAAACGTGCGATTTAGCAACGCTCGACAAAGGACTATCGAACTATTCGCCAACTGCATACGCTGATTTTGTACGTTTGTATGATTGCGTGACAATTGGGCAGCGCTTCAATCCTTTAGTCAATGAAGATGTTCCTAGATTATTTGCGGAAGTCAGCGCCGAAGTTAAGAAAAAAGGGTATTTGGGTCTTATTGTTGTTTTTGACGAATTTAGTAAATTTCTTGAATCGAAATCTAAACGTTTGGGCGATGATTTGAAGTTTATCCAGGATTTTGCAGAGAAGGCCTGTCGAAGTGACAACCATTACTCGTTGTACCTTTGCTGCATTGCGCATAAACCAATTAGCCAATATTCGGAAAAGAACTCCAAAATCAATGATCTCTTGAAAACGGTCGCCGGCCGTTTTGTGACGCTTCGATTCCATCGAGGGATGAGAGAAAACATGGAACTGATCTCTAATGTAATTGTCAAAAATGCTGGGTTCAGTGACTTTTTCCACCAATATGTTTCTGACAATCAATGGCTTTTCGACGGCGTTGACTCATTGAAACTGCTCGATTCTACTGACGATTTTATGCAGTTTGCCTATGGCTGCTACCCCTTAAATCCGTTGGCTGCCTATTGTCTTGTTCGCGTTAGCGAATTAGTCGCTCAAAATGAAAGAACTCTCTTCACGTTCCTCTCCGGGAATGATTCGACGGGAATGCGACGTTACCTTATGGGAGACGACAAGAATCTTATTGCAACACAGGCTGTTTACGATTATTTTTCGGATCTTTTTACGAATGAACAAGATCAACGTATTCGTGATGTTTGCTATCTTGTTGATTCGATCGCTTCTAAAGAAAAGGACGAGAACAAATTGGCGATTGTTAAGTCTTTGGCTGTTATTAAAATCCTTGACGATTATCGAGCTTTAAGGCCCACATATAGAACAATTGCATGCGCAACAGGTATTGATGAGGCCAAAGTACGTGGATTAGTCAGAGAAATGGAGCAAAACGGCGTTCTACGCGTTGGGCTACGAGACGAAACGATTGATTTTTCGTTTGTGGGCAGCAAGGAAATTAACGATAAAGCAGAAGCCATGCTTAGCAAGGAGCTTAGGAAGATCAAACCCCTTGATTACCTTAATGATTTAGAGTCCGACCAATATTTGACACCAAATGCTTATAATGCAATTCACCGCATTGTGAGATTTGCAAAATATTGGTACGTCGATTACGAAACATTCCTAACGCTTCCTAGTTTTAAGCAACTTGGAAAACTGCCATACGATGCTCTGGTTTTGCGTATTGAAGGAGATAATATCGATTCAGAAAGGGTTGCCAACAAACTCAAAGAGATTGGTGACGAAAAGGTAATTGTTCAACTGCCTCGACCCCACAGCCATGAGAGCCTTTATAAATTGCTCAAATACTATGCGGCTTATAAAAAAATGATTGATGCATCAAACCAACGGGTTATTGAGGATGCGGTGCCATTTGTATTGAATGAATGTAAAGAGGAAATTAAGAATCTCATTTCTGATGCTTACGACGGCTCTGAGGCCGTGTACCTTCATTGCAAAATATTGGAAACGAAACCAGCGGTTTTTATCAATAAAGTTTTTGAATCCCTTTATCCGCAAAGTCCCTATGTTAATAACGAGATGCTGAATCGGAACATAATTACTGCACAGTATCGGAAGGCTAGGAACGATGTGGTGGATTTCCTTTTGGAACATGGCGCGGATCAAAATAAATGGAAAAACGCATATTCTGAGACCAGCGCACAAAACACGATTTGGCGTGTGTTCGTAGACTGCATTGACAATCCGAACACGTTCATCCGCCCGGTTGTTGAAGTTATCAAGGCACGTCTTGGAGATGGCTCTGATCGTGTCTTGATTAAAGACATTACTGACGATTTAACGAAAGAACCCTATGGGATTCGTGCCGGTGTTGTTCCCCTGTTTTATGCTATAGGGCTTTCGGAATTCAATCGTATAGCTGACTCCTCTGTCATTTTATATTTTCGCCAAAGAGAAATTGAACTGAACGCACAAAACCTTGATAAAGCTTGCCAAGATGTTGGCGAAAACTATCGTCTGGCAATTCGCGCAGGAGCAAGGCAGCGTGGGGAGTATTTAGCGTTACTTATAGAACTTTTCTCTAATGGCGCAAAAAAGGTTGGGAATGCACAACTTGCTTTAGCGCTATGCAAGACTTGGTATGGCAACCTTCCTCAGGTTGTTAGGACGGGCACAGTTGAAGAATACCCGAATAGTTTTTCTCACGAAGAAGAAACTCTCCTTAAAGAATTGTCCAAATATGATATCAACCCCACCGATTTCCTTTTCGATTTTCTCCCTAAAACTTTTGGCGGGAAAACCCTCAAAGAAACGGTTCGCAACATAGGAACTGTTGTCGAGTCGCTCCAGAAAAAAGAATCTACTATTCTTGAAAAAGAATTTTGTGGCTTATCAGTGATGCTTGGTTTCCCCCATGGTAGCTTACTTTCTGGGTTCAAAAATTACCTTAAATCCAAAGATTATAAGATGGGTGATCTTATTGGAAATTCGCAATACATTGATTTTGCGGAATTGATTACCAAATCGTCATCACACGATGACGCGACCTTTATTAATGAGGCTTCTGGGGCACTTCTTGGCCAGTCGTTTGAGTCTTGGGACAGAGGAAGCAAAAAACTGTTTATTACTCGATTGGTTGGGTGGAAGGATTATGTTGAGTCCTCCTACGCCGATGATCGGAGAGAAGAATTAAAAAGAGTGGGAGAAATGATTCAAAGTCAGGGGAACTTAGAATATTCTTCGCCATTGGCTCATTTGCTCGAAAGCAGAATTCGCGATGCCATAAAACAGTTTGGGGCTTCGGTTACAGAAGAAGATGTAACCACGGTTTTGACTAGAATCCTGAGCAATAGAGGGGAAAGGCAATGATTTATCTGGACAATGCTGCTACAACTTTTCCAAAGCCGCAAGTCGTTTATGATTATTCGGATGAACTTTTGAGAACGTGCGCATTTAATGCGGGGCGAGGTGAGTCGGATGAAAGCTCTAAAGCAACGGAGATTATTGATGCAGCTCGCTTGAATATTGCGTCACTAATACCGGGGGCTACTGCAGATCATATTGTGTTTACCTCCTCCGCGACGGATGCATTAAACAAAATTATCCTTGGTCTTGATCTTGTCGAAGGGGATACGGTTTATATTTCCCCGTTTGAACATAATGCAATCGTGAGGCCTCTCCATCGTCTTGAGGAGAATGGTGTAAAAGTAGAAATTCTCCCTTTTAAAAAGGACAATTGGTCGTTAGACATTGAAGAAATGCGCCGACAATTTGCTTTCAACAACCCGAGCGCAGTATTTGCTTCCCATATATCCAATGTTACTGGATTTGAACTACCTGTATCCGTTATTTTCGACGAATCTTCTAAGTATGGCTCGATTAACGTGTTGGACGCCGCTCAGAGTTTAGGCGTATTCCCCCTGCCGAATTTGGCGCATTGCGACTATTTAATATTTGCAGGCCATAAATCGTTATATGGTATTTTTGGGGCTGGTGGTTTTGCTATTTTGCATGATAGGCATCTTCTTTCCGCTATTTGTGGTGGAACTGGATCCGACTCGCTTAATCCTGAAATGCCTGAGTCGCTTCCTCAAAAATACGAAGCGGGTAGTCCAAACGTTATTGCAATTGGAGCGCTTGTTAAGAGCGTTGAATGGCTTAAAAAAACCGACGTATCTTCGCACGAGGTAATGCTGTCAAATTATCTAATTTCGCAATTGCGCGGCATCCCTAGAGTAAAAATTTTTTATCCCCAAAAAATTGAACCGCACGGAATCGTTTCCATTGGCGTCGATGGATACACATCGTCAGAAGTAGGTGCGCTTCTCAATTCGAAGGGAATTGCTGTGAGAACAGGCTATCATTGTGCACCATTAATCCATGCATTTATTGGTTCACTGCCATATGAAGGGACCGTAAGACTTAGCGTTGGTGCATTTACAACAAAAGAAGAAATTGATTCATTGGTTGAAATATTGAAGGGGATAGTCTAATGGCTCTAGACAAATTGAATTTGAAAATTGAGTACCATACGAACGAGGATGACGTAATAAACGATTTCTATATTCCGTGTCTTCAAGAATCGGTTTCTTACGACAGAATGACAGGTTTTTTCTCTGGCATCGCTTTCCAGATGCTCGCGCCAGGATTGTCTCCGCTTATCACTAATGGGGGGAGGATGCGACTTATTATTTCAACGCGATTGTCGCAGCAAGAAGAGGAAGCCATTAAACAGGGATACGATGAACGCGATGTTCTGGAACGGAATTTCATGGATAGGTTTCAAGACCCTTCGGACGAATTCGAAAAAGGTTATCTTTCTTTGCTTACTTATCTCATTGCAAATAATATTTTGGATATTCGTGTAGCCGTCATAAAAAACGATTGTTCCACGGCGATGCAACATCAAAAAATTGGTGTGTTTTATGATTTGCCTGGTAATATGGTTGCCTTTTCCGGTTCCGGAAATGAGACACCATCTGGCCTCATGTATAACCTGGAGAATTTTGATGTCTATTGTTCATGGAAAGGAGATGATCCTTTTAATAGAGCCGTTCAAAAAAGAATGTATTTTAACCAAATATGGAATGGGAAAATGAATTTCGTCCATACATACCACTTCCCCGAGGCAGTGAAAGAGAAGCTCTTTGTCTACAGAGATTATCTCCCTAAAGAAAAACTGATTGAATTGGATAGAGATTACATTCAAAAACACAAGGAGAATGAACTCTTCTCTAAAATTAATGCGTTGCCATCGTGCGGGGCTATTCACTTCCATGATTACCAACAAGACGCCATTAGTAACCTTAAGTCGAATGGCTACCGAGGATATTTTGATATGGCTACCGGTACGGGAAAAACCTATACCGCATTGGGCGGGATAGCTACGCTCGTTAACGATCCGTGCGTCAAAACAAAATCATTCTTTTGTCTTATTGTTGTCCCCTATACACATTTGGCTGTTCAATGGGAAGACGATTGTCGTAAATTTGGAATCGAACCTCTTTTGGCATTTGGCGATTCTAAAAAATGGAAAAGTAGTTTTGAACGGAAAGCCACTTCGGTTGAGCTAAGAGAATCAAAGTTCGAATGCGTGATTATTACGACCGCAAGCCTGATGCATGATTTTGTCATTGAAGCCCTACAACGGGAAAAAGTTAGGAAGAGGGTCATATTCGTTGCCGACGAAGCCCATAATCTTGGTGCCGGGAAGACGAGTAAAATTCTTAATATTGACTTCAGATATCGTATCGGCCTATCGGCCACAATGGATCGCCACCACGATAGCGTTGGAACGGAAAAACTTTATAATTTTTTCGGCAAATGCTGCATTCATTACGATTTGCGAAGAGCAATCGACGAGCATCACCTTTCTCATTACCGTTATTATCCGATTTTGGTTTGGTTCGACGAAGATGAGTTGGAGAAGTATATCGATTTATCGAAGAGAATATCCAAATTATCAATTTTTGAAGACCCTGAAGACGATCGCTTAAAAAGGCTGCTTCTAAAAAGAGCTCTTATTATTGCCGGGTGCAAAATGAAAGTTGAAAAGCTGCTGGAAGTAATTAAGCCATTCGCTAGCCAATACTATAATTTGGTTTATTGCGGAGCTGTAAATTATTCCGACAAAAGCGATGGGTTGGAAGAAACTCAGCTTAAGACCGTGCTGTCCGAACTTCACGATAAACTTGGAATGACCGTGGAGCGTTTTACTGCTCAAGAAGACATTAAGCAAAGAGAAACAATAAAAGAACATTTTGAAAAGAAGATAATCAACGCATTGGTCGCAATAAAATGTTTGGACGAAGGTGTGAATATCCCGTGTATTCAAAGGGCGTTTATTTTGGCGAGCAGCACAAACCCAAAGGAATACGTACAGAGACGGGGCAGGGTGTTGCGCTTATTCGATCCAAGAGAAAAGCCGTTTGCTGAGATATTTGACTTTGTGACGATTTCGCGTCCGCTTGAAGATATGCGTTTTCTTTCAAAAGAACAAAAGAGCATCGAATCCAAATTAGTTCAAAGAGAATTAACAAGAGTTGAGGAATTTAGTCGGTTGGCGGATAATTCTGCTGATAGCAACCAGATTAAACAACAGATTATTTCTGCTTATGATTTGGATAAATTTGAATATTCGGAGGACGACGATGAATAGTGCCGTTGATGAAGAAAAGGTGGCTCAAATATATCAAGAGGCCATCAGAATTGTTAGAAAAGGAACTGGAGCAAATCAAACCCAATCCGAAATTTTGAACGCATTGGAAAAAATGGTTCGGGAGGTAGTCGACGATGAAAATTAATTCGATTGCCCTAAAAAATTTTAGGCAATATGTTGATCAAAAAATTGAATTCACTCATTTGCCTGGAAAAAAAGTAACAATCATTCATGGCGAAAACCACATTGGGAAAACCACGCTGGTTAAGGCACTAATCTGGTGTCTTTATGGCGACTCTAGCGTTTATAAAGAGGACCCCATATTGGTCAATCGCGACTTGGAAAATGGTTCAATCTCAATTAACCAGACTGTAAGCGTTTCAGTGACCATCGAACTCGAACATAATGGGTTTGACTACACCATCACAACTAAGCAAGACTATATTTATACAAAAGGGGATCACGAACAACATTTCTCACCTGTATTGAGAGACCCAACGAGATATATTGTTAAAATGGATGGGGATGGAAATACCCAACCGATTGCCAATAGCGAAATCGACCGTGAAATTGAAAGTATTCTCCCGAGAAATCTTAAGAACTATTTCTTCTATGATGGGGAAAACAACAAAATTGACGACGTCTCAGGGACCAAAAATCTAAAAGATGCGGTTAGGAACATTATGGGCCTTGATGTCCGCGAAAAGCTTGTCCAATATTTTGCGCCGGACGCTAGGGGGAAGTTATGGGACAGGTTTGAACAAGATCTTCAATCGGATGACCCTGCCGAAATGGCGGAGCTCCAAGCCAGGGTCGATGAATTTAAAAGCAAATTAGAGGTTGAAAAAGCAAACAATCTTCAACGTGAGGAAGACGCCAGGAAAAACAGATCTCTTTTTGAAGAGTTGGAAGCAAGAATAGAAGCGAGCGCAGAGGCTGAGCAATTGCAAAATGCACTTGTTGCCGAAAGGAAAAATCTAAAAGACTTAAGAGAGTCTCGCGAGAGGCTTTTTGGCGCCCTTTGTGCTTCGTGTGATTCGAATGCGGGAAAACGCCCTGGTTTAGGTGGCGTGCTAATAGCTATGGCTTATCGCGATGCAGGATTGGGTGAAAAGTACGCTAACTTGAAGGTTACACAGCGGGCATACCGTTATCAGACCGGAGACTCTGTTGATGAAATTTTGAAAAGAGGGGTTTGCATTTGCGGAACCCATATTCATGAAGGGGATGATCACTACAAGCACCTCGTTGAGGCCAAGGAATATTTGTTTCCGCGAGACTATAGCGGGATGCTCGATTCTCTAAAACAAACGTTCGAATCGAAAATTGATGCCGCAAAATCGGCGACAGAATCCATGAGAGATGCCGCCTCACAATTAAAAGCTGTAATTGGGGCGATCGAAAGGGCTGAATCAAATATCAAAACGTATGAAGACACTTTGTCTGGTTTTGATGGCGATGTTGGCGTTTGGAGGCGGCAGGCGAACGATTTTCTACAACAAGCTCTCCAATCGGAAGCCGCCGTGGATGCCTCGGTGAAGAACACGATTCCCGAATGGGAAAGGCAGATAAAAATTTATCAAGAAAGAAAAGAAAAACTTGCTAAAGCAAGCGCGAAAAACGATGAATTGAAACGATATTTGAATTATATTGAGACTGTTTACGCTACTGCCAAAGATCGCCTGGATAAAAAGAAGGATGGTATTTCTGGTGCCTTGCAACGGGAAGTTAATCGTATCTATTGCGAAATTGTTGGCAGTGATGCTACCGAACTTGAGCTTGATCCAGCGAATTATAGCATTACCCCCTTTCAATCCGGAAAAAAGATTCGTTTGTCAACCGGGCAACTAACTATTAAAAATCTAGCGTTTGTTGGTGGCTTGATTTATCTCGCTCAGAATAAGGACACGATTGGTGGTGGCGATGGTGAATTGGATATGCCCGACGAGTATCCGCTGGTTATGGACGCCCCGTTCTCGAGCCTCGATAGTGAGAATATTATGCGTGCCTGCGAGGTTCTTCCGCGACATTGCAGCCAGTTGATCATTACCTTGCTTGATAAGGATTACGCCTTGGCCGCCGATGCCTTGAAACCGTATTTGGATAAGTCGTATTCCCTTTTAACAAATTCAACCAATACAAACTCTCATTTTGTGGAGGATGAGCAATGAGATTTTTTAATGATGATTACCAAATATATGGTAAATATTGCGATATCATAAAAAAATATAGTGCCGATCATGGTGGTGAAAAAAGTCCAGATTCAGTTGATTGGAAATTAGGAAATGGGGAGGACAAACCCCAAGCCGTTAAAATTTTCAACGCTGGCATCGATTGCTTATATGCGGCTGCTGCGCTAGCGCTTCAAAAACGCATCAAAATTAGAGAAGAAGAAAAACTCGATAAGTCGAAAAAGATGAATATTCTCGCTAGTGCATGGAAAAATCGTTACACCGATTTTCTCTATTTATATCGCCTTATGATTCTCGTTGACCCTGATCTAAATCTCGATAAAGACCAAAGGGTCAAAAGAGCGTTCACCGATGTTCAGGATGGCGAGGCAGAATATGCCATGAAACTTTTCCTCCAATATGCCTATGCCGGTCTTTTGAAGCTAGACGAGATGCTTTCTTCCGTTAAGTCCTATTCCGATTTGTGCGACTTCGCGTGCCGGTTATGCAATGATTTCGAAGGAGACGACGAGGAAGACTAATAATGGCGGAGATAAGCGGAACGCACGTTTTGATCTATCGCTTGGTCAAGGCGATAGAAAACTATGGCAATGAAGCGCTGCTGCCGTTTGCCTCTACACTAACATCTTATCTTCGCGGAACGGATGAGGTTGGTGACGTAGCTTTTTATCAAAAGAATCCTTCTTTACGTGGCATATTGCCAAAAGCTAATCTTTTCGTTGTTCTTAAATACGCTGGCGAATTGGTTGACGAGGGGTATCTTTCAAAACGTTCGTTGGGCGGGAAAGTGTGCTATTCAACCACAAATAAGTACTTTTTAGAGGCGGAACCAACATTCATAGAAAGATTGCCAAATTCGAAAAAATTAGCCCTGCTAAAACTTATAAAATTCGTAAAATCCTTTTGTCCAAGTATCATTCATAAAAGCGAACGAAAATTTTACGCATTTGCATTGCCTAAAGAAATTATCGCAAGTCGTTATGGGGATGAATGGAGTTGGTTTTGGGTTTCCAATAGTGCACGGGATGCCGGTAAACTTGAGTTCAGGATCCGACGCAATCCGGAGGCTAAGACCTATGAACTGTATTATTTTGACTTATCAAATGTTGATGAGATTATAGATGTCGTAATAAATTCGATAGAAAAGAAGCAATTTGAGTATGGCCTCAATGTTAATTATGAGGCTAAAATGTCGGATACCCAGAAAAAGGTTCCGCTAAAAAACACCGAAATCGGCGATGATTTGGTGTTTAATGACTTCATCGATAAAAACTTCGAAATCTATTTAAATAAAGAGACGGCGGCCATGGATGCATTGCTGTTCTTGGGCGAGTGTTCACCATTCGCGTATACGGGTTCGACCAAGTATGAGCCGATTGAAACGGCTTTGTTGACTAAAGGAAAAAGAAATTTCGATTATTCCATGTCTAAGTGGAAGCTTGTTTGTTGGACGGTAAAGCCTGGAACAAACAATTTAATAATGGACGCTCTACTGATAAACAAGAAAACCAAATCGCTTTGGATCGTTCTGTCTGCTTGTGGGAAAAAAGTGAAGTGTGTTTCTAAGAGGGGTTTTTGCTTAAGAAAAAACGGAAAAGAATACAGCTCGCGCCAGCTAATTGCTTTGGTTTTTTAGCACGGAACTTCCTTTTTGCTGTCGCCTACACTTAGGAATCCTTCAACGTCCCCAAATTGACAGTCCCGATTGGCAAAGGGTATATTTTTGAAGAAATAAATGAGAAAGGGGTGTCTCATGTCAAAGGATATTTTATATCTAAGTTGATTTCATTTATTTTCGCATTTTGTTGCGAAAAGTTTTTATGCACGAAATAAAGGGGTACATATGGATAAAGCAAAAAGAAGATTTTTCATTAGTTGCGCAATGCTGACGGCTTTAGCCGCCGCGTCTAGCTGCTCTCTTCAGGGTCCAGCTGGGCCACAGGGCGAACAAGGAATCCAAGGCGAGAAGGGCGATGCTGGCGAGCAAGGTCCGAAAGGCGACCAGGGCAATCCTGGGGCCGACGGGAAGGACGGCTCCAGGATTCGCACGGGCGAAGGGGCACCGAGCAATGGCGCTGGCTCCGACGGCGATCTCTACGTCGACACCTCGACGGGGGATTTGTACGAAATGAAAGAATCCGTTTGGGTCAAAACGGGCAACATACGCGGAAGCGACGGAAAAGACGGCAAGGATGGTGTATCCGTCGTCTCGATAGCCAAAACGGCAACGGAAGGGAAAGCCGACACTTACACCATCACGTATTCCGACGGCTCGACGAGCCAATTTGTTGTCACCAACGGGGAAGACGGATCCCAGGGGGTTCAGGGCGTCCCCGGGAAGGACGGCCACACTCCAAACATCACGATCGGTGACAACGGCCACTGGTATGTGGACGGCGCCGACACGGGCATCCCTGCCAGGGGCGAGAAGGGCGATAAAGGAGATAAAGGTGACAAAGGCGATAAAGGGGACAAGGGCGACAAAGGTCAAGACGCCGTCACGTATGCCCCCTGCATTTTCAACAATTACGACGGCACCAAGCTTTGGGAGTTCTATTTCGAAAAGGGGACGGATGTGGTCTATGCCGGCCCGACGCCGACGAAGCCTGATGAAAAAGACGGCGAGGACGTTGTGAAATGGACCTTCGTCGGCTGGGACAAACCTCTGACGAATATCCAAAAACCTGTGATATTCACCGCGAAATTCGAATGGCTCCGCTATGACTGCACTTTCGTTAACTACGATGGCACGGTTCTGCAAACTTCTAAGGTCAATCATGGTGAAAATGTCGTTTATAGAGGTGAAACCCCAAAAAGAGCCCCTGAGGTAAGCGGTGATCAAACAATCGAATGGCGTTTCTCGGGCTGGGACAAGCCTTTGACCAACATTACGAAAGACACCATTTTCACGGCAACATTTGACGCTCCAAATGCCGTCAAGTGCACTTTCAACAATTACGACGGCTCCCTTCTTGGCTATGCTTATTGCGGCGTCGGCGGTAGCGTCAACTACACGGGAATGACGCCGTCCAAACCCGATAATGACGATGGGCGCGGAACGGTTGTTCGTTCCGAATTTACTGGCTGGGATAAATCGTTGAAGAACGTTAAAGTCGCGACTATATTCACCGCTCAATTTGTGGAGACGACCTATTATCGATGCGACTTTGTCGATTACGATGGCGCCGTGCTCCAAAGTTCACTTGTTTTTGACGGAGGCATTCCTTCGTATAGTGGCGCGAAACCAATAAGAGATAAAACAGCCATTGGAACGACAGTCACGGAATATTCTTTTAATGATTGGAATAAACCGCTAACGGCCGTCTCTGCTCCGACTGTGTTTACTGCCGTTTATAATACAACCACGTTTACTGGTTATCGTGTCGACTTTCTTAACTCTAATGGTTCTTTTATATATGGGGATTATTTCAAGCAAGGAACTAGGGCTCATTGCCCGAGTGAGCTGCTTCCTTGGTCTTATGACGAAGCAAACGTTACGATGTTTGCTGGCTGGGATGAATCCGTGAGTAATCTGTCTTCTACAGTGAAAACGAAGGCGGTAACTAGAACGATTCCACGACTGCAAAACGGAGAATGGCCCCAAACCAGGGAAACGGACAAGGATATTATCGACGCTTTGAATGGTTTAAAGCCGAATTCGGATGGTTATTATCATCATGGAACTAACAGATATGCAAAAGAAGACAGCTCGATTTGGCGAAGGGTGGAACCGATTCGCTGGAGGCTCTTGTCTTTGGACGGCAACGACGCCTTTGTCATTTCAGAAAAAGTATTGGCGAGTCGGCGCTACAACGAACAGTACCCCGACGCAGAAACTGGCTTTTCCGTGAACAACTACAAATATTCCGAAATTCGTTCTTGGCTTAACGGTGAGTTTTTGAATCGGGCTTTTTTGGACGATTCACGAATCATAACGACCATGGTTGACAATTCGTCAACGAGCACTGGATTCAACGATAACCCATGTGCTTGTGAAAATACCAATGACAAAGTTTTTCTTTTAAGCTACGTGGAAGCAGTAAATGACGAATATGGGTTTGGAAATGATGTGTGCGTTGACGCGGATGGCGAACCCTGTATATGGTGGCTTCGCTCTCCATATTACCGCTCCACCGTTACGAGGTATGTGTTCTCGAGTGGTCGCGTTAGTAGTACAAAGGAACTCGAAATCCCTCGTGGCAAAGTCGGTAATGATAACGGTGTTCGCCCAGCTTTACATTTCCTCCTCGACTAAAAAAGAATCGAATTTTGCCGAATGAATACTTTGACCTAAACGGGTATTAGCCTAAATTTAATCCTTGTTCCTTGTAAATATTGATTTTCTGTCGTGGTTGTTATCCAACATTGAACAAATCCCCCAACGGGGGTAAAGTGTTAATAACCAAGGAATGCTTTTAAGTCCCCTTTTTGCTATGAAGGGGAGATAACAAAAGCCATCATCAAGTTCTTTGGTAAAGGGGTGAACATATGATGAAAAAAACATGGCTGCGCCTCCTCTTTATGGCCGGCACATCAATGACGTTGATTTCCTGTGGGAACGAGGTTCCTGCTTCACAGAATCAACCAGGAATCAACGAAGAAGGGAAACTTGCTGCTCCCTTCGACGAAGGATTAAGCAAGGCGGAATTAGATAACATCCCCAAGGCGGATGATCATCTATTAGTTAAGATAAGTGGCGATAAAAACTTACCGAGTGATCGAACCCTAAATTCGTTGGGAATTAGGGAATTAACCCGGTTATATGCTTCGGGAGACTGGTATCAAGCCAGTCTAAAAGAAGATGCTCGTATTGATAAAGTCTTAAAGCAATTAAGAGCAGAGCCTTATTTCGATATGGTCGATTACGACTATATCGGGCAGGGCGGTGCTCTTGGTTTTGCAGACGTAGCAACGAATCCACTTGCTGAGCAATCGTCACATTTTGAAACGGCGAACGTTTTTAAAGCCTGGGAATACATGAAAGCACAAGGCGTTCCTGGTGGTGATCCCACCGTCACGATCGCGGTTATCGATACAGGTGTCGATTATAATCACGAAGATTTACGCGCGAACATGTGGACGAACCCCAACGAAATCCCGGGGAACGGGATTGATGATGACGGGGATGGATATGTGGATGACGTCTATGGGGCGAATGTCCTCGATGGGGCAGAAGGCGCGGATGCTGGCGACCCCATGGATGACCATGGACACGGCACCCATGTCGCGGGCATCATCGCTGCATCCAATAACCATAAAGGATCCATGGGCATTGCCTATAACTGCAAAGTCATGGCAATTAAAGCAGGCAATGGAAGCGGCTATTTTACCAACTCGGCAATTGCTAAAGCTGTTACCTATGCTTATGAACATGGCGCGGATGTTATCAATATGTCGTTTGGCGGAAGCGGCGTTTCTTACGTTGTTCAAGAAGCATTAGAAACGGCATACGAAAGATGCGTGCTTGTGGCTGCGGCGGGGAATGGTGGTCTACAAAATGAACCAGACATACACCATTTGGATGGTGAGCCTACTTATCCAGCGGCATTTCCGTTTGTTGTTGGGGTAATGAGCGAATCGGCTTCGCATGTTGAAAGCTCATTTACAAATTATGATGCAAAAAAAGACAATAAAGTCGAATATGAAGTGTATGCGCCTGGCGAAAACGTGTATTCGTCTATCCCAAATAGTAGATATGCGAAGTGGAGTGGTACGTCGATGGCTGCTCCGATTGTTTCTGGCGCAGCGGCGTTGCTACGCAGTTTGCACCCCGACCGGAAGGTGTTCCCAACGAAAGCTGTTATGTCCCGAATTTGCTCCAGTGGAGGGTATTTGGTCGGTTGTTGCAATCGTATAATCCATTATAATCATAATATCCCTTTGGGATTGGACATTTATAATGTTTTAACCAAAGAACCAAGCCCCTTCATTTCTCTGTATGACTATTACACTTTTGATAACATCGGTGATGACAACAACAATGGAAAAATCGATGCCGGTGAAACCATTAATTTAGGTGTTATTTTAAAGAACAAAGGCGGCGTTGCCAAAGATGTTGAAGTTCGTATCGACACTCTAAACGAAGCCGGCGCTGCAGACCGATATATCACCCCATCCATTGGAATGATTTCGATGAAAAATATCGGAACCTATTCTTTGCAGGATTGCGGTGAAGTAAAAGATGCTGAAACCAATAAAGTTATTGGGGTAGAGACGCCTCTCCAATTTAAGGTGGCTGATAATTGCCCGAATGATTATATGTGCGATATTCACGTAAAAATCAGTTGGAAAAACGGGCTAGATGATAAGGATAAAACTATCTATTCCAATGAAGATGAGGTTGCGCAAATCGTTGTTCAAAAAGGCGTTCTTTTGCCTAAGGTCATTGACAAAGATACGACCCTGACAAAGGACAAATGCTACGTGCTTAATAGGACGCTCGTTGTTGAAGAAGGCATAACAGTAACGATTGAGCCTGGAGTTACAATTCAATACTACGCATCCTCGACCGATAAATACGCAGACACTTACACCGATGGTGTGAAGATTGTTAATAATGGAACCCTGATTGCGAAAGGGACGGAAGATGAAAACGTGGTTTTTAAACCTTCGGAACGTTTTTGGAATTATCCCGTTATTATAAAAGGAGTGAATTTACAATTTGAGCACTGCCGTTTATTTAATTGGGTGCAAGATTCTTATCAACAATGCGCTCAAACATCGTTTATTGATTGTCAATTTGTTTTCTGCAATAAAGAGGATAAGGCATATAGCTTTAATTTTCACGTGGCCGCAATCGACGTTATTAGATGCCACTTTTCTAATTTTTCCAGTGACTTATATGTTTGGCAAGCTAAAAATTGTGCCTTCGAAAATTGCGATGCAAAATTATATTTTTTGAAGTCGTGCAGCGATTGTATTTTTAAAAACTCTGAAATAAGGGGCGAATATGGATATGAAACCCATGTGCGCCTTGAGTGGTATTTGCGGGGAACCCAACTGGAGGATTATTTCTTTTCGAATAATATCTTTATTAAAACGACAAAGGGTAATTATGGGAATTTTATAATTAGTACTCGGGTGTGCACGAATGGCAATAATGGTAAGTCGTATTTGAAATCTCTTATTGCACTTAATAATCTTTTTTGGGGAATGACTCAAGAGGAAATTGATAACATCATTCACGACTATTACGACGATGGCGAGTCCACTGTCATTGATTACTCTCAAGGCCTAAATAACCCTGACTACGCAACCGCATATCCAATCGCCCTCGATGCACATTTCGAGGATGCGGATGGCATTCGTCAGGATTCCGTGGGTGCCAGCACCTACAAATGCGTGGTGACCATGTCACGAAACATGGATACCAGCATTCCGTTAAAGGTGTGTTTTGGTTCGGTTTATCCCTATTCCGATTACACGGTTGAAGGAAACTGGAAAGAAGGCTCTAAGACCATTTGGGAAGGGACGTATACCTTTAATTCCAAATATGAAGGCGGAATTAACCAGTTCTTAATCTATAACGGTAGGGCGGACGACAACCACGCCCTGGAACTCGTTCGCGATTATCGTTTGTCATTTAAGATTGATGTTACGTCCGCCCAGTCCATGAACCTGCAGGCCAGCTCCGATATTAACGGGGTTAAGTTAACCTGGTTCCAAGATGACTATCCTACCGTGGCTGGATATAACCTTTATAAGAGCACGGCCAAGGACGGACTATATACCAAGGTTAATAAACACCTTCTCAATTACGACGAAACGGAATATTTGGATAAAGAAGTCGAACCGGGTGTTACCTATTATTACAACTTCACGGTTGTCTTAACCGACATGTCCGAGTCTAAGCCATCTGGTAAAACCGTGGTTACCACCTATGACTCCATGGCTCCGGATGTTTATCACACCCCCATCAGCGTTGCTTATCTTGGCTTTAACTTAATGGTATCCGCGACCGTCACCGATAATGTTGGCGCCCAATCGGTCACCCTGTATTATCGGGTTAAAGGCGCGGATACCTTCCAAGATACGTTGATGCAGGCAAGTAACAGCAAATATTCTGCGATGATCCCTGCTGCTTCGATTACTAGCGAGGGCCTAGAGTATTACATCGATGCGTTTGATGGCATTAACCATACCTATTCTGGTTCCAACGTCTCGCCCCACCAAGTAATCGTTCAAAGCAAAGTCAGCGAGAACGAAAAAGGGGACGTGGACGGGAACGGAACCATTGATTTGTACGACGCGTTATTAACGATCCGTGCTGCCAATGATCTAGAGAATTTGACCGCGGAACAATTTGAACGCGCCGACTTAGACGGCAATGGCCATTTAACCGCGAATGAAGCGTTATTGATCCTCCAATACGCGAATGGAGCGATTACGTCCTTTAAGGAATATCTATGATTCCTGTACTTGCAGGCTTATCTGCCTTGGCTCTCGCCTTGTCGCCTTTAGCAATCGATGAAGCGCCTTCATCGAAGCTCTCTTTAAGCTGCAATGATGCGACCCAAGGCGGATATATGACTCTGCAGCTAGAAGCCACGGGTCTAAACAAAATATCCGCGTTTTCTTGCTCGTTATATTACCCATCGGATTGCTTGGATTTTAGTAGTCAAAGCATTGATTCATCAATATCCCTTTATAACTGCAAGGAAACAACCAAAGGACAAGTCGCGTTCTCCTTTTTGTCCGCGGATAAGGATGGACTTAGTTTCGCGGATAACATGGTCCTATTAAGTCTATCTTTCTATGTTCATAACGATGCTCCGGTGGGCAGCATTCGCTTTACTTGTGCAACAGGCGATGTCTACGAATCGAACAAGAATTCGGTCGCGCTAAATTCGCCTTACTGCACCTCTAAAATCAGTCAGAACACCTATACCTACGTGGATACGGTTTCGATCTCTTTGTCCCCGTCTAGCAATGAAAATATCCTAGAAGGGGGCAATGTAGATGTTATTATCCACTCCGACTCTTATGTGTATCTATCTACCTTCCGTTTGATCCTGACGTTTGATTATTCCTATTTTGAATTCGTCTCGCTCGATTATTCTCAATCCTTCCTAGATGGCCAGAATAACCTTAATACCAAACAACAAGGTGTTGTTTCCTGGGCGAACGCCTCCATGCATGGAACCTTATTCTATGGGGATATTGCTACCTTAAGCTTAAAGGCTAAGGTGGATCAAAACGTAACCTCCACGGTTCGTGCATCCTTATCCCAGGTTAGAGATTCGAGTCAAAATCCCTGTAATGGATCGGATGCATCCGTGGATTTACATATCACCGAATCCCTGCCTAGGATGCGGATGAGCAATCTAAGCGTTACAGAGGAAGAACTACGGGTCGATTGCTTAATCGACGCGAAAAGTCATATGGCCTGTGGGGATTTCACCGTTAGCTATCCTAGCGACACGTTAAGATTAGTTCGTGCTTCTACGTCTAATCCCAATAAAGTGATTCTTTCCAAAGACAAAGGGGATGGGAAACTTAATTTCTCCTATTTGGATTCTAACGATATCCAAGCAGATACCACCTTACTGTCCCTCGTCTTCAGCAAGAAAAATATTCTCGCTAGCATAGACGGGGAAATTGGCATCTCCCTTCGTTATAGCGATTCCCTACCCCGTAATTCGAATCACGAGAAGCTTCATTTCTCCTATCTCCCGTCTTCCTTCTCTTGGCCCTTTGTTCTTCGTTCTATTTCCTTCGATGAATCTTGGGATGATAGAGGCGAAACCTTTACTTCTAACGATTCGGTTTATTTAAATCCCGGAGATGCGATATCGAATGTCCAGGTGAATGGACATTCGATTCCTAACCCCGTGATTCAAACCGGTTCGTTAAATAAAGACGGGGAACGTTATGTTGCATCCTCTTCCCTTGTTTTAGGCTTTGAAATTGAATCCGGATGTTTCTATTTTAAAGAAGCCAGTTCGGTAGAAGGGGCCTATACTCGTCGAGCGAATCAATACGTTCGTAAATTAGGCCTTATGACGATTGGTAAGACCATCTGTAACGAGGATGGATTCTTGCCAGAAAGCAAGGAGGCATTGGTCTTGTTATTAAAAGAATATGACGCATTCCCCCAAACCCTCCAAAACCAATTAAACGTCATGAGCCTAGAAGATGGGGTTAGTGTTTATGACCGCCTTGAAGTATTAAGACGAGGGGGACATCAAGACGAGGGGACGACCTTGCGAGGTTTGGGTACCTTGAATAGCCCCTTATCTACGAATTATTCCATTCTGATTCTTCTTGCTTCCCTAGGTATTTGGCTCCTTGGCTTATTCGCCTTCTATAAGAGAAGACGGAAGAGCCATTAATAAATAAGACTTTTGCCTTTTTCCTGCGTCTAGGAAAGTGACTGTCTCATATGATACAACCACTTTTGTGCTTCGCGGCATTACCTAGAATCCCCAAATCCAAAAAGAGGCGGGACAGGGGGTGAATTCCCCCATTATCAATAGCATTCGTGTGTTTTAGTGTTAAAAAATTGAAAAAAATCACACTAAAACACACGAATAGGAAAAATGGGTTGTATAGGGATGGGACAATCTCCCCTTCCCATTTGACCAAAACGCGACTATAAAAATAGATAGAGGTAACAATAAAATGAATGAAACCAATCGTCGACTCATCTCCATCAACCAGGAAGCCACTTTGACTTTCCCCGTTGAAACCGTTCGTTTGCATTTAATCATGCAAGTTTTTAACGATAGCTACGACATCGCCCTTCAAAACGCGATGATTCAAAATCACAAAGCCATGGAACTACTCGATCAACATGGAATCCCCGTGGAACAAATCCACACCGCGGATTTTGGAGTGGAAGCCCGTTATGAAATCGAAAAGGAAGACAACCAATATCGTTCCATCCAAAAAGGCTTTATGGGTCACATGGACGTCCAGGTGGACATGGACTTCGATACGAAGGCTTTAAGCGCCTTAATCGAGGCGGTAAAGCCTTTAGAAGCCTCCATCCGTTTGGATTATGGGTTAACCAACATCGAAGAGAAGAAGAACAAGGTTTTGGAATTGGCCATTAACAAAGCCAAAGAGAAGGCCGCCTTCCTTGCGAAGGCCTCTGGGGTGGAACTCGGTGAAATCCATTCCTTGGAGTACCGTGCTCATGACATTGTTTTGTGCGCGGCCCGGTTTAACAGAGCAGAAGAACAAACCCTTGACCTTCGCCCTGAACCCGAAGAAATCAGCGAATCCGTGGATATCAGCTGGGAAATTAAGTAAGCCAAACACCTACAAGAAAAGCGCGGAGTTGAGTCACTCCGCGCCTTTTCCTTTCGAGGGGGCTTAGTTTTGTTTCTTCTTGTGACGGAGAAGGAGGACCGTGCTGGCGGCGATGGTGGCAAGGCCAATCGCGGCAACCACCCAGACTGTGGTCGAATTGTTATCGACTTTTAGGATAGTGCCGACGCTAGAAGAAGCGCTCGCGGCTTTCCAGTATTCAAGGATTGCGCGAACGTTCGCATATTCCTCGGCCGTATTGAAGTAGGCGCGATCTTCATCGGACAGATAACCAAGCTTGCTCATGACTTCTTTATAGTTGTCTTGGCAAGACTTTTGGCGATCTGCTTCGGCAACGCTTGTATAGTCCTTATTGGCTCTTGGCCAGAAGTAGGTATCGAGCAAGGCGTCGATATTGATGCTCTTGCCGTTCACGAAGAAGGCGCCCTGTGGCAAGACGGATTTACCATTAGCAAACGGAGTGAACAATTCGTTCTTGCTCGAATCCTTAATCGAGATGTTGCGGATATAGGCGGCGCGATAGGCACCGGGGTAAGTGGCGTCTGTGCTCCAACCATTGACCGCGTAGATGCGAATTTGCCTATTGATATTTCCAGTGAATTTTATGGATTGCGGTGTCCACGTCGTGGTGGCCTTTTGATTGCCTTGAAGCCATGTGTCAGCATCACTGACCGATGCGCAGTCACCATTGGCGCCTCCCACGTATTCAAATCCTAACGTGTATTCTTTGTCATTTTCGATGCCGAGGGCGATTTCATCGATTCCGATATAGGATTCCGCGGTATAGGTGGATTTATTGCTGATTTTGCGTCTAGCGGTATAAATGATTGTTCCGTCGTCTTGGAGATAGGTCGCGGCATTGTTAACCATTTGGGCTCCGCCTCCGTTAGGAACATTGAAGTTCCCTTGGGCGATGTATTCTAGACCCGTGCTATCTTTTAATGACACGGAATCGAGGTCGATGGCTCCGTTACCTGCTGCTAAAACAAGGAAGCTGACGTCTATTGCTTGTCCGGCAGCGCCGTCAGAACGGACGGTGTGGAAGGTGTAACTGGCTTCCGCCCACTTGTTGAGTTCGTTCATGGTGAAGTCGGCATAATATTGACGTTCGTTCGCAAGATCCAAATTTTGATTGTAATGATCTAGACGAGCGAAGAGGTGGGTGCTTTCTGCTTTCCGATATTTTAACGATAACGTGAATGTTTCGGTTCGTGGCAATACGGGGAAACTAAACCCAATGCTTTGATTCTTATTTAGATGAACCGCGCGGGTGCCGTTAAATCCATCGTAAATGTAGTTTTCCTTGGGCAAGGCGACGAAGTTCGTTTCGGTCCAGTTGTCTACGACTTTGTCCCCGCCATCAACGAAGCCGAGCAAAGCATCGCCTTTGTCTGTGGTTGCATTGTCAAAGGTTCCACCGCTCATGACGCATTCGCCTTTTTCGTTTAGAACTTCAACATCATCAATGAGGTAATAGTCCGCGGATTCCTTAGACGCGTCCTGAAGGGAGGCGTGCAACGTGACATAAACGGGTTCAGCAACGCCGGGTTTTGCTATGATTTGGTATTCGTAGGTTTCCCATCTGCCGAAATTGGTCCACCCGGCCTTGGGCGCGGTCCCGTAATACGAGCGGTTGCCTGCGGCATCGATCGTATCCAGACGAGTCATTAGTTTTAATCCGCCAGATTTACCAGATGCGGCTTTCTGGTCCACATAACGGTAACGGAAACGCAAAGTGAAGCGTCCGGTGAATTGGTTCCTCACGTTCCAGGGCATGTATAAACCTGTGTCCGCGGTTAATTTGGCCGCTTTGCCCGAGAATCCATCCGGAGACAAATTCGCGTCGGTAATCGCTGTTCCCGTGGTCGCGTTTGTTTCGGGACCGGTGAAGAATCTCATGTTCGTGAGATCGGCATCCTCGGCAACGCCTTCATTGATCGTTAAAGTGGCGATATGAACTTCGCCTTCGCCACGGATTAAGAGTTCAACGGCGATTTGAGTGGTGTCGCTACGAGTAGAGAAACGGGTTCTCTTGTGAACCCAGTCGGTTTGATCGGCCATGCCCCCGATTTCCGAAGCAACCGTGGCGTCGTTGCCTTTATATTCCACAACGTTGATATAAAGCCTGGCTGATCCCGTGGTTTTCACGCGGAATCCGACGTTATAGGTTTTGCCTCCCGTAATCGGAGTAACGGTGCGAAGCTTTGCTAGGCCGTTAGAGGTCGAAACGATTTTTACGTAATGGCCGTGAGCCAAATCATAGACGTGCTTGGCACTATCGCCATCAGCGGCTTTTGTAAATGTCCAGTTGTCTGGCATTTCGTCGCCAGAATCGGCAGCAGCTGCATGAACGCCGACGGTTTCATGCATCGTGCCGATAGAAGTGGTGGCTCCCGCGACCATGGCCAAAGCCATCATGGACGAGAGGCCAAAAAGAAATTTCTTTTTCATAATGGGACGATCCCCTTTCTTTATGTGACTTTATTATGTTGAAAGCGGTTACATGGGTCTTTTCCCATTTTCTTCTAAATGTGTCTTTTTATTCATTAACTTGTCTTTCCTGCCCTTATTCATGCTTCTAAAAGCGTTAAAAATACAAAATCGAACGAAAAAGAAATAGGGATATCCTAAAAACAGGAGCTTCGGGATGAAAGAGGACGACCCTATGTAGACTAGGTTCTTCCGAAGCGGATTTGCTCTATAATGAGTCCTGGAACTAACTATGGTCGTCCTCATCATCCTTCTCATCGTCTTAGCTGCTGGATTTGGTACTTTCGCCACGTTATTTTTTAAAAAGCAAAAAAGGAAGCCGATTGAAGAGAAGAAGCCCTTAGAAGTTGAGAAAATCCAAGAAATCCTCATGCAGGACGATCAAGGGAATTCGTTAACTTTTACCCGTCCTTTACGGTTAGAAGGAAAATACCAAGAAGTCAAAGCCATTAAACGGGAAAAACTCAATGGCACGGTGACGAAGAGCTTTATGGAAGTAAGCAAGAAAGTCTATTCCCTTGCTGATTTACGTAATGTCTCTCCGAAAGGCGTCTTCTCCGCGGTGACGAACCCCTCTACTTTATCGAACTTATTAAGCGGCAACGTTACCTCCAACATCATCCAAAACGGTGGGGCGGTCGTGAACCAAGCCTCGAGCTTTGCCTTTTTAAGCGTCTTCAATCCGATGAATGCCGTGGGGATTGGCATCCAAGCGATGGCCATCGCTTCGGGCCAATACTACCTGCATCGGATTTATGAGCAGTTAGGGAAATTCTCGGAGAATACGGAGAAGCTGTTATTAATCCATGACGATGAGAAGGCTGGGGTATTGATGAGAAGCCGTAAGCGATTACGTCAACTTGCGGGTCGTCAGGAACTTGATGAAGTGGACCTTCAGGAAATCCGTCATATCCGTGATGAATGCGGGGCCATCTTTGAGGAATACCGCCTCCGCTTTGAAAGAGAAAAAGATTCGTTTTTAAAAGAAGATATCCATGGGGTACAGGTAAAAACGCGCTTCAAGCAATTTGAAGACCGTTTATCGTCTTTATCCCCTGAACTCGAAATCTGCCTCGAAGCCGAAAGGATGGAAGTCCAAGCGGAGATGGTCGAAATCGCTTCGAGAAACAAAAAGAATTACGCCGATCCCGCTTTGCCGGAACTCTACGAAGAATTAAAGCATTATGTGGAGAATAGCTATGCCCTCCGACTGAAAAATGAAGGGGAGACGTTGCTGAAACAACTGAAAATCAAAGGCGAAACGGTCATTGGAAGTGCAAAAGACTTCGGTATCTTTGCTAAAAACAAGGAAGCGTTACTAGAAAAAGCAAGTGGAGTCATCGCCCCCATCCGGGAATCCATCCATAACGACTATAGCGATTTAGCCAAAATGCTGCTAGGCAAAAAAGACGAGGAACAAGAAGTGGTCCTCGTCTATGATGAATCGAAAGGCAAGACCCGTACCTTTATTCCTCTCCAAGAAAAAACGGAGGAGGAATAACCTCACTCCGCTTCGATCTCTTTGATATAGAGTTCGTTCCCTTGCTTGAGGACCGTGTTCTCGCTTTTGCAATAAGGGCATACTTTTGCATAACGGATCGTGTCGTATTCTTTCTTGCAGTCTAAGCAAGTAGTAACCGCGGGAATAGACTCAATCTTAAGGACGGAATCTTTTAGAATTTCATCCTCTTTCATAAACCATCCCCAGGCGTCGGTTAAGTAAGAGGGGACGACCCCGCTTACATCTCCGACGCATAAAGTGACGGAATAGACTTTTTGAACCGGATGATCCTGGAAGAAATCATGCAAGGTATCCGCGATGTTAGAAACAATCGAAAGCTCGTGCATTTATTTCTTCAAAGCTTCTTTCGCTTGCTTTTTGAGCTCGCGTTGATGCTTCTTAATCGCGAATTGACGCTTAATCATATACGGGAACACCTGCTTCATCGTATCTTCGCAGGGCACCATGACGGAGGCCGCCGGGATATCGCGGGTTAAATGGATGGCATCGAATTCGCATTTGGTCGTGCAGATGCCGCAACCAATGCATTTATTGGTATCTACAATCGAAGCCCCACATCCTAAGCAACGGGCGGTTTCAATCTTCACCTGCTCTTCGGTTAAGGTCTTTCTCGCATCGCGGAAGCTCTTCTTCGCATCGATCGAGCCATCCAAACCTTCTTCCTGGCGGGCGGAATGATCGTAGTCATCGATATAGATGTTATCCTTATCCAAGGCGACGAATTCCATCTTGTTGATGCCTTCGTCTTTGCTTGTTCCCGGATGAGCGATGCGGTGCAAGGAATCCGCAGCCATCTTACCAGCGGCAATTGCATCGATCACAAACTTCGGTCCGGTGAAGACGTCTCCACCCACGACAATTTGGGGATCTTTGGTCCGATAGGTATAAGGTTCTGCTAACGGAGCCCCATTGGGCTTAGTTTCAACGCTTGTTCCTTTTAGCAAGTCGCCCCAAACGATGGATTGGCCAATCGCGAAGATCACGCGGCTTGCGGGTAATTCGATCGTCTCTTCTTCGTTATATAATGGAGAGAAGCGTCCAGTTTCGGGATCCTTGGTTTGGGTGCATTTTTTGAAAACGATGGAGGACACATGTCCTTTTTCGTCCACTTTGATTTCTTTGGGGCCATAGGAGCAAAGGATATTCACGCCTTCTTCCTCGGCTTCTTGCTGCTCTAATTTAGAGGCGGGCATCTCTTCCCTGGTTTCTAAACAAACCATCGAAACCTTGCTCGGGTTAAAGCGGCTAGATACGCGAGCGCAGTCAATCGCGACGTTGCCTCCGCCAACAACGACGACATCCCCGTCAATCTTTTGGTCTTGATGGTCGGTCGCATCACGCAAGAAGTCCACGGCGATGCTACAGCCTTCCGCATTCTCGTTAAGAACACCCGGACGACGGCCGCCTTGGCAGCCGATGGCCAAATAGAAGGCGCAGTAGCCTTGCTTCTTGAGTTCTTCAATCGTGATGTCTTTACCGACTTCAACGCCACAACGGATTTCAACGCCTAATTCCTTCATGACTTCGATTTCGGCATCGATAATCGTCTTCTCTAATTTATAGGAGGGAATTCCATAACGGAGCATGCCTCCAGGGAGGGGGCTCTTTTCAAAGACGGTGGGACGGTAGCCTTTTAACGCCAAGAAATAGGCCGCGCTTAATCCAGCAGGACCCGCGCCGATAATGGCAATTTTCTCTTTGAATTCGAATCCATCGACCGCCGAAGGGATTTCCTTCTCAGGGATGTAACGGGTTTTGGGGTCTAAATCCCTTTCGGCGAGGAATTTCTTAACCGCATCGATTGCAATCGCTTGGTCAATGGTTCCACGGGTGCAGGCTTCTTCGCAACGCTTGTTGCAGATACGTCCACAAACTGCGGGGAAGGGGTTGTTCTTTTTAATTAAAGCCAATGCGTCTTCATAACGACCTTGGGCCGCCAATTTGAGATAGCCCTGAATCGCGATGTGAGCGGGGCATGCGGTCTTGCAAGGAGCGGTGCCGCTAGGATAACAATTGATGCGATTGGTATCGTTATAGGCTTCACTCCATTTGGAACGGTCCCATTTGGTGTTCGCGGGGTCTTCGATCTTTGGGTATTGGACTTCGCTACGATCTTTGAGACAAAGTTTTTGGCCAAGCTTCACCGCGCCGGCCGGACAATATTCAACGCACTGTCCGCAGGCGACGCATTTGGATTTCTCCACGTGGGCGACATAAGCGCTGCGGGAGAGGTTCGGGGTATTGAATAATTGAGAGGTCCGTAGCGCATGGCAAACCTTGGGGTCGCAGTTGCAGATGCCGATGATTTTATTCGGGCCATCGTTATTGGAAATCTGATGAACGTATCCGTTCTTTTCCGCTTTTTGGAAAATCTCCAAGGCTTTCTCCTTGGTGATGTAATGGGCTTTTTGGGTATCGACGCAGTAATCGGCCATGTCGCCAACGGCGATGCACCAATCTTCCGCATCGCGTCCCGATCCTTGGCCTAACACTTCCTCGCACATCGTGCAGGAGCAGGCGGAAGCGGCGATATGCCCTTCGTATTTATCAAGCCAATGGGTGATGTGCTCCAAATCGATGGAACTCGTTTCATGCTCAATGGCTTTTTCCACGGGAATAACGTGCATGCCGATGCCGGCTCCTCCTGGAGGAATCATCGGGGTTAAGCCATTCAAAGGATCAAAAGTCATGCGTTCAAAGAAACGGGCGATTTGGGGCTTCTCCGTGATTTGTTCTTTTCTCATGTTGGAGAATTCGGCGCTTCCCATGACAAAACGGGGAAGGACGTAATACTTTTTCCGTTCTCCACTCACTTCGTGATAATGCCATTCGATTAAGCCCGTATAGCCCATATGGAACAATTTGTCTTCGAGTTCCTTTTGACTATATCCCAGTTTCTTCGTGAGCTTCATCATCTCCTCAATCGAATATTCCTGGCGGAGTTTCATTTTCAGGGCGATTTTGGCTTCTTCGTCGCTGACGAAAGCGGCCAAGCCATAATATTCCGGATCCTTGTAATTGATCTTGCGGAATTTACGATCGGTGATTTTTTGCCCTAGCTTCAAAATTAAGGGGCGTTCTTTCTCGGGGTACGCCTCTTTGCCAGGATATACATTGGTAACATCTTCAAATTTCATGTTCCATTCTCCTCAATAATTTTGAACATCATACAAAGTATGTAAGATATTTTTCAACCTAAAAAACGGTTTATCGATACCGATTGAACGGTTCCCATTCGATTGTTTAATCCCTGAACTTCAATTCTTTTCGATATTCCTTGAACATATGAAAATCCATTCATATAATATGCTTGATGATATGAATGACTGTTCATATCTTGGAGGATAACGCCATGGAAAAAGAAAGCGTCTTCAACAAAGAATTCTGGATCAAGATTGCTCGTTTGGTTGTAGGCGGAGGGATTGCCGCGGCAGGGTATTTCTATTTCAACGAATCTCATTTCCCCTTATGGGTCAATCTCCTCGTCATGGGGATTGCTTGGTTCATTCTTGCTTATGACGTCTTAATCGAAGCCGTAGAAGATATCGTCAAAGAACATCATGTCTTCAACGAAGAATTCCTGATGATTATTGCTTCCGTTGGCGCCTTTGCTATCCGCGCCTTCGGCCCGGAAGCCAATGAATTCATCGAAGGCATCGCGGTCATGTTCTTATTCCAAATCGGAGAATTATTAGAAGACGTCGCGGATGCCAAATCCCATAAGGCGATTCGGGATGCCGTGGGACTCCGGGCAAGCGTTGCTCACCTCGTTTCCGGCGAATCCACGCAGGACGTGGATCCGAAATCCCTTCAAATCGGGGATAAGGTTTTGGTCCGCGTAGGAGAGATTTTACCCGCGGATGGAACGATCATTGAAGGAAGCGGACACCTGGACATGTCTTCCTTAACGGGGGAAGCGATCCCTGTGGAAAAGAAATTAAACGAGGATGTGAACGCGGGAACGATTCTCAAAGAAGGCTCCATCGTGGTTTTGGTGAAGCGCGAATACAAAGACAACACGGTTTCTAAAATCCTTGAACTCATCGAAGAGGGCGCGGAGAGCAAATCCAAGGCCACCCGTTTCGTGGATCAATTCGCCTCCTGGTATACCCCCATTGTTGTTTGTCTCGCAGTTTTAATCGCCGTAGTACCCCCTTTATTCTTGGGAATGAGCGATGGGACGATTTGGGAAACCTGGATTTACCGTTCCTTGAACGTTTTGATCATCTCTTGCCCCTGCGCGATTGTGATTTCCGTCCCGATGGCCTATTTTGCAGGAATCGGGTTGGCTTCAAAAAATGGCATCGTCATCAAAGGCGCGGCGGTCTTCGACCAATTGTCTCGTCTTGGTTATTTAGTCACGGATAAAACCGGCACGTTAACCAACGGGGATTTCGCTTTGTCTGAATCCAAAGCCATCCATGGTTCGGAGGAAGAATTGCTAGAACTAGCTAAAGCCGCGGAAAGCCGTAGCAACCATCCTATCGCCACGGCGATTAAACTTGCTGGTGGGGCTAGTTATGATGAATCCCTTTTAACTTCTTATACCGAGGTGGCAGGACGGGGTATTGCTTGCACCTATAAAGGCCAAGAAGTATTAGTCGGCAATGCAAGGCTGCTGGAAGAGAATCATGTCGAATTCGAAACCGTGAACGCGGTGGGGTCGATTGTTTACGTCGCGGCGAACCATAAGTATCGGGGATTCCTTGTTTGCAGGGATACCTTGCGTAACCAGTCCAAAGAAATGGTAGAGCGCCTCCATCAAGCAAAAGTCCAAATCACGATGCTAACGGGGGATA
>UQCQ01000014.1 GCA_900539595.1 uncultured Mollicutes bacterium | reverse complement strand
GCATCGCCGTAAAGGCCGCGTGCCCCGGAGTATCGATAAAGGTGATTTTCTTGCCGTGGATTTCTTTTTGATAAGCACCGATTTCCTGAGAGATGCCTCCGGCTTCGGTGTCGACGATATGGGAGGAACGAATCGCGTCGATTAGCGTCGTCTTGCCGTGGTCGACGTGACCCATGATGGTCACTACCGCAGGACGCTCCCTCAAATCTTTGGGGTCATCATTGACTTCCAAATCTTCAAAATGCGTCTCATCGACGATTTTTTCCTTTTTGAAATCGTAGCCAAATTCCAAGCATACCGTTCCGATCATTTCGTCGTCGAGAACTTGATTGATCGTCACAGCCTTCCCCTGAAGGAAAAGGAATTTGATGATCGCGGGAGTCGGGACGTTGATGGCTTTGCTTAGTTCGCCGACGCTAAGCGGCTTGCTATAAACAAACACGCCCCCGTTGACCTTGGCGAATTCTTCTCTTTTCCGCTCGCGAGGTTGAAAATTCGAGACTCGCTGAGGCTTTTGCTTCTTCGCATCCGATTTTTTCACTCCGCCGTTATTGCTATTTTTCTTCATCCTGTACTCCTTTCGCCGCGTTCCACTTTTGATCAAAGCTTTTCGTGGCTTTTCTATCGGCGATAAGCACCGCCGAAATCACTTCAAATCCTACGGCTTGTCCAAGGCTTTCCTTGCTTGCCCCCTCAAAAAGAAGGCAGCCGGCATTTAGGGCTTTGGTTTTTAGTCGCGTGACTGTGGAAGAATCCTCTTCCCCCAAAACGAGACCATATCCCGCTTTTAACGAATGTTCGATGGATTCGGTCCCGATCACGAGGCGTCCTCCTCTCCGCAACAAGCCAAGGAAGGCATAGGCTTTTTCAATTTCCGTCATGGTGGATTCCTCCTATGGCCTTCTCTAGTTCTCCTTCCTGAAAAGGGCAGGGAAGGCGAGATGCGAATTTGGGATGGGCAAGAAGAGCAAGGCTTTCTTCATCTAAATGAAGATAAGTTCCTCTTCCTGACATCGTCCCCTCGGGGTCGAAAACCAAGAAGCCATCCCGCTTCACGAAGCGAGCTAATTCGGATCGCAAGTAGCGTTTTCGGGACAAAGCATCCATGCGCATCGGAATGTTCTTCAAGGTTTTCTCCTCCTGTTAGAATGGGAATTTATTTCCCTTCGTCGTCGTAATATTGGTCGTAATCGTCGTAATCAACATCATCCTCGCCGTCATCATAAAGCTGGGCGGTTTCATCCTCGGCTTCAATGGCTTTGAGTTCTTCTTCGGTATAAACCGCCATACCCTGTTCCACGGGGCTCTTCGGAGCGGCTTCATGCTTGACTTCATCGTCGCTAATCTTGCGCGGGCGTTTGGTCTTTGCGTTGACTTTCGCACCAGTTGAACGTCCTTTGGCGGATTCGAGTTCGGCTTCGAGGTCCGAAAGCGTGGTCGTCGTCTTAACTTCCCTGGTTTCTTCGGGTTTAGAAGCAGGGACTTCTTCCATGGCCGGTTTTTCTTCGGAAACGACTTCCGTCTTTTCTTCGACAGCGGGAGCAGTAGCGGCAGCTTCTTGGGCCGACTTAAGGGCAGCAAGAGCGGCAGCGGCGGGGTTATTGGCTTCCATCGGGAATTCTTCCGGCTTGACTTGGGCCTTCGGAGCGACGGGATTTTCGGGAAGAGGTTCAAGACGAGCGAGTTTATCCGCTTTCTTGGCTTCTTCTTCCGCTTGACGGGCCGCTTCTTCCGCAGCTTTGCGCGCGGCTTCTTCCGCCTCTTTCTTGGCAGCGGCTTCTTCTTCGCGACGCTTGGCGTCTTCGATGGATTTACGGCGATATTCGTCGGCTTCGCGTTCCGCTTTGATGCGCTTGGCTTCTTCGTCGGCAATTTCGCTAGAAACGTAAGAAACTTCGTTTTCTTCCGCTTCTTGTTGGGTCATGAAGGAAATCTTATAGCCGGTAAGGGCGGAGGCGAGGGCAGTGTTATTGCGGTAGCGGCCGAGTTGATTCTCTAGTGCTTCCTTAGAAAGGATCACTTCCGCTTCCTTGTTTTCTTCGTCTACGTTCACCCCAAGGGCGATAACCGGGCGAACCGATTCGATGATGAATTTCGGGGTGAATTCGCTCCATTCAATGATATCGATCTTTTCTTTGGAATGGCCGTTGCCAAGTTGAGAAACGATCTTTTGAATGCGGGAACCACCTTGTCCGATGCAAGCTCCGGTGGCGTCGACATCGTCATTGACGCTAGAAACCGCGACTTTGGCACGGACGCCCGCCTTGCGGGCAATCGCTTTGATGACAACGGTGCCATCATAGATTTCGTGGATTTCTTCTTCGAACAAGCGTTTCAAAAAGCCTTCGCTAGAACGGGTGGCTTCGATTTGGGGTCCTTTCTTCTTATAGGGGGAAGTGGCTTCATCGGCAGAACGAACTTCTTGGATATAAACTTTAATGGGATCACCGATTTTAAAATATTCGTCACCGATCAGTTCCTTGCGGTTGAGTTCAACGGTCGCGCGGCCAATGTTGACGATGACGCTGCGATCGTCCGCTTTCTCGACGGTTCCCGTGACCATTTCGCCGATATGGTCTTTATAAATCTTATAGAGTTCGGTACGTTCGGCCTCGGCGATTCCCTGACGGAAATAGGATTTCACGCCCATCGCGGTGGCTTTGGAAAGGTCTTCGACGTCGGCTTCGATTTCATAGTCATCGCCCACGTGGTATTTGGCTTTTTTCAAGCCTTCATTGGCTTCTTCTTCATCGATTTCGAGGAAGTCGTCGGTTACTTCTTCCACGACTTTCTTCACTTGAGCAAGATAAATCTTTCCCGTATCGGGGTCGATGACGCATTTGACGACAGGGTCGGGTAAATCCGGAGTCGAACCGCCCAAAACCTTGATATAGGCTTTTTCCAAGGCAAGTTCGAGAGCCTGAATAACAGCTTCTCCGCTGAGTCCTTTGTTATCCGCCACTTCGCTGACGGCCGCGATCAATGCTTTTGCATCCATGTGCTTTTTCCTTTCTGCATTTGATTAGAATTCGATGGCGAGACGGGCGCCGTCGATGGTATTGGTGGGGAAGCGGATTTCTTTTTTCTTGCTCTTGTCTTTCACAAGCAAAACCGTTTCCTCCCCCATGCTGAGTAATGTTCCCTCGAGGATGTTTTCGCCTTTGAAGGGGTGAGACAAATGAAGGTGAACGAATCTTCCGACGTAGCTCGGAAGCTTTTCAACGTCGATTTTCTTTTCGGCGCCGGCGCTAGAGAGGTCCAGCGTATAAGCCGCCTCAATGGGGTCGGCTTCATCCAACAAATTGGAAACAAATCCGCTTAATTCGACGATATCGTCTAGCCCAATCGGCTCCACGCGATCCACGACGATTTCTAGCCGTGGTTCCTGTCCGCTAACAAACCGTAGCGAGGCGATGTCATACCCCTTTTCTTTTAACGGGGTTTCTAAAATTTTGACGACTTTTGCTTCTTCGTTCATGTCTCCTCCTTTGAAGGGTTGCCCATAAAAGAAAGAGCGGACCGTTACGTCCACTCCAAAATATGTGCGCAACACGGAACCTCGACGGGATTTCCGCACTACTAATATACCCTATTTCTTTTAAGAAAGAAAGCCTTAGTCGCGTTTCTCGCTCACTTCTTGGCAAGGGGTTGCTTCATGTGTCTTGGTGAAGATGAACGAGAGGAGATAAATGAGAGGGGCCAATAGATTCAATGCGTATAAAAGCAAGGGTCCTACCGCGACGGAAGCTTCTCCATCTAATGGGAAAATCGCAAAGAAAGATTCGGAGAAGGCCAAAGGATTTTTTAGTAATCCAAAATAGGCCCAAAGGGAAAGGATCACCGAAACAAGCAAGTAGCAAGGAACGCCGCGAAGCATCAAACCAAGATAAACTTTTTCCTGCTTTTTCGGACGGAGGTAATATTCATATAGCCCTAGACCTAGCGGCAAAGAAAGCATCAAAAGATAAATAGGAATCATGATGCCAACGTTTTGCATTTCATAATCCAAGGTATGGAAAAAATAAAGCAAATCCCCGGTGAAAAATAAAACGAGAACAACATAAATGGGGAACAATATGGAATGAAGAATCACTTTGCTCCGTTTCGTCTTGGCAGGGAAATAAGGAACTTGATCGGCATTCGAATCGGCCTTTTTTAGCCCGTAGAGGAACACCAAGACCCCGATACCTGCGAAAAGAACCCCGGAAAGGAACGTGTCCAAAGGATAAAGAGGGTGAATTAATCCCCAAACTAAAGAAGGGAATATTCCGCTTCCTAGCAACGCCAAATCGTAGAGAACCAGGAATAAACCTAATCCTACGAACACAAGACCATTGACGAGGAAGGTTAGTTTGCGACGCTTAGGAGAATGCGGCCAAAGCACCAAATGCAAAACAAAAAGCCCATAGGTTGGGAAAAGCAAAGAAAGCATATAAGGAAGGGTTTCTAGCAAATGCATGTCCGTAGACGTCACGCGCTGAAGAAAAAACCATCCGCAGAGGTACATTCCAACCCCAGCAAAGGCGAAAAGCATCCCCTCTAGCATCAATAGCCAAGTTCTTTTTTTCATAATCCCATCTCCTCCACGCGGATTGGAGTCCCCGTTTCGTAATTGTCTTGATAGGTTTGGTAGTAACGGGAGTAGCTCACGCTTCCATCCTTTTTAATCGTGGAAACCGTCGCGCCCGTCATATCAGCAAGATAAGAAAGATCGCAGCTAGACTTTAAACCATATCCCATCACGATGGCGTTGCTGGCATCACGATAATTTTTCGCGCTGGCGTATTTGGCCACGAAATTGGATTTGTGGTCATGACCCCAGAAAATGCCGCGGGTTCCTTTTTGTTCGGCCACTTCGAAGAATCCAGAATTTTTATAACCGACCCAGGACTGGGTTTTGCCTAAATCCGTGGAATCAAAAGGGGCTTCTCTTTCTTCTCCCGAATAGCCAAATAAGGTTCCGGGAGCTTCCGAAACATCGGGGTTAAGTCCGGCAAGACGATATGCGTATTCCAGTTCCCATAAAGGAATATGGAAATAAACTAAAGACGGAACGTAAGAAATAATATGGCCTTCTCCATCTTTTTTGGCGGCCAAATCGCTTTCCTCGGCAAACCACTTCACCTGGTCTTCATGGATGATATCGTAGGTGAATTTCAACGGGTTTTTGGAAATAAGGGAATTCGAATCCAAGGCGTAGACCTGCCAATAGGTATTCGCCCCATCCGTTAAATTCAAAACATAGTTAGAACGACCGTAAACGTTGTCACCAGGAAGTTCGCGGTACACCGAGCGCGAGCGCTTCTTGCTTTCTCCTAGCCAATAGGCGGGATCATAGGTCCCTTCTTTATCGTGATTGCCCCAGATTAAGCCAAAATAGCAGTCGTTTTCTTCGCATAATTCATTAAAGGTATCTAGAAGCGAGGTCACGGTGTGCTTGCTGGCGTTAAGGACATTATCCCCCGTCAACATGATTAGAGACGGTTTGGCAGCTTGGATCAAAGAGCCCCAAAAGGCTTTTTGCTTAGGAAAATCGGTCGCGAAATTCGCGTGTAAATCGGTGAGCTGCATCACCTTGATTTCATCCTTGTCTTTAAAAAGGGCAAGGTCTTGGACATAGTCTTCTAGGGCATAAGTCTTGGGTCCACAGGAAGCAAGGCTTAAACCGCAGAGGGCTAAAGTCGCCATTATGAGCGGTTTTTTCATGCCTTGATTATAATGCAAGATTCCCTTACTTCCTAGTGGGTGCAAACAAAAAGAGGGGTTTGCCCCTCTTTGTAACTTTATTTTCCTTATTTGGTGAGGTAAAGGATTCCTAGGGTATTCGGCCCGCAATGGCAAGAAATCGTTCCGCCCGCGTGAGTGATTTCCACGCGTTTGAACCCGAATTCGCGCATTCTCTTAGCTACATCCTCTGCGATGAATCGTTTATCTTTTTGAAGCGTGTGGGTGACAAAGACAAGGTCCAAATCCGCGTTGGGGAATTGTTTTAAAATGTCTTCGACGTATTTATGGATCGCCTTTTCGATGTTGCCGGTATATTTCTTCCCCGGGCCCATCCCTCCGTTAATCATGAGGATTTGGGGCTTGATCTTCATCAAATTCGCGCCGAAGAGAGCAAGCTTGGAGCAGCGCCCCCCTTTGTAAAGATAATCGAGGGTTTCGATGACAAAACTGGTTTGATCCTTGGTTCTAGCCGTTTCGATGTCTTTTACGATTTCTTCGGGCGTAGCACCTTGTTCGGCAAGTTTCGCCCCACGGATAGCAAGCAAGGCAATGCCAGTAGAAAGAGAAAGGGTATCGATCACAAAAACCTTTCCTTCGAATTCTTCTTCATGAGATACGCGTGTTGCATTGCTGCAGGCCGCAGAGATCTTAGAAGAAAGTGAGAAATGAACCACCGCATCAAAATCCTTCAAAACATCGCGGAAGAATTCTTCATATTGGTAATCGTTCACCGCGGCGGTCATGGGCAATTTTCCGGTTTCAGCAACAAAAGCATAGAGATCGTCGCTATTGACTTCTCCATCCAATACTTGCTTTTCCCCCATGACGAGAGAAAAAGGCAAGGTGCGGATGCCAAATTCCGTCAAAAGACTCTTGGGCAAGTCAATCGTGGATTCGGCAGTAATGGCAATCTTCATCGTTAATACTCCTTGTGTTCCAGCGAATTATAATCCAAAACATGCGAAGAATGAAAAGAAAAGATTAAGAGCAAAAAACGACCAGTCATCGCAAAAACGGTGGCTGTAGCTCTTTAAAATTTCCCATGAAAGAACGAGGATGAAAAAAGGCCTAACCACGATGGTTAAGCCTGTTTTTGTTATCTGGTGCCCTCACCCTTAGTCGAAAAGAGGTCTGATCCTTACCATGGATCCGTTCTACCGCTGAACTATGAGGGCGGTTTGCCGAGAGCTCGCTACAAACTCAAATCGGCAAGTGTGATTATAGGAAATGGGAAGCGCGGTTTCAACAACTATTTTATATTTCTTTCATTTTGATGCCCCAGCAAGAAAAAAGCGCCATCGCTGGCGCTTTTTAAACCAAGGAACGGAACTTATTTCGCCGCTTGTTCAGGCTTATCTTCTTCTTTCTTGACAAGACCCTTCTTCGTCATCAAATCATCGACGAGTTTTTGGGCACGGCGGAAAGAGAGGTCACTCTTGATGCGGAGGCAAGTCGGAACGTCTTGGAATTTCTTTGTCTCGACGCTTTCTACTGGAATCGGGCTCTTTTCATAATCTTTCGGATCAAGGGCAAAATAGGCTTTCATGTGTTTGCCGGTGATCGTGAGGAAGACTAAGCGTTCGCGGTGGGCAGAGAAGGTGTCTCCCGGAATCGAGATGCGGTTGTTCACTCCATAGGATTTGATGTAGTCGCGGAGGTCATAATATTTGTGACGGAGGTCCGCGTCAGATTTCTTCAAGCGAGTTTCGAAGGAAGCGCGTTTTTTGGCACGAAGTTTGCCAAAGGGATCTTCTTCACTTTCGGTTTCTTCGCTAGTTTCTTCCGCTTCTTCCGCGGGTTCTTCTTCCTTAGGTTCTTCCGCGGGAGTTTCTTCTTCCACGTATTCGGTGTGAAGTTCTTCCACGTGAGCCGCGATGGCTTCGTCGACGATCTTCTTGATTTCTTCTTCGCTTAGCGGCTTGACTTCATTGCTTTCACGAGCCGCGATGGCTTTTTTGATTTCTTCGTCGGCAACACGACGAGCAGCTTCTTCGTCAAAAACGGGCTTTTCTTCTTCCACGGGCTTTTCTTCCGCTTCTTCTTGGGCATCGGCTGCGCCAATGGCCGGAGAAAGGAAAAGACCAACCGTAGCTTCCAATTGACCAACAAACAAGGCCAAAACAGCAATGAGAATAATCCACATCGGAGCGGGAGTCATCGCTCCAGCGTTGATGAGCTGATTCGCAAGAATCACCGTGAACGGGAAGAACAAAATGGCCAAAATATCGACAACCATTCCGATAAAGCCAAAGTATTTTTTCTTTTTGGCAAGGAAGACGGAGCAAAGGATGGCAAACAGGACGGCCATGATGATGCAGCCAGCCATGATTAGCGCGCACTTTCCATTGTTTCGTCCGGCCCAGACAGCGCCATATTCACTAATCGCTGCCTTCAAACCGAAGCGGACGCCATGATTTTTCCCACTGGGAATCCAATCGGCAACGCCGCCCAAACCAATGCAAAAGGCGGAAAGGAACACGAGGATTCCCCCGACAATCGTGGTCTGCAACCAAATCGACTTCTTTAATTTCATAAACAAATCCCCTTTGATTTTGTTATATTCGTTATTGTAAGCATTTTTCATTGGAATGAAACAAAAAATCACATCTTTTGAAAAAAACTTGCATCTTTTTGGTTGTTTTCCTTCAAAAACACTTCTTTTTCGTGGCGGGTTTCCTCTTTTTCAAAATCCTTGTTTATCGTCCTTTCTATTTATATATAGAAATAAAAAGACAAAAGCAAAGAAGGCAACCACCGATAAAAAACGGACCCGTTTCCAGGTCCGTTATTTTCACAAAGCGACGATATTAAGAATACGTCCGGGGACGAAGATGATTTTCTTAATCGTCTTGCCTTCAATCCAGGGAACAATCTTGGGATTGGCTTTGGCCAAGGCTACCGCTTCTTCTTGAGCGATGTCACGGGGAAGTTCCATGACGTCTCTCATTTTTCCGTTGACCGAGACCGCAAGTTTCACAGTTTCTTTGACGAGTTTCGTCGCATCCACCTTGGGCCAAGGATGATAGGTGAGTAATTCCTCATGGCCGAGTTTTTGCCACATTTCTTCACCAACAAACGGGCAAACGCAGCTGAAGACTTGAACCAAACCCTCGATATAGGGACGATACAATTTCTTGGCTTTATAGCATTCGTTGACAAAAACCATCATCGCCGAAATCGCGGTATTGAAGGAAAGGTCCTCAAAATCTTTCGTCACTTTTTGAATCATCGCGTTATAGGCGTAATCCAGGGAGCCGTCGTTTTCATCGCTTAGCAAAGAACAATAAGGTTCTTCGTCCACCAAGCGATAGACGCGTTCGATAAAACGTCTTGCCCCATCTAGCCCATTCGTGGACCAGGGCTTCACTTCGCTTAGCGGGCCAGCAAACATTTCAAACAGTCGCAGCGAGTCCGCACCATGGCTTTCTACAACGGCATCGGGATTTACGACGTTGCCGCGCGATTTGGACATCTTTTCGCCATTTTCGCCCAAAATCATCCCTTGATGATAGAGTTTTTGGAACGGTTCTTTGCATCCAACAACACCGATATCATAAAGGAATTTATGCCAGAAACGAGCGTAGAGCAAATGGAGAACCGCGTGTTCGGCGCCTCCGATATAAAGGTCCACGGGGAGCCAGTGCTTCAACAATTTTTCATCGCAAAGCGCATCGGGATTATGGGGATCGATGTAGCGGATATAGTACCAGCAGGATCCCGCCCATTGCGGCATCGTGTTGGTTTCTCTTTCGCCGTGTCTTCCATCGGGAGTCACGTAATCTAACCAAGATTTTGGAGCATTGCTTAGCGGAGGTTTGCCGTTGGAAGAAGGCTGATAACGATCCATTTCCGGCAAAACTAGCGGCAGTTGATCTTCGGGAAGTGGGAATTCCGTTCCATCGTCTAATTTGACAACGGGAATCGGTTCACCCCAATAACGTTGACGGGAGAAAATCCAATCGCGAAGTTTGTAATTAACCACTTCTTTGCCCGCGCCAAGCTCCACCAGTTTAGCGGTGATCGCCGCTTTGGCATCGGCAATATTCATCCCATCAGCAAAAGACGAATTCATATGCTTTCCATCTTCGGTATAAGCCGATTCGGAAATATCCCCTTCGATAACTTGAATAATGGGGAGGTCATGTTTTTTGGCAAAAGCGTAGTCACGGGTATCGTGAGCAGGAACCGCCATGACCGCGCCAGATCCATAAGAACCCAAAACATAATCGGCAATATAGACGGGGATGGCCTTTCCGTTAATCGGATTAATGGCTTCTACACCCAAATAGACGCCGGTTTTTTCTTGATTGGTACCCGTGCGGGCCAAATCGGATTTGGAAGCGCTGGCCTTCACATAGGCTTCCACGGCTTCTTTTTGTTCGGGGGTAACGAGTTTTTGAACGAGTGGATGTTCGGGGGCCAAGCAGCAATAGGTGCAGCCAAATAGGGTATCCACACGCGTAGTGAAGACATCAAAGAATTCGTTTTCCTTTCCTTTAATGGGGAAGCGGATCGAAACGCCAGAACTTCTGCCAATCCAATTCCTTTGCATTTCCAGCGTCGATTTCGGCCAATCCAAGTCTTCCAAGTCTTTTTCTAACTTATCGGCATAGGCCGTGATGCGAAGGATCCATTGCCTCATCGGCATTCGAATAACAGGATATCCCCCACGTTCGCTCTTGCCGTCAATGACTTCTTCGTTGGCTAAAACCGTGCCAAGTTCAGGGCAATAATTGACGGGGATATCGGCAACATAAGCCAAATCATGCTTAAACATTTGGACGAAAATCCACTGCGTCCATTTGTAATAAGAAGGATCGGTGGTGGAGATTTCCTTGCTCCAATCATAAGAGAAGCCAAGGGAATTGATTTGACGTTTGAAGTTCGCGATGTTCTTTTTGGTGAACACATCAGGATGCTGGTTGTTCTTGATGGCAAATTGCTCTGCCGGCAAGCCGAAAGCATCCCAACCCATCGGGTGAAGAACATTAAAGCCCTGCATTCTCTTCATACGGGCAACGATATCGGTTGCAGTATAACCTTCTGGATGGCCCACATGAAGTCCTTGTCCCGAAGGATAAGGGAACATGTCGAGAACGTAATATTTTGGTTTGGAAAAATCGTGTGTGTCGCAGTAGAACGCATTTTTAGCGTCCCAAACCTGACGCCATTTTTCTTCGATTGCTTTGTGGTCGTAACTCATACTCGGCAATTATAGACCCTTTTTGAACTTTGCCTAGCCCCCCCTACGGGGGAGAGAAAGAAAATATTAATAAGGTTGGATGTCTAGGGATATCAAGATAATCAAAATAAAGAGGGGAATGGAGGATAAAATCGCATTGCGGATCATCTTAAGATGCAAATTATCCCACTGCGCTTCGCTGAGCTTGCGGACGCGCGGAACCGAAAGAATCGTCAAAACGACGACGGAAGTAAAGAAAATCAAATAGAAATTAATGAGGAATAAATAAGCAGCACCCGCTAACATTCGCCACTCTCCGTTCGCTAGAGAAAACCCCATCGTGCAAATAGGAGGCATTAAAGCGGTGGCGATGGCAACTCCTGGCAATACATTGGAGACTTTATCTTCGCGCGTTGTCGCCACAATTCCTGCGATGCCACCGAAACAAGCAATCACCATATCGTGCCAGGAAGGGGCGGTACGGGCTAACAATTCCGGAGTCGGCTCCTTGGTGGGAAGGATCAAAAAATAAAGAGTGGAAATTAGTAAGCTTAGGCACACCTGAAAGGCAAATCCACGCAAAGAGGAGAAAGTGAATTTCTTGTCGTTGCTTGCTACGCCAAAGGCTACCGCCATAATCGTTCCCATGAGGGGAGAAATTAGCATCGCCCCGATAACAACGGGGATGGAGGAAGTGATGAGACCAGTAGAAGCAATGGCAATCGCGCAAATTAAAATAACGGCATTGGTTCCCGTGACCTTGCCTCCGCTTCGAATGCGAGCACGAATCACTTCGTGGGAGGCGGAATCATCATGCAAATTGAAAAAGGCTTTGAGTTTATCGACGAATCTTTTCCGAGGGAACTGGGCTTCATCGTAGTCGCTTGCCATATCGATAATGACATCATCGGCGGCGTTTTCATTTAACGCCTCGTCGCTATATTCTTCTACTTTCATTTTATCCCCTCCCACGAGTAAGAAATTTAAGACATGAGGAATGGAATGTCATCAAAAAAATTTTCGTTTTTGAGTTGTTTTTCTCCTAAATTCTTCTTTCGATTTTTAAAGCGAACAACTCTTTAAAATCCGTTTATTTTTTCTTGCCCTATTTCAGCAATTTTAACAGCATTCCCTTGCGCGAGTCTCATCCTCTTTTATAATGAAGTCGCAAAAAAGTGGAGGTTTTTATGAAAACAAATCGCATCGTATTTCTTCTCTCTTCCGCGCTTCTTTTAGCCGCGTGTAGAGAAGGCACGGAACCTTCCTCGAGCTCAACGTACCCGCCCGCAGAATCCTCAACGACTTCTGCCGTTTCTAGTGATTCCGCGAGTTCTTCCGCCCCTTCTGGCAGCACCTCTTCGTCTACGCCTTCTAGCGAATCGACTTCCACTTCCTTTACCTGGGAACACAGTTCTTCTTCCATTGACGGAACGGAAATCACCAAAGAAATCTATAAACGTCCGGCAAAAAAAGCCTTTGAAGACGCTTTAGACGCGATTCCTGCTCTTGACGAAATTGGATCTTTAAGCCAAAACGGGCGCGGATATATCCAAATGACGGGGGACAATTACGCCTTAAATATCCCGACTAATAGCGGATCTAGCGAAGAAACTCATGTCTTTTCTGGAGACGCCTTATACGTCCTCTCTGACGTAGAAGTTCTTTTTGGACTTAAGGGAATGAAAAGCCACGACTCCAAAAAAATGAATGGATATGGGGCCATGGGCGGAGAAATGGATTACGTTTATAACGGAAGCGTCGATGGAACCTCCAAATCCGATAAAGGAACCAAGGGCTTTGGCGCTTTTGCTTATCTGCAAAACGACATCTTCTATTTGGATGGCAGCCAATCGATTAAACCCGGTGAATCGTTATTAGGCAACCCAAAAGTTTGCTTTAACGTCACCGAAACCGTCGCTTATATGAAGGATTTAATTCAAGAAACCATAGGTCCTTCTTCCTCCGAATCCTCCTCCCCTTTTGAATTCAAATATTCCGCGACCATGGTAACCACCCTTCTAAAAACGATTTCGGATAAGCAGACCTATTACAAGATGAATAATGGGGATTATAGCGTCCATTACACCTTGAATTATGGTTCTATTTATGACCTTTTCGCCATGGGGGCCGAAAAAAGCGAAGACCTGAAAAAAATATTGAATAAGCTCCCCACGCCAGAAAAAGTGGATTTAACCCGTTCCAATCTCTATTTCACATATAGCGAGGCCAAAATTTATTTCTGCGGCGTCGACTTCGAAGGGACGATTTTAGAAGATCACTACACGACGAATTTTGCCTTCCAAAACGACGCGGGATTTGTCTATGGACAAGATGTCACGGTTTTAGCCCCCACGGATACTTCCACCTACGTTGACCTCACCCCAAAGAAGAAAGAAAACGCTTAACTGCTTACTATTCAATTACTTTTTAAAGAAACTAAATTACTAACGAAAACTTCTTTTTCGATTGACTATATCCTTTTTGGAAACTTAAAAACTTTTTTCGCAAAAAATCCTAAAAAAATACTCTATATTAGGGGGAGGGACAGAAATGGTTCCCTCCATCATTGGGAGGACATAGTCAATGAAAGGTATCAACGCCGAAAATTTTAGAGTGCGCGGTCAAAAGGTTCGCCAAACCGCACTTCCCCTTTTAGCCAACGGGGATCGCGATAGTTGGGAGCAAATCCAACGAACCATCATTTCTGCCGAGCAGCAAATGAGTCCGGAGGAAAAAGAAGCCTTCGAAGGTGGACTTTATTACCAAGACGAGGGGCATCAAACGGAGTCCGAAGCCGTAGGCACCCTTTTAAACGCAATAATAAGTGAATCATAATTTTGTTCGAGCAAGCACGCTTGAAAAGGGACAAAAGGGGACTATACTATTGCTGGCCTTGAAGGAGACAAGCCTTCCTTGGATACAAGGACAGATTGGCACCACTCCGGAGCCACTAAGCGATGAGTTTAGCGTCACCATCCCGCGTTAACGGATGCCAAGAGTCGGAAGTCTTGTTTGAGATTTCCGGAAGTAAGGTGGTACCGCGTTGTCCCTAGCGTCCTTGCAAAATATTTTTTGCAGGGACTTTTTTATGAAAAGGAGATCAAAATGAAAATCGTTTATTCCGGAAAAGAATTCGATGTTCAGGAATCAATCAATGGCTTTGAAGCCGCGAAATTGGTCGATCCAGAAAAGAAAAACAAGGCTTTAGCCTTCCGTCAAGACGGCAAGCTTTTCGACATGAATCATGTCGTTAACGGAGGAGAAATCAGCTTCGTTATGCCAGAAGATCCCGATGGATTCGAGATGCTTAACCACTCCTGCAGCCACTTGATGGCCCAGGCCTTGATGCATCTATATCCCGGCTGCCTCTTTGGTTTTGGACCCGCCATCGAAGAAGGGTTCTACTATGACGTCGACTTCGGCGACCGCACGATCACCGAAAAAGACTTCCCCGCCATTGAAGCGGAGATGAAAAAACTCTCCAAGGAAGCCATTCCTTACAAGAGAAAAGAAGTTTCCCAAGAGGAAGCCTGCGAAATCTTTAAAGCCAATCACTACAAGGTTGAACACATCAAGGAACTCGAAGGAACGATTTCTCTTTACGAACAAGGGGATTTCGTCGACCTCTGCCGCGGGCCTCACGTTCCTAATACCTCTTATCTCAAGCACTTCAAACTTCTCAGCGTTGCCGGTGCCTATTGGAGAGGGGATTCCAAAAACAAGATGCTTACCCGCATTTATGCCACTTGTTATCCGACCAAAGAAGCCTTGGAAGAGCATCTTCACATCCTTGAGCTCCGTAAGCAAAACGATCACCGCAAACTTGGCAAAGAATTAGGCTTATTCATGCTCAGCGATTACGCTCCTGGCATGCCCTTCTTCTTGCCAAAAGGCCAAATCGTGATGAACGAATTGACCTCCTATTGGAGAAAGCTCCACGCGCGTGAAAATTATAAGGAAATCACGACGCCGACCATGATGTCGCGTTCTCTGTGGGAAACTTCCGGTCACTGGGACCACTACAAAGACAACATGTACACGACCAAAGTCGATGAAACCGACTACGCGATCAAACCGATGAACTGCCCGGGTGCGATGCTTGTTTATAAAAACGACATCCATTCTTATCGCGAACTTCCGCTTCGCCTTTCGGAAATGGGCCATGTCCATCGTCACGAAGCCAGCGGCGCCTTAAATGGATTGTTCCGCGTCCGCGCGTTTACCCAAGACGATGCTCACATCTTGCTCCGCCGCGACCAAATCGAAAGCGAAGTGAAGAACATCATGCGTATCTTCGATGAAGTCTATAACGTTTTCGGCCTTAGCTATCGCATCGTTCTTTCTACCCGCCCCGATGATTTTATCGGCGAGGTCTCCTTCTGGGATGAATCCGAAAAGATTTTGGCGCAAGCCTGCAAAGATTCGGGCCATGAATATCAAATCAACCCGGGCGATGGCGCTTTCTACGGACCGAAGCTCGACTTCAAACTCCGCGACTCCATGGGACGTACCTGGCAATGCGGCACGATTCAGCTCGACGTCAACTTGCCGCACCGCTTCGGCTGCTTCTACATTGACGAAAACGGGGAGCACGTTGAACCAGTCATGCTTCACCGCGTCGTCTTCGGATCGATGGAACGTTTCATCGGCATCTTGATTGAAAATTATGGCGGCGCTTTCCCAACCTGGCTCGCTCCGGTCCAAGTCCGCTTATTGCCGGTTAACGATGCCGCCCACGGCGAATACGCGAAAAAAGTTTATGAAGATCTCCGCAACGAGGGATTCCGCGTTGAAATCGATGAAGCCACGGAAAAGCTTGGCTATCGTCTCCGCGCGGCCCAAGTGGAAAAGGTCCCCTACACCGTTGTTTTGGGTAATAACGAAGCCGAATCCGGTTCCGTCACTTACCGTATCTATGGCCAAAAGGATCAAATCACCGTCAGCTTGGAAGAATTCAAGAAACTCCTTCATAACGCGATTGACCAAAAACTCCGCTTCTAATCGAAACGTTCCAATCAAAAAATGGACTCGAATTCGAGCCCATTTTCATTATTCAGTATCCTGCGTCGCGAAGGATTTCGGCACGCTTTCTCAAATATTCGGCGTCGCTGACCAGCCCATCTTGATGAAGTTGGTCGAGTTCTTTTAGGCGGGAGGAATAATCCCTTTCGGCGTTACTTTCGGCAGCGGGCCTTACCACCTCTGGTTCAAACGTTTCTTTTTCGTCCGTGCCTTCACTTGAAGCGTCGAAAGAATTGCTCTCCGAAACAGGGTCCGCCGGCATCCCCTTCATCTTGTGATAAGAGAGCAAACTAACAATTAACAGTGAGATTCCAATCGTTAAGCAAATAACCCCTCGAACAATCAACGTGATTTTGGATGTTTCGACGTCAAAGGCAATGTTCATGCTTTCGTACAATTTCTCAAGGGAAGGCAAAAGCAAAAGACTTAATAAAGACATCAATCCATCGCAAGTTAAAACGCAGCCGATCACTAAGGTTATGATGGCCTTCTTTTTGACGTTGCTTCGAGAAAGCTGCAATCTATCATCGCTATTTTCCATAGAGTTATCGGTCTTACTTAGATTTTATATCCCGAGTCTTCGTCATCATCGTGATAATCCGGGGCAACAAAGTCACGATTCACATGTTGATGCTCGAAGGCTAGAAGGCCTTTTTTCATTTTGAGGCGATCACCAACATAAGTCCTTAATTTCTTATCGGCTCCAATCACGCGGTGGCAAGGAATCCAAATGGGGCATGAATTCGTATGGAGCGCTTCTTCCACCGTTTCTAGGGGGAGGTCGAGTTCGCTTGCAATGCGTTCATAGGTGATGAATTTGCCATAAGCCACATGGTCACGCACATAAAAATAAATTTTGCGTTCCGTATCGGACCCTAAAGGGTCGACGGGTACGCTAAATACCTTCCGCTGTCCCGCAATGTATTGGTTCAATTCCTGAATCGCTTCGATAAGAATGCTATCTTCCTCGCGGAAGCATCCGGGAAGTGTGCCGGATCCAAACAAGACGGTAACAATCGCCTTGCCATCCGAAACCAAGGTCATCTCGCCCAATTCGGTTTCATAACTAAAATACGAATAACTCATGCCTTTATTTTTAGGAGGAGGATGGCCTTGGTCAAGGGGGGAGCGACATTTTTCGTTTTCATTCAAAAAATCTTGGTTAAGAAAGAGGAGGATAAAATATATACAGGAATATATACATCCACAATTTAACATTGCGTAAAAAGTGATAAAATGTAGTTATGTCAAAGATAAATGCCCCCTATAATTGCGTTTATACGCTGAACAACGAATTGCTTTTAAAGACCAGTGAGATCGCCTTTCAAGTGGGACGATTTTCCGTTTTATCCGCCCATCACTCTGACGAAGAAAATATGGCAAAAGAAACCAAAGCGCTTCTTTCCTTTGACGGAATAAGCCTTACTCCCAGTCAATTCCGTGCCTTAGGAGAAGGGGGGCTTTCTATGCTTCCTCAAGCCGAAGGTTTATTCGCTCTTGTTAAGGCAATGCCGAAAATCAACCCCTTCGACATGGGGTTTATGGATCAATTCGAAAAAGCCTATTTCCCTCTTGGAGCCCCTCGTCGATGTGGGAGAAAGGCGGAAGATTTTGCTTATATTGTTCCTTTAAAAGCCAAAATCGAGCCCATGTTGCAAGCGATTTATCGTTTCCAAAATAGCAGTCAGGAAAGAATTCATCCTCTGTGCTTAAGCGGGCTCTTCTATTTTCAAATGCAAGCGATTCAGCCTTATTCCCATTCGGGCATCGTGTTATCTCTTTATTTAATGAAGGCCATTCTCGTTCATTACTGCAAAGACCTGATGGACCTCCCTCTATTCCAAGTGATGCTATCAAAACGCGCCGATCTTGATCACGCTTATGAAGAATCGGTTGCATGTGGAGATACTTCTCCCTTTCTTTACGAATCCTTGCTTTGCGTAGAAACCGCTTTGAACCTGGCCTTGAAGAAAACTTTGCGTTCTGTTCAAAGCAAAACCCCGCTATTAGAAAAGCTTCTGTCCAAAATGGAAGACGGCCGCTTCTATAGCGCCCAAGAACTTTGCGATCTCTTGGGCTTAAAATCGCGGCTAGGACTACAGAAAAACTACATTCGTCCAGGGCTGGACAACAAATACCTTGTGATGCTGAATCCCCTCACGCCCACCGACCGCAATCAAAAATACAAAAAGGCATAAATCATGGATTTATTTTTACTTCTTTCTCTTCTTGCCCTCGCCCTCTATTTTGCAGGCTTCATTTTGCTTTCCTCTAAGAAAAAAGAGGATATTAAAATCTACGGATTAGGCGTCGGATTATCTTTGATTGGATTTCTTTTATTCGCGGTATTTTCTGCACTTTTTACTCAAAAAACCTTTGCCCAAGATAAAATCCTATATGGCTATTTGGCTGTTTCTTTTTTGGATATTGCCTTGCTTGGTTTACTTATTTCCCCGTTATTAGGAAAATGGATTTCTTGGAAATATCTAAAAAGCGTAGGTTACGCCATCTTCTTTTGTTCCATGGTTTGCGTGCTCGCTTTTTCCGTCCTGCTAGCCTTAAGCATTTTGCAGCATGGCGCCGCCTGAACTATTTCTCGTTAAAATAAACAAACGACTGGGCTTCGGGATTACATCCGATATAGCAAAAGCCGATGAAGATCCAATCGGATACAATTTTTTTGCACGTGTCTTCATCGAATCGTTCCAAAACAGGATACAAAGCTTCTTCGTGGCGGAGATAAGCGTCAAATAATGTGGCAAATTTCAATAAATGGACAGGGATGGAGGAAACATCCGCATCCAGCAACGCATCCAATTCACCCCAACAAGCGTCGTTTTCACTGACGAACGAATCCCCATTTAAGTAAGGATAAAGCACTTTTCTTTTCCGAAAATGAAGAGACAAAGGTCGAAGATAAGGGAGCAATTTGATAAAACCCTTGGGGTCGTCTTTAAGGTGCTTCCTTAAAAAATTCATGGTATCCCCGAGGGCCTCCCCTTCCATTTCCAGGGAACTCGACAAGGTCAAGTTCTCAAAGCAACAGCCGTTTTCGCACACTTCAAACATGACTATAACCTTACTCCAATTGTTCCATTCCTCCAAGGGAGGAGCATTTTTCTAAAGAAAAAGAAAATAAGGCTTGATAAACGTTCCAAAATGCATATTATATGCACGTCGATAAATGTAGAAAGCAATCGCTTCCGGCGATTCGCCAGATTCTCCAAGGTGAGAATTGGCCTGGAAACTACTGAACCAACCTTCAGAAGCCGGATTGCCATTGCCATCCGGTTTTATTGACGTCTTAGGAGGAAATCACCCATAGCTTACATTAACCAAAACGATCGCCATCGCCCCATGAAGCGCTTGGACCCCATCAACGAGAATGTCCGTTATCCCATGGTACAAGTCATCGGACCTAACGGAGAAAACCTCGGGCATATGCCGTCCCGCCGCGCAAATGAGCTCGCCGCCAGTTACGACCTCGACCTCTTCTGCGTTGCCCCGAACGCCAACCCGCCCGTGTGCAAAATCCTCAACTACGGCAAATACCGATTTGAAAAGGAAAAAGCCGAAAAGGAAAACAAGCGTAAATCCAAGGCCGCTGAGCTCAAGGAAATCCAAATCCACATGCAAATTGGCATGCACGACTTGGAGACCAAAGCAAAGAAAGGCCGTCAATTCTTGCAAGATGGTGACAAAGTCAATGTCCGCGTCATCCTCAAAGGCCGTGAAATGGCCCACAAGGAACTCGGCGAAGAATTGCTTGCAAAATTCTTGGAAATGTTAAGCGTTGAAGGATTGACCACCTTCGTCGAAAAGAAGCCCGATTGGGATGGCAAATGCTACTCCTGCATCGTCGCACCGAAAGGCAAACAAAAATAAAGGAGAAATTTATGCCGAAGATGAAAACGAATCGCTCTCTTGCCAAGAGAGTGAAAGTGACCGGAAACGGTAAACTCAAATACGTCCACGCGTATAAAGGCCACCATGCCCCTTACAAAACCGCGAAGCAATGCCGTCAGCTCCGCCGTGCTGGCATGATCGACAAAACCGACTACAAGCGCATCCGCTTCATGATCGTCAAGTAATTAGGAGGAAGAACGAACAATGGCTAGAGTCAAAGGTGGCACCGTTACCCGTGCCCGTCGTAAGAAGATCTTGAAAGCCGCCGAAGGTTATTTCGGCTCCAAGCACCTTCTCTTCAAAACCGCCAAAGAGCAAGTTTGCCACTCGCTCCGTTATGCGTACAATTCCCGTCGCCTCGTCAAGCGCGACTACCGCAAGCTTTGGATCAAGCGTATCAACGCCGCTTGCCGTCTCAACGGAATCTCTTATTCCAAATTCATGGGCGGCTTGAAGAAAGCCAACATCGAAATCAACCGTAAGATGCTTTCCGAGATCGCCATCGCCGATCCCAAAGCCTTCACCGGCCTCGTCGAGACCGCGAAGAAAGCGGCTTAATCGAATTCCGATTTAACCAAAAAAGTTCCGAAAAATTCGGAACTTTTTTTATGATTTTTCAAAACTATCGGACAAGTTTATATGCGCCATCAACCGTTAAAATAATGCCCGCTGCAAATAAACCATACCCTACATATGGAGTCGGGACGAAAAGCAAATAGCAGCCCATCAACGCATAGAGGGCGATTTCAATCCAGTTAATAACGCGGACAAATTTGGGGGCTTCCTTCTTTTGATCCATCGCAAGGAGGATCCAAGCACCAAAAAGAAGGAAGAATAAACCCGCGCCATAAAGGCTGATATCCGAAATCAACTGCCATCCTAACAAAGCCGCCCCTACATAAGCGAGAGTCAAAAACGAAGCAATCCAAAGTCGCAATCGATAAGCCTTCCAATTCCACTTGTTCTTTGCTAAATAATAGAAGGCAATCACCCATAAAAATAGCAAAGCTGCGCTAGCGGAAATCACAACAATCCACGGGAGAGATTCCGGCAAAAAGGTAAACAACAATCCAACGGTGATCATAATCAAAGCCTGAACAAGGCTAGAAGAAATAAAGTCCGGGAACTGACGAAGAGATTTCAATTCGCGAAGGGAGGTTCCAAAGAAAGCGGCAAACCCAAGTTTTTTCACTGGTTCTTTCGTCTTTTTCGGCGCATCGAAGTAACTAACCAGCAATTTATCCACGGTTCGAATCGGATTTTTTCCTAAGTCCCAAAGGGTTTTCTCCCCGTGACTAGTTAAGGCTTGGAAGAAATCGCCGACGAATTTCTTTCTCGAATCCATATCAACATCGATAAGCCAATCTCGAATCACTTGATTTGCCCAAGCGCATTCGGGGTCATAGTCTTGAAGGTAGACGAATTCTCCTTTTTCGATTCGCCAGGAAAGAAAGGCGTGCTGAAAAATCGTGGAAGCATCGCAGTCTACGATATGGACATCTTGAAAAGGCATCTTAAAAATCTGTCCTACCACGTCATAGCCCGGATTTAAGCAAGTCGTCACGGGATTTAAATAATCCATATCGACTTTGCCAAAAACCTCTTCGCATAGTCCTGGGGAATCGAGTAGATAAAGGTGTTTTAGTAAGTTGCGATCATCTAAAGGCAATTTTGAAGCGGCATATAAAGCCAAATTCCCGCCTTTACTGTGGCCCACGATGTAAAGAGGTTTCCCTATTCTTGCTAATTTTGTAGCAAATTCCGCGGCTTTTCTCTGGGCGGGGACTTCTTGAAAACTTAATTCAAAATTTTCTTTCCACCCCACGATGGTTTCATCCGTTCCTCGATAAGAAGCAACCAATTCGCCGGTTTCTAGTTCAAATCCTAGGCCTGCGAATTGAATATTAGCTTTCGTGTCGGTGATATCTTCATAGTCCACAAGAACCATCGATCCATAACGAGAGGAGGAACAAACCGCTTGGAGCAAAGCCAAATAATCTTTTTTTCGTTGAGTTCCATCCATCGTCGCGATGACGGGATCTTTCCCCTTTTTCATCAAAAGGTCATACGTTTCCTTTAAGGTGGGGGAATCATCTAAACGAACCGAATCGCCAAACCGCACATAAGAGAGAAAAGCCAAAACGACGGAATCGACGAGATTAAAGGGTTTTGACGAATAGGATTCATCCCCCTTCCATTCTACGTAGTCGATTAAATGCCCCATACCCAATTCCTCCCGATAGGCTTATTTAAAATGTTCGATGCCAATTTTCAATCGTTTTAACCCTTCCAGCAATACTTTCTTCGGATAAGCAAGATTCATTCTTAGATAACCTTCTCCCCCTAAGCCATATTCGCTTCCAGGATTGAGGGCAACACGAGCATCTTTTTGAAGGAATTCGCATAGTATTTCCGAGTCTTTACATACTTTAGAAGCATCAATCCATAGCAAATAAGTGGCTTCTCCTCGGATGGGTTTTATTCCCGGTATATTTTCTTCGATATAATTTTCCGCTAAACGACGATTCGAGAAAAGTACCTTCTTTGCTTCTTCTAGCCACGCTTCTCCTTGATTCCAGGCCGCTTCTGCTGCAAGGCAAGAAAAGACATTAGGTTCCCCGACTTCATCCTGATTAATTTGGATGCGAATTTTTTCCCGTAATAAAGGGTTTTTAACCACCACACAGGCGGTTTGAATTCCAGCTAAATTGAAGCATTTGGTAGGCGAAGTGGCCATCACCCCAACTTCTTCCGCCTCAGGGCAAGAAGAAAAGAAAGGACAATAAGATTGACCCGGCTCTACAATTTCACCATGGATTTCATCGCTTAAAATCGTTACCCCATATTTCTTCGCTAAGCGGGCGAGGCGGGCGAGATCTTCTTTTTTCCAGATAATCCCGATGGGATTCTGGGGATTGCAAAATAGGCACAATGAAGTCGAAGGGAGGGCAAACGCTTCTTCGATTTTTTTAAAATCTAATGCATACCCTTCCTCATTCTTAAGGAGGGGGACCATCAAGGTTTTTCGTCCATTATTTTCAATCGAATGGAAGAAAATATTATAAACAGGGGTAATCGCAACCACATGATCCCCTACCTTACTAAAGCAACGCACGGAACAAGATAATGCCGGGACCACCCCGGTAATGAAGGTCATGTCTTCTCTTTGAATTTCTAAGCCATGACGACGCCGAAAGAAGGAAATATAACTTTGATACCAAGAATCCTTGGGTTCGACATATCCAAAAATCCCTTCTGAAGCTCTTTTCTTCACCGCTTCTAGTACCGCAGGGCAGGTAGCAAAATCCATATCGGCGATGCTTAAAGGCAATACCCCTAAAGGAACATCGTATTTCAGCGAATCCGAATTTTCTCGGACAAAAATGGTTTCAAAATCAAAGTTACTCATCCACGATAATCTCCGTTTTGCTCGAATCTAAGGAAGGGTCATCGAGAATGACTTCCTTGCACCCTTTGCAATGGATGCGCCCAGAAATCGGGTTTTTAATGGACTCTAGAGGAGTAGAGATATCAACATCTAAGTGAGAACAATATTCAAAGGCGCGGTCTGCTTCTACCTGACAATCCACCATCTTCAACCCATTGATATAGCAAAATCCCTGCAAGGATTTGATTTTGCAACGAACCAAGGTGATGTTGGCACTATTCCAGCCAAAATATTCCCCTTCGATGTCGGAGTCATAAATCGTGACGTTTTTGCAATTCCAAAAAGCGTCCTTGGTTAATAGGCTACTATGGGATATCTTTAAATTTTCTCCGTGATCAAAGGCATAATTTCCTTGAAGGGATAAGTTTTCAATTCGTGCATTCCTCGAACCCATCCCAAAATAATCGCCTTGTTGGACTTGCACATTTTTTAGCTCAACGTCTTCATTCCACCACAAAGTTTCTAACGCGTGGGGAAAAGAAGAATTTTCAATATGGATATTTATGCATTTACGAAAACCTTTTGGGGCTTCATATCGACAAGAAGAAAGCGTTACGTCTTGGCTATACCAAATGCCCGCGCGTGCTTGAGAGGAAAAGAAACAATCCTCGATTTTTAGATTTTTCCCATACCAAAGGGGATATTTCCAATCAAAGGTAGAACGAAGGCAGAATAGATTTTTGCCTTCTTTTAAGGGAGACTCCCCGTTATCGAAAAGGCATTCTTCTAAAAGCAAATCCTTTTGTTGGAATAAGGCGCGTTCGCCTTCGAAATGCTCTTTCGCTCGTTTTTGCATCTTATTGTCCTTCTTTAAGGAGTTCTTCTCCATTTTTCAAATAAAGGGAAGTGTAGGAATTAACGCATTCGTCCACCAAACTCTTCCAATCGAATTGGGATTCATAATAATAACAATCCTCCAGTTGCGGCTTGGTTTTGGGGCGTTTTGGTTTAAAGATTGTGCAGCAATCTTCATAAGGACGGATGGAGATTTCGTAGGTCCCAATTCGTTTTGCCGTATCGATAATGCGAACTTTATCGGAGGTCGCCAAAGGACGAAGGATCGGAAAATTCGTCACTTCATTAATGACCTGCATGGATTCGAGAGTTTGCGAAGCGACTTGGCCCACGGATTCCCCGGTAGCCAAGGCTTGGCAACCCTCTTTTTTTGCCACTTCCACGGCGATTCGAAGCATCATTCTTCGCATGATGGTAATGCAATAAGGCTCGGAAACATGGGCATAAATCGCTTCTTGAAGCTTGGTGAAGGGAATGATATTCAGCTTGAAGGAAGGCTGATAATCATTCAGGTCTTTTAATAGGTCTTTTAGTTTATCGATCACCGCCATCTGGGTATAAGGGGGCGAAGCAAAGTGGATGGTTTCGACCTTAATGCCACGGCGAATGAGTTCAAACGTCGCAACAGGAGAATCGATGCCACCACTAAGAAGCATCATGACTTTGCCGTTCATTCCCAAAGGATATCCCCCTAAGCCTGGATAATCGTGGCAGGAAAGATAAGCGCCTTCTTGACGGATATCGATTTTAATCCGCGCATCGAAATGATGGAGGTCTACCGTCCAAGGGGAATGATCCAAAATATGATCCGCCAAAAGGCAAGTTAATTCATAACTATGAATCGGGAAGGATTTGTCCGCCCGTTTCACGTCGATTTTAAACGTACTTCCCTTTTCTTCCTTTAATAAGGCCAAAACTGCTTCTTTTAACGCATCTTCCGTTGGCTCCACTTTGGCCACAAGCGATATCTTTTGAATGCCAGAGACTTCTTGGAGGCGAGCAATAATCGGTTCGGGATTTTGCCCCTTTAACGAAACGTAAAGGTGGTCTCTTCCTCCCCAGGCTTCCGTGCCGGGAAACCGACGCAAAGCCAGCCGGACATTATGAGTTAATTGGTTCACGAAAAGGCGGCGATTGTCTCCTTTCGTAGAAAGCTCGCCATAATGGATCATCAAGGAGTCATAAATCATAAAGGTCGTACCTCATCTAATAAGCATTTTAGCGTTTCAACGAATTCATCCAATTCTTTCACTTCAACTTCGGGAGGAAGGGAGATGCGAATCGAGTTTCCCGCTAAGCGTGAGCAACGTCCCATCGCGGTTAACACTTCACTTACCGGTTCTTTTTTGGAGGAGCAAGCAGAGACGCTAGAAACATAGAAGTCCTTTTGGCTTAGTCCTTCTACAATCACCGAGGCTTTATGGGAAGAGAGGGAGAAATTAAGAATATAAGGGGAAGCGTAATCCGGGGTATTCCAAACAATTTCAGGGATGGAAGAGAGCCTGTTCTTTAAATAGGCAGCTCGTTCGGTTTCTTTTTGAAGATTTTTCGCTTCTTCTTGGCGCGATTTAACGACCGCATAGGCAAGACTTGCCGCGCCGGCGACATCCACGGTCCCCGAGCGGAACCCATTTTGTTGTCCCCCTCCATCTAATTGGGGAACTAACGCCCTTTTCTTCGATAAAATCAAAGCACCCGTTCCTTTTAATCCCCCGATTTTATGACCGGAAAAAGAAAAGGAATCGAGCAAATTTAGTGGCATTTCAACCTTGCCAATGGCTTGGGTCAAATCGCTATGGAAAAGAGTTTTGGGGAATCGTGAGGTGATAGAAAGATAATCCTTTAACGGGAAAATCGCTCCCGTTTCATTATTTACCCCCATGATGGAAACGAGGACCACATCGTTGCCCATCGCTTTTTCTAAAACCGCGGGTTCGACGATCCCTGCTTCGTTTACGGGCAAAAACTCTACCTGAAACCCCATTTTTTCCAGGGATTTTAAAGGTTCAAGGACGCTAGGATGCTCCACGCAGGAAGTTAAAATGCGTTTGCCGCGATTTTGATAACGTAGGGCAAACCCCTTTAAAGCCAAATTGTTCGATTCGGTCGCTCCACTAGTGAAAATGCAATCATGGGTGGAAAATAAGCCAAAAGAATCCAAAATTTTCCGTTTGGAGTCTTTGAGAATTCGTAGGGCGTCATTGCCAAATCCATGGACACTAGAAGGGTTGCCAAAGTGAGTTCGGCTGATATTTTCATAGCATTCCAGGGCACCTTCAAAGGGTGCGTAGGTAGCTGCGCAATCGAAATAATGCATCGTTTCTCCTATTCGTTGCGAATGCTTTTCGCCGCATTGGTCGCTGTGGAATAAGCTCCGCCAAAATCACCGGACCAATATTGTTTTTCTGCTTGTTGAATCAATAATTTAATCTCGGAGAGGTGCATTCTTTCGCGGTTTCCGTAAAGAATTGAAGCTTCGGCCAAATACATTTTCTCCATATAGGAATCGATTTCGCGGCAAGCCGAATCCCCGTTTGCCTTTAAGGAAGAAACCAATTCATTAATGCTTTCTACGTCGATTGGGGTTTTTAAATTCGCTTTGATTTGATCGATGGTTTCATAAAGCGAGGTGATTTGAGGTTCATATTTTTCCGTCAAATCCGGAATATCGATTTGGCGAAGACGGACTTCAGCCGTGTGAACGCGTTCATCGTAATCGTAAAGGCAACGGCAAGCTTCTTCCGAATCCGCCTTAAGAGAGACTAAATAGGAATCGAAATCATCGAGCATATGGGCAACATCACTCGATTCATCGCGAAGGGTATTCATCTTCTCTACCAGTAACGTATAGGGCTGCCGGGTTCCCGAATGAATTAACGTGTCGAGGCTTCTTTTGGTGGCCCCACTTAAATTAATAGCGGCTTTGATGGCATCAATTTTTAGCTGTTCTTGTTCGGGAATCACATAAATTTCCCGAATGCGGGGCAAGGAATTGCAAACGCGAATATAACGATTTTCCGTTTCAGAATCGTCTTTATAAACACCCTCACATTCGCTTTCAAAAGCAACACGGGCATCTTTTTCGTTGTCAAACGAGGTGAAATAATCGTCAATTCGCGCGATGATACCGTCTAATTCCTGGGCAACTCCACTCAGGGAGAAGGATTGGATTTTCGCGGTAATCTTATCGAGTTGTTGTTGCATTTCCGCGATATTGCTGTCGCTAAGCAAATGATGAAGTGGGTATCCAGCGCGCCCCATCTCTTCATAACGATTTTGTAAGGAAGAGAGTTTATCGGGAATGACGGTTTGAATCGTCACGCAAAGATTGGGGAGTTCTTTGATGCAACGGGATAAGGCGTCAATGACTTCGCCTACCTTAGGTAGCAAAGCATTGGCTTCTTCGTATTGTGCGCTTTCAACATACCGTTCGAATTCGCTGAATTTATCATCTAATAATGTAAAGGCGCGGGTAAAGGAGTCGCCAACAAGGGTCAAATCCGCTTCTTTTACGTTGTAGTCCTGTTTTAACGTGCGAAGTTTTTCTTTTAAGGACGAGGAATTTTGGCGGCATTCTTCTTCTGGGCGAATGACCGCGTGAAGATCCGCGTTGAGGGATTCTACTTCCTGTTCAAAACGCTCAATCGTTTTTCTCGCTTCCGGGATTTCTGTTTTCAAATCCTTAAAATCGTGCTCCGCCAGTAAATCCTTAAGGTGGTTCACCGCGACTTGAGCCGCGGAATCGCTTTTATCTCGAACATCTTTGAAACGTTTATTGAAGGTTAAATGGGTGTTCACGTAAATCAAATTCGTCATCGAAATATTTTCAATGCGTTTGATGTATTGGCTGATTTGTCCGAATAAATGAGAATGATAATGCTCGAAGTGAGAGCTGAGTTCATTGATTTGTCTTTTGATGCGAAGATGGGAAAAAAGAGTGAAATAAAGCAAGAGGAAAACGGCAATCAGGACCAAGACTCCCACAGCAAGAAGGGAAATCCATAAGGACATAGGGATAGAAGCAAGGATTTTCATAGGTTTTATTTTAACACGCATGTACGCGTTGAAGGAGGGGGGTAAAGAAGGATTTTTTTGCTTCTGAATCCCTACCCATCCCCCTCGGATTGGAAATCGATGCCCCTTAGTTTTGCAATGAAATCTTGCGACAAATCGTCTCAGGCAAATTAGTTGCCTCCCCTTTCGTTATAAAAAGAAAGATTTCATTGCATTTTGCATCGATTTTCTCTAAAATCACACCTGCGTAAGATTGCAGCATGCCCCTACGCTTCCGCCTGACGTCGGAGAGAAGAATAAGTAAGCCCTAGCTACGCGGCCGAAAAGAATTCCGACACCCGGGAAGATGGGAGAGGCACTCCTTCTTGTGCAAAGAAAGGAGACATGAAACATGTCTAGATACACTGGAAGCACTTGGAAAAAGAGCCGTTACCTTGGTTTCTCCACCCTCGAAACCGGCGACGAATTGAAAAAGAGGGCCTATGGACCTGGCCAACATGGTCAAGACCGCAAGCGTAAACCGTCCGAATACGGACAACAATTGCTCGAAAAGCAAAAACTCCGCACCTTATACGGTGTGAACGAACGTCAATTCCAACGTTTATTCAAGATTGCGAAAGCTTCGAAAGGCGAAGTCACCGGACTCGCCTTCTTCCGCCTCCTCGAATCCCGTTTGGACAACCTCGTCTATCGTATGGGATTTGCCCGCACCCGCGCCGCTGCCCGTCAACTCGTCAACCACGGTCACGTCCTTGTGAACGGCAAGAAAGTCGACATCCCGTCCTACCTCTGCTCCGTCAACGACGTCATCTCCTTCAAGGGAGATTCCCCGCTTAAGGTCGTCAAGGAATGCATCGATGCCAAATTGACCCCGGCTGCCTTCGTCACCGTTGACGCCGAAAAGATCCAAGGAACCTTCGCCCGCAAGCCCGAACGCAACGAGCTTCCCTCCGAAATCCAAGAATCCCAAATCATCGAATACTACAACCGCAAGTTATAATCTACGGTTCCCAAGCATTCAAAAACCCCTTCGCCAAGAAGGGGTTTTTCTTAGGTTGTTTTCTAAAAATAATCAATGAAATCTATATTTCCATCCCGTATTGGAAGGATAAGGGGACAAGGCCTAGGGCTTCTGCAAAAGCAATGGCCCCTTTGTTTTCTTTTCGTAAATCTAAATGCAAATCCACGCATCCGGCTTCATCGGCTTTGACTAAAAGGGAACGGACAAGCGCTTCTCCGATTTTGTGACGGCGGTGTTCGGGGGTCACGTACAAATCGCGGATAACCAAGGTCTTCTTCATCCCAAATAATTTGGTGTTAGGTGGGAGAAGAATCTCCGCGAGGCAAAAAGCCACCATCTCTCCGCCGAGCTCTACGGCATAGCAAAGGTGGTTGGATTCGGCGATATAGGCTTTTAAAGACAAAGGGTCAAACCGTTTTGTAGGGTCGGCGACTAAACTCAAACGAAGGGAACGAATTTCCTTCCACTCATCCTCAATTAGAGGCATAACTCGCACAATGTCGCGATTTTCTAGTACGTGGATGTCCATAGATTCTCCTAATCAAGCAGTTTATATCCACCGCCATAGACGTTACGGATATAGGTATCCCCATCTCCTAATTTCAAACGGAGGGATTTGATGTGCATATCCAGGGCTTTGGATTTCGGGTCAAAGGGCTTTTTGGGATCGCCGAAAGCTTCGTAAAGGGTGTCACGGCTCACCGTTTTCCCCTGTCCTTCCATCAAGGTCTGGAAAATTAAAAACTCGCAGTTCGTAAGGGGAACAAGCATCCCGTTCTTTTTGGCTTCGTGTTCCACTTTATCCAAGGTAAACGGGCCGTAATGAATGATTTCTTTTCTCTTGGCAACGCGACGCATCTGAGCACGAACCATCGCGGTGAATTCTTCGATATCGAAAGGGGATTCCATGAACCCGTCTCCCCCAGCATTATAGACATCGCACTTTTGTCTGGTCGAAACCCCTTTCCCCACGCAAAGAACACGGGTATCGCGTTTATCTCCTTTGGACATGCGGATCGTGCGCAACACATCGATTCCGGAGATATCGCGCATATTCAAATCGAGAATGACAAGATCAGGGGGATCCGATTCAAAGGAAGCCAAAAAGGATCTACTCGAGGGGAAAACACGTACGATATAATCCGATATGCGCAAGGCTCTAGCGATGCTTATCCCAGAGCCAACATGGTTTTCCACCGCGTCAACTTTATACTTGGTCATGTTCATAAAGTATAGGAATTTAATCTAAAAAGTAAAGAAGGAAAATTCAACATATTTTTAAAAATATTTTCACTTTTTTCTTACTTTTAAACCAAATTGTATGCATAAACAACGTATTTTTTATTATGTTCAAAATTAAGCACTTTTTTAGCACTTTCCAAAAAACGCGAAAAAGTATGGTTTTAAAAACGCGGATAAAACCAACAAAAAAGGGCCCGAAGGCCCTTAAAGCAAGATGGGAATCGGATTAGAAAACTCCCAAGTAATAGTTCTTTTTTCCGCGACGAACCAGGAGGTATTTTCCATACATCGCGTCTTTTTGAGAAAGAACCATTTTGGGGTCGGTTACTTTTTTGCCATTGAGAAGAACGCTATTGCCCGTGATGAAGGTACGTGCTTCGCGTTTAGAGGTAGCCGCGCCCAAGGTGATGAGAAGGTCTTCTAACATTATCTCTCCTTCTACCGGCTTGCTTAAACTACCGAAGAGTTCTTCGATTTCTTTTTCTTTCAAGGAAGCGACTTCTCCTTTAAAAAGGGCTTCCGTTATGGAGACCGCTTCTTCGGCAGCTTCTAAGCCATAGATGTCCTTGGTGACTTCAAAGGCGACTTTCTTTTGGCCAATACGGGCTCCAGGAGCCGCGAAATGCTCTCTGGCCACTTCTTCGATTTGTTCGGGTTCGAGGAAAGAGAAAACTTTGAGGAAGCGAATCGCATCTTCGTCGGTGACGTTCATAAAATATTGATACATCGTGTAGGGCGAAGTGAGATTGGGATCCAAGAAGAGCGCGCCTTTTTCCGATTTGCCAAACTTTTTGCCGTCGCTGCGAAGGATCAAACGGGCGGTTAAGCATTCGGCCTTTTCGTTTTCCCCGTCGATTTTGCGGATGAGTTCCAAACCAGAGGTCAAATTGCCCCATTGGTCATTTCCCCCAATTTGCATGGTGACGCCTTTTTCGTGATGGAGGTGATAAAAGTCGATGGATTGGAGGATTTGATAAGCAAATTCCGTGAAGGAAATGCCGGCTTCTAGACGCGACTTCACGATTTCTTTCGAAAGCATGTAGTTGATGGAGAAATATTTCCCATAGTCGCGGAGGAAATCAATCGTCGAAAGAGGAGCGAGCCAATCGTAATTGGACACGAGTTCGCCCTTTTCGGGGTCCGAGAGATCAATATAGCGTTCGAGCTGAGCCTTGATCGAGGCGGTGTTGGCTTCTAGGGTTTCCTTGGTTTGAAGATTTCTTTCTTTGCTTTTGCCACTAGGATCGCCAATCATGCCGGTAGCTCCTCCCACAAGAGCCACGACTTTATGTCCAGCACGTTGGAAGCGTTTCAGAAGAGAAATCATAACGTAATTGCCAAGGTGCATCGATCCTGCAGAAGGGTCAAAACCGCAATAAATCGTCTGTTTCGTTTTCAATAATTCGCGGACATTCTCTTCACTCGAGCACTGCTCAATGAGTCCGCGGTAGGTAAGTTCATCAAAAAAGTTTTCCATAGCCCTGCCATTCTACCCGTTTCAAAGAAAAATGCCATAGAAATGGGATGGTTTTCGGCCAAATACAGGGAAAAACTAGCCGAAAAACATTCGATGGTATCGGCATTCACGTTTTGATGATCGCGCTTTCCCATGTTTTTCCTACTTTTGATGATTGCGCTTTTTCGAAAACGAAAAACGCAGCCCCATTTCCGGAACTGCGTTTTATTGGTTTTTTGCCTCGCGATCAATACATGTCACCGGCAGGCATAGCCGGGGCAGGTTTTTCCTCTTTGATTTCGCTGACGGCGGCTTCGGTCGTCACGAACAAAGAAGCAATGGAGGAGGCATTTAGAATCGCTGAGCGAGTGACCTTGGTCGGATCCACGATGCCATTTTCGAACATATTGACCCAGGTGCCATCTTTGGCGTTGAAACCGATGTCTTTCTTCGATTTCTCTTGGATTTCTTCGATTTCATCGGGTTCATAACCGGCATTGAGGGCAATCTGGCGAAGCGGGGCATAAAGGCTTTCCAAAACCGCGTTGATACCCATCTGGATATCGTGGTTTTCTACCTTGAGGCTCGGCTTTAAGGTCTTGTAGACTTCGGTTAAGGCCGCGCCGCCACCGACTACAATCCCTTCGCTAACGGCAGCTTTCGTGGCGTTAAGCGCGTCTTCGATGCGAAGCTTCTTCTCTTTGAGTTCGGCTTCCGTGAGGGCACCGACTTTCAAGACAGCAACCCCGTCGCCAAGTTTAGCGATGCGTTTGGCAAGGTTCTTCTTGTCGTATTCGCTATTCGAAGCATCGTATTGTTTTTGAAGTTCTTGGACGCGGGCAGCGATTTGATTCTTGTCGCCTTCTCCGCCCACAAGAGTGGTCTTGTCCTTGCGAACTGTGGCCTTGCGGACTTTGCCAAGGTCATCGATGGTGACGTCTTTTAACTGCATGCCAAGGTCTTTGGAGATGAATTTAGCGCCCGTGGTGATGGCGATATCTTCCAAAGCCGCTTTCTGGGCGTCTCCAAATTCCGGAGCTTTGACCGCGACCACATTGAAGGTGCCGCGGAGCTTATTGACCACAATCGTAGAAGTAACATCCGCGTCGAGATCATCGGCAATGATGAGTAACGGCTTATGCGAATCCACAACCGCTTGGAGAACGGGGAGAATCGTATTGATATCCGAAACTTTTTGATCAGTGACAAGGACCAAAGCGTCTTCCATTTCCGCCACCATCTTCTCGCGGTCAGAGACCATATAAGGAGAGATGTAGCCTTTATCGAATTCTAGCCCTTGCGTCACGGCGAGTTCATCGTCCACGCCCTTGGAGTCATCGACGGAGATGACGCCGGTTTTGCCAACTTTGGCCATAGCTTCGGCGATTAATTTACCGATTTGGGCATCGCCGCTAGAAATCGTGGCGACGGATTCAATATCCGCATTGGTATCGATAGGACGAGAGATTTTAAGCAATTCTTCCGCGACCGCCTTGCCGGCTTTCTCCATGCCTTGACGGACGAAGACGGGGTTCGCGCCTTTTTCCACGGCGTTAATGCCGCGATGGATCATTTCCTGGGCAAGAAGGGTTGCCGTGGTCGTGCCATCCCCAGCAGCATCATTAGTTTTATTCGCGACTTCGTATACGAGCTTGGCGCCCATATTTTGGAAGTTGTTCTTAAGTTCGATTTCGCGGGCAATCGTCACCCCATCATTTGTGATAAGGGGAGAACCATACCCTTTATCGAGGACGACGTTACGTCCTTTGGGTCCAATGGTCAATTTGACGGTGTTGGCAAGCGTATCCACGCCTTCTAGCATCTCATCGCGGGCGGATTTGCCCCATTTAATTTCTTTTGCCATATTCGTTATTTCCTTTCTTTTCAAAGAATTTATTCAATTACCGCAAGAACGTCTTCTTCTTTAATGAGAAGGAATTTGCGGTCATTTTCTTCATAATCGGTGCCGGCATATTCGCGGTAGACGACTTTTTCTCCGACTTTAAGTGAAATCGGAGTTCTCTTTCCGTCTTTATCTTTGGCGCCTTCTCCCACGGCAATCACCGTGGCAACGTTGCCGACTTTTTTCTCGCTCGTTAGGACGATCGAGCCGACTTTTTTCTCGGAAGGAAGCTTCTCGAGAAGAACATATTCATTTAATGGACGAATCATTTTTTTGCATCTCCTTTTTTCGGTTGCGATTTGTATTTTAGGCGATTTTTTAGCAGTGTCAATATTTGAGTGCCAATTTTTAGCAATTATTTTGTCTGAGTGCTAAAAAGGAGGAGAAAACCGGATTTTTCCCAGGTTTTTGCTTTTCCTTTTTTTAAAGAAAAGCCGCCCCGAAGGGCGGCAAAGTCTTAAAGGAAGGTTATTTCCGTTCGACGGTGGATTGACCTTGAGCCAAGAAGGCGTCGAAATGGGAATTGCGGTCCACGAGGTCGTTGTTGAGCAAATCCGTGAGCATATACATCGCGCGTTTTCCCACTTCATGCATATCGATGTGCATCGTGGTGAGGGTCGGGCGAACGATATAGGCGTATTTGGTGCCGACAAGAGAAAGCACTTCCACTTGGTCGGGGAGAGAAAGCCCCAAATCTTGGGCGGCGTTTTCTACCGCCGCGGCGATGGAGTCGCGATAGCAGATGAAATAGCCCTTGGAGTTCTTTTTGAAGAATTCTTTGAAGTCGTTGTACGTATGGGTATAGGAATCGTCGCAGTTCACGACGTGATAGGGACGGCCGAGTTCTTCATGGGTTTGGATGAAGACCTTTTCGCAGCGGGAAAGCAAGCGGCCCGCGTTATGAACGTGGAGGAAGGTCATCGGCTCCGTGCCGCCATGGGCATAATAATCCACGATGATTTGTTTCAAAGCGACATCGTAATTGAAACGGATGGCCCCGATTTTGTCTCCTTCGATTCGGCTATCGATGACCACAGTTGGAACGTTATAGGAAGCAATCCGTTTGATGTCATCGGAATCAAGTTGGTCGTCGAAAACAATCGCCCCATCCACGTGGGAAGAGATGACTCTTTCGATCATCTGCAAAGCCTCGTCGCGGCTATGGGCGGTGGAGAATAAGGTCAGAATATAGTTCTTCTCTCTGGCAACTTCGGTGATGCCAGAAAGCATATTGGCGATATAAACGTAGTTGGCGCTGGGGATGACGATGCCAATATTGGTGGTGCGGTTGGTGGCAAGGGCTTGGGCGAGTCCGCTAGGACGATAGCCCAAATCTTTGATGGTTTTTTCGACTTTGGCGCGGGTTTCAGGAGTGACGGAACCCTGTTTGTTGATGACGCGGCTCACGGTGGCTAGAGAAACTCCAGCGGCTTGAGCAACTTGATAAATCGTGACGCGATCTTTAAGGTTTTTCATGGCACATTTTCCTTTCGGGTTTAATTATACGGCTTTCTTTTAGAAAAATATGTTGTTTTTTTTCATCTTTTTACAATTATTTTCCAACATGTAAAAGAAAGCCCCTCCGAAGAGGGGTTTAGGACTAGGCGAAGAAATCGGATCCGACTTCTTTTTCTTCTTCGATATAGGCGGATTTGCTTTCTTCCGAAAGACCTAAATCATGGGGAGAAGCGATTTCGCAATCCTGAGGAATGTTACGGATAACGCTAGAATGGAACACCGTTCCGTCAAAGCGGATTGTTCGATCAAGCAAAACCACGATTTTGCTTCCGATTTGTAGATTTTGATAACGGGAAGAAGTCGTTAAGGTTTTGCCGGCGCATTCCAAGGTGACGATTTGCTTTCTTTCGTCCAAAGGATGCTCTTCTAGATTCATGACCTTTGCCACGGTGAACCCGCTCGAACAAGAGAAATCAGGGATAGGGAAGGAAGCTTTTTGGAGTTCGTTTTTTACGATTTCTAGCATGGCCTCGGGAGGATTGGTAATCCGGCCTTCCGCCTTGATTTTGACCAGGCGAGAGAAATTCAAGAAATTGACTCCAATCAGTTGTTTCTGAAAGAAGAGTCCGACTGTATCGCCTTTCTTAACCACTTCATCCGGAGTTTTCTCGGGATCAATCAAGAGATACAAAACGTCTTTTGCCGTGGGTTTGCAATAAAATAAAGCAGTCATATTTTCTACTCCTTTTTCAAAATGATGCGGTGGATTTTATGCCCGATGGAACGGAAATTCCGTTCGTATTCGCTCATCGAATCCCCTTCTTCGTCGAAACGATAGTTTTCTTCGTTCATCACCATCGTTAGGCCTTTTAACCCTTGGATTTGTTCCAAGGTAAAGGCATAAAGATTGTCATTATCCGTTTTGATGCGGAGCATCCCTCCTTCTTGAAGCAAATCTCCGATTTTTTGAAGGCGAGGGAGGAAGGTAAGACGACGTTTTTCATGACGTTTTTTCGGCCAGGGATCGCTGAAATTCAAATAAATCGTTTCAAATTTGAGCGGGCGAAGTTCTTCTTCCACCGTATCAAAATCTTCGGGGCAAAGAAGAATATTTTGCAGTTCTTTTCCTAAAATTTTCTTCGCCGCCATGCCCATGATGGAGACATCGCGTTCTAGGCCAAGGAAATGGGTAGTAGGATGTTTGGTGGCTTGATCCACGATGAAATCCCCTTTGCCAATTCCAATTTCCAAGGCCAAGGGATGGTCAAGGAAAAAGGAAGAGGAGGCATCGATATGATGAACGGCAAGTTCAGGGTGGTCGTTAAGCAAAGGGGCCGCCCAGGCTTTATGTCTTCCGCGCATCTTATTTTCCTTGCTTGGGAAGCGCGCCTAAGGAAGCAATCGCATCCGCGTAAATATAGATTTGACGGAAGAAATCATCCAAATAGATGTATTCGTTGGGGGAATGGATGTCGCCGGGATGTCCTTTGAAGGCTGAGCCATAAGCCACGCAGTTGGGAGCTTCTTTGGCGTAGGTTCCTCCCCCAATCGCCATCGGCTTATCGAAGAGTTTGAAAGTCGTGCGTTTATAGGATTTCATGAGGGTTTTCACTAACGGAGAATCCTTGGCGTAAAGCAAAGGCGAAACAAGCCCCTTGCATTCGACTTTCATGCCCGAATGCTTTTCTAGATTTTCCAAAGCAAGCTTCGGGTCGGCTTTTTCTCCATAACGGTAGTCGACGCTGAGGGTCAGTAATTTTTCGTGTCCATCGTAATGGATCACGCCGTAATTGAAGGTGGATAAGCCAAGTTCTGGAGAGGAAGAGAACCCCTCAAACCCACGTCCATTGCAATCCGCAAGGACTTTAGCGAGGTTTGTAAGGAATTCATTCTTGTAGTAAGACCCGATAAATTCGAAGGCTTTTAAGGCGGCATTAACGCCTTTTTCCGGAGTGGAGCCGTGACTGGTGGTACCGCTAAAAACAACAAGGGTGACCGGGCCCATGCGGGTGATTTCTCCCTTGATTGCTTTTTCCTCGAACGCTTTTTCAAAGCCTTCATCGTGAGGTAGCGTCACCAAAAAACGATCGCAGACGGCGTTAGAAACTACGCCGCCATCCATGGCAATAATCGGGGTCAAGTCAACTTTTTTAACCAAGCGGCAACCGCTGACCATGCCTTTTTCGGCATAAATCAAAGGGAAGTCGGCATCGGGGGTAAATCCATAATCCGTTGGGGTTTTCTTCAAGGTGTGGAAATAATAATCCAAGCAGCTGGAACCTCTTTCTTCATCTCCACCCGCGCAGAAACGGATGGAATAATTCTTGACGAGTCCTGCATCCGAAAGCAATTTGGCGGCATAGAAAGCGGCAACCAAGGGTCCTTTGTCATCGCTAGTACCGCGGGCGATGAGTTTGGCTTCTTTTCCTTCGCCGACAAGTTCGGCTTTGAAGGGGTCTTTGGTCGACCATTTTCCAGTCGCAGGGACCACATCGGCGTGGGCATAAATCCCAATCACGGGTCCTTGGCCGTTTCCGATGCTAATTTCCGTGACGCGTCCATCGCAGGTATCGACTTTAAAGCCGTTATCTTTTCCCAGTTTAGCTAAATAGTCGAGAGCGCTTTTAACTCCCGTTCCGTATGGAGCGTCTTCCGAAACGCTAGAGGCATCATAAACGGATTTTTTGGCAACGAGGCCCTTGAGGGTCTCTAACGCCGGCTTTTCATAATTTTTGGCTAATTTCTTAAAATTTGGCATTTTCTTTTCCTTTATATCTTCTTAAATGGCCCATTTCACTGCTCTTCTGGCCTTATTCCGCCCGCTTCCGACGGAAACCAAGGGGTAGTATACCCCTTTCTCTTTCCTAAAGGAAACGGCGAAGGAGTCCAAGTCTCGTTTTCTTCCCCAATTTTTAAAATTTACTAGAAAAAAGGAAGGAAAATCCGAGAAACCGGAAAAATAAAATGTAAAGATTTAAAGGAAATTAATTCAAAGTTTGATGAAAGAAAATGAGTTATATCCTGCGTTTTTTTGATTAAAAATCTCCCTCTAGATAAAGAGAAAAAATGGAAACCGGAAAAATATTTCGACAAAAAAATTTAAAAAATGACTCTAAGTAAGGTAAGGGAGGATTCCTCATGGAACCAATTCCCGAAAACGCCGTGCCACTCCAAGAAAGGAGGTTCAAGCATGCTGGACAAGCTCATCGCCTTGATGGCCTTGATCGACCTCTTCGTGCTGCTCCTTCGAGGGGACGACCGCCGTAAACGTAAGTGATTGAAAAAGTGATCCCAAAAAAGGGATCACCGAAAACCACTTAAATTATAGACGGAGACGGCACGGCGTCAATCCCCGGGGGAGGCGAAAGCCAAACCCGGGGTGAAAGGAGGAAAAGCCAAACGTTCTTCTATGCTTCTCTTTGATAATTTTCAATCCCAAGCTTTTTAGCGTGTCCCAATGCCATTTTATAAGCAAGCGTCAACAAAATGCTCTTTTAGAAATTGGGGCAGCATTAGCGTAAGGGATTGAAAAAGTGATCCCAAAAAAGGGATCACCGAAAAGCACTTAAATTATAGACGGAGACGGCACGGCGTCAATCCCCGGGGG
>UQCQ01000013.1 GCA_900539595.1 uncultured Mollicutes bacterium | reverse complement strand
CCCACGTTGACTGCCCGGGCCACGCTGACTACATCAAGAACATGATCACCGGCGCCGCCCAGATGGATGCTGCTATCCTCGTCGTTGCGGCTACCGATGGTGTTATGCCTCAGACCAAGGAACACGTCCTTCTTGCCCGTCAAGTCGGCGTTCCTTACATCATCGTCTTCCTCAACAAGTGCGACCAAGTCGATGACCCCGAACTCATCGACCTCGTTGAAATGGACGTTCGCGACCTTCTCAACAAATACAACTTCCCTGGCGACGAAACCCCGGTTATCCGTGGCTCCGCTCTCCAAGCCTGCAACGCCAAGTCCATCGACGATCCCGCCTGCAAGCCCATCCTTGAGCTTCTCGACGCCCTTGACACCTACATCCCGGATCCTGTCCACGATGATGCCAAGCCCTTCCTTCTCCCGATCGAAGACGTCATGACCATCTCTGGCCGTGGCACCGTTGTTACCGGCCGTGTCGAACGTGGCCGCATCAACATCAACGACCCTGCTGAAATCATCGGTATCAAACCGACCCAAAGCACCGTCGTTACCGGTCTTGAAATGTTCCGCAAAACCTTGGACTTCGCCCAAGGCGGCGACAACGTCGGCGCGCTTCTCCGTGGTATCACCCGTGAGCAAGTCGAACGTGGCCAAGTCCTTGCCAAACCGGGCTCCATCGTCCCGCACGACAAGTTCACCGCGACGACCTACATCCTCACCAAAGAGGAAGGCGGCCGTCACACCCACTTCCTTAACGGCTATCGTCCGCAGTTCTTCTTCCGTACGACCGACATCACCGGAAGCATCGAACTCCCGGCCGGCACCGATATGGTTATGCCGGGTGACCACGTCACCTTCACCGTCGACCTCATCCACCCCATCGCCATGGAACAGGGAACCAAGTTCTCCATCCGTGAAGGTGGCCGCACCGTCGGCGCTGGCACCGTTGCCGAAATTCTTCACTGAGTTTCGCGCTAACTGCGCATGAACATCAAGCCACTCGAGAAATCGGGTGGCTTTTTGCGTTTTCTCATGCGTTGTTTCTTCCCTTTTAGCCCGCTTGCTGTAGACTATGCCTGTTATGAACAGCACAAACGAAAATACGAAATTACCCGGCTATGTCCATGTAGCCAGCTACGGCAAAGAATTAGGCGCCTTTGCCATTGATTTATTAGCCACCATAGCGATTGGATTAACGCTCAAATATACATTGGGTTTGATGGTGATCGCCCCCAATATGGGCTATAACGAGGCCAAATCCTCCTATTTTGCCCTTGCCGTTGAAAGTGGCCTTTACCAAGAAAAAGAAGGGACGTTAACGACGTTTACATTCGAAGGTTCCGGAGAAGAGTATTATTCCCAATACGAAACCTATGTGGATAAGGTTTGGACCTATTATTACGACCTCTGCGGCAAAACGAATTCGGAAACCACCAATTTCACCTACCGCGATTTGGTGGATAAACAAGGCGCGACCCGCGAAGACATCGCCAAAGCCCTCGAAGTCTCTTCGGAAAATATCGAAGAATACCGCGAAGCCGTTGGCAAATACGTTTATAGCAATGTCTTTTCCATTGAAGAAGGAAACGCGGAGAAGAAGAACGCCTATTTCACCTATCCTTTAAAAGAAGATGGTACCCCGAATTACACGTCGAAACCCGTTTTGAACGCGGAATACCAAGCAAAGGTGAAGGATGAGGATGCGCAGAAACGCACCGCGGCTAAAATCGATATCTTCAATTATGTTTGCGGTTTTGCTCCTACGTCCAAAAATTCCTCTTCCACGGTTCAAAATAGCGCCTCGGGAACTAACGAAACGATCCGCAACGCGCTATACACGAAAGCCTGCAGCGATTTCGTGCAGCAACCAGAAGCCCTCCGCCTCAATGAAATCGGAAGGAAAGCAAGCTATGTAGCGACGATTCCTTCTAGCATTATCCCTCCGTTCATTTTCTTTTTCTTGCTGCCTTTGTTCCTTAAAAACGGCAAAACGCTTGGCAAATTGGCAGTTCGTATCTCCGTCGCGGGGAAAGATGGTTATAAAGCCAACAAGGGCAAGATTGCTTTGCATGCCGGCTTGGTCTTCTTGCCATTCTGCTTATTGCTCCTCCCCTTCAATAGCCAAATCAACTATATGCTATGGGGTTTTGTTTTCTTGATCGATTTCATTGTCTTGCTCTTCCAAAAGAGCCAACAATCGGTCCATGGGAAACTTTCCTCTACGATTGTTGTCGATGATAAATTGACCCCGATGCTGTTCGAGGACAAGGCAAAAGAAGAGGAATACTGCGCGACCCACCAAGATAAAATCACCGCGGCGATTCTAGAAGAAACGAACAAAAAAGAAGAAAAAGGGCCTTCTTACGTCAATGGACGTCGTTCCGTTCTCGCGGATATGGATCCCTCGATGGGAATTTTGGATTCCTCGACGATTGGCAAAGCGAGAAGAGACGCGGAGAAAATCGATTCCTTCGATGAATTCGAAGCCAAGAATGGCGGAATCATGACCCCGGAAGAAGCGGATGCCCATGATGCAAAGTTGAACCAAGAAAAGGATGCTGACGAAGAATTCGATACTTCGATGGAAGAAGAGGATTTGAAGAATCCCGAAATCCAAGCCATGATGAAAATGGATGGCGTGGAAGAAATTCCCGAAGAGGCGAAAGAAGCGGAAGAGGAAAAAGAACCTCAAGACCCGCATGACGACGGCTTCCTTGATGAAAAGCCTGTTCCAGCGAAAGAAGAAAAGGAAAATAAGTAACACAAAAGATGGGGCGAGAAGCCCTGTTTTTTGTAGAAACCGCCTTTACTAATTAACGATACTTGTTGACCAAATCCCAATATCGATTAATCTAGAAATGCCAATACTGAATTCTTTGAGAGAAAAACCATGAAAAGAAGGAGCATCCTCTTATTGTCGACTTTGCCGGTCTTACTAGGTTCCTGCTTTGACGTTTATGGGTCGGAACTCATGCAAGGTGGGCCAGAAGGATACGTCTTTTATTACGGCTTGGAATCCATGCAAAGCGATGGAGGCAACAGAAAGAAGCTTCTTGAGTCCATCTACCTTCCTGGTTATGCTGATTTGCCTATCGAGACGCAAAGCCGTTTCTTTTCTATAAAAAATACCATTGTCGTCAATAACCAAAACAAAGGATTGTATGGATATTGCTACTACATGGACCATGCGGTGCTATTTTCCTATTCTTACGAAACCTCCGAGGTGAAACTGATTCAAGAACTCCCCGTGATGATGGAAGCCCGATTCGAAGTCTTTGGAAAGGAAACCTTTTTGGTGTCTAACGAAGACTTTTATCGCGTTTCCGATTCCACGGTTCCCCATTATGAAGGAGCTCTCCAATACGCGAATTCCATGGGTTATGTCGCCATGAATTATGAACGAGACGAAGAAGGCATGATTCAAAGCAGCAAATTCGCCTTTTATTCTTATGCGGGAGAAGAATTATGTACGTTTCCGAGAACGGAACTATCCGCCTATACGGAGAATGGCCGTTTTATCCGTTGGAGCGATCCCGATGCCTCCCCTGCTTTTTATGCGCCTAGTCTAGAAAAACTATACGTCTTTGATATAAACTCCGAGAAAAAGCCGAAAACTATTTCCTATGAAGGGAAGTCCATGCGGCCTCTTGCTTATCAAAACGGGTTTATGAAGGAGGACTCCTGCCTTTCCTATGTTGGATGGGAGGATGAATTCCTTTCTTCCTATTATGCCTTTCAAGAAGAGGGACGGACTCATTTAGGAAAATGGGACGATTCTAGTTGGAAAAGAGAACTTCCAACCGGCTTTGAATTTGGCGATGGGGGCGAGGTCTTGGAACAAAACGCGGTTTGGCTCCGCAGCAGCAAAGCTGGTCAATCTGGACTTCTTTATTCCACGAAACAAGACGAATTCAAGGAAGAGGCTTTATTTGGTCAGGTGAATGGAAAGAAGAATTCCGCCTATTCCTATCCCCTTTTGGAAACGGAGAATTTCTCCTTTGAGGTGCGAACTTCTTACGCGGCGTCGCGGTTCATTGATAGCTACAAAACAACGGGTTTGCTAGTTCGCACGAACAAGAAAAATGGCTTCGTTCGTAAAATGCAAACGAAGACATTGGTGAACTATCAGTTCGATTATTCGTTCTTCCCCGATTACGTGGATACGTCAAAAAGCCTCTAATTCGCGTTTTGCCTTGCGAATTCGTAGACTGAGTAAAATCGTTCGAACCGTTCCATAAATCACGCCAAAAAGGCCAAAAGACAGGCTGATGCACGAAACGATGAATTCCATGCTTTTGGGGCGGAAAAACTTATTCCCAACCGCATCATATTTAAAGCTGATATAAAGGAAGGCAAAACCAACGATAAGGGCAATGCCTCCGATGATGATCCATGCAAGCGTATGGGAACGCGCAATATCGTCGTGAGTGATTTTATCGTTGAGCTCCTGACGTTTTTGCATTTCTTCCAAAGAGAAAGAAGGGGGAATCTTTCCCCCTTCCTTTGTTTGAATGTTATTGTTGGTCTTCGGAATAGACATACTTTAATTAGCGTATATCGTAGACTTGGCTTCGTCAAATACCGTGTTCACAAGAGCGGCAATCGCTTCGTCGGTCGTAGCGGCTTGATCATCGAACAATTTGGTGACGATGTTGCCACATGCGTTGCGGATGTTGGCCGAGAGCTCGTTGACCGGGGACATGTAGTAGTTCGCGCCTTCGGTCAATTCCTTGTTGCTGTTAAGAATTTCGCCGAGGTAGCAGGACTTCTTGGTGTCGATGGTGTCGGTATAGGTAACGCCTTTGGAAGCTTGCTCCACGCCAGCTTTGAGGACTTCGTCTTCGAGAGAGGAAGTGCGGGTCGGGAAGTAGTAGGTTTGCTTGGCAAGGGTCGCACTATTGACACCATTGGTGAGGAAATCGTAGAAATCCAAAGCGGCTTTCAATTCGTTCTTGTTCGTGTGGTTGAAGAAGGCGATGGAAGGTCCTTGGGAAACGACGCGGAGCTCCGAGGCTTCGTTCCACTTCGGAACAGCGTGGAAGCCCATGGAGAAGCCTTCAACGGCATCGTAGGGTCCGTTCGCGGTAGAAGTGATCATAATGGCCGCGGTTTGGTTACCAACATAGGTGGAAGGATAAGCGCGTCCACCATAGTTGTTACGGATTGGGAGCTGATTCTTCGTGGCAATCAAGCCTTCGTTGGACCATTTCTTCAATTGGATGGCCGTGGCTTTGGCTTTGTCGGAGGTAAGGAACGGGGTGAGCCCGAGGCCTTTTCCATTCAAATCAATATCTTGGATGTTTTGGGATTTGAGCATCGAGATGAAGAGGTTCGTCGGGTCTTCGTAGATGACAGGGACGGCTTTGAGATATCCGTTGGTGGTCTTATAGCCGGTAGAAGTGTCATCTTCAGTGTAACGTTGTCCCCAGGGGATGCTTGGATAGTCGGCCTTGATTTGACGGGCGATTTCCATCATGCCATCCATGGTGCTGAGCTTGCTGGCGTCATAAGCTTTCTTGGTGGTAGCGGCCGGCAAAGCAGGATAAGCGGGGGCGCCGAGATTCGGATCTGCTTCAGCAGGGCGTCCCGGGATATCGGTTCCAATCGCGGCAAAGAGCTCTTTGTTATATTGGGTGACTTCACCGGATTTGGAATAGGGGAGCGAATAATACTTGTCGCCATATTGTTGTTTTTCAACGGCAAGATATTGCTTATTGAAATCCGCGTCTTTTTCTAACGCTTGGCCATGGGCGGTGACGTCGGCGACGGCTTCGGGAGCAGCGGCTCTCCAAGCGGCGACATAGGTGCCATAGGTCGTGGTCATGGTCGGGGTGTTACCACCGGTCAAAGCATCGGAAACGGCTTTTGCAGCTCCGCCGTAATCGTTGGTGTAGCCGCCTTTAGAAGTGATGTTGATGGTGACGTTTTCGTGGGCCGCGTGATAGGCTGCCGCAACATCTTTGACGTAGGTCATGGTGCGATCGGTTTCCGCATAGGGAACCCACCATTCAACGGTGACGGGGTCGGTGTTGACAGAGTCGGTGCTTGTTCCAGCGCTGCCGGTGCTATCTCCGCCTTGAGTGTTGCCACACGCGATTAAAGACGCTGCTGCTAGAAGAGTCAACGCAAGCGTGCTGGCTTTTTGTCCAATTTTCATGATGCTTCATTTCTCCTTTATCATCATTTAACGACACTCCATTATATCAAAAAACACCGATGAAAACGGGAAACCCTTTAGGGTTATTGCTTGAAATTTGTCCAATATTTTCGTTTTGAATTTAAAAAGGGGCTATACACCGCCTTTTTCGGGTAAATCCACTCAAAATGCGAGGAAAAGTGAAAGCGGTTTCATCTTGGGGCTTTAGCCTTTGATACCAGCACGTCCTTTGCCAGACATGATGTATTTACGGAAGAGGATGAACAAAAGCAACAAAGGGACAACCGTTAACACGGAAGCGGCCATTTGCCAGGCATCCATGTTGATTTTGGTTCCCAACGGGCCGTCTGCTTCCAAGGCGCCGGTGCGGATGATGACGGAGATGACTTGATATTCGTTTTTATTGACCGCACGGCTTGGCCAAACATAGCTATTCCATGAACTGATGAAGGACAAGATGGTGATGGTAATTAAAGTGGGGGAGGCTAGAGGCATCATCACCCTCCACAAGAAACTCCAATCGCTCTTGCCATCGACTTTCGCTGCTAAATAAAGTTCATCGGGGATTTGCTTGAAGTTTTGACGGAGCAAATAAATGAAGAAAGAAGAGGAAATAAGCGGAAGAATCATGACGAGGATGGCTTGCTGGTAGGTTTGGTTTCGCCCAATGAGTCCTAGGTTGGACATCGTCGTGTAATTGGCGACGGCAAGCAGTTCCCCGGGAACCATCATGGTCGCCAAGAAGAAAAGGAACAAAACATCCCTGCCACGGAATTCCAGACGGGCAAAAGCATAGGCTGCTAGAATCGTGGTTAAAAGTTGAAGAATCGTCGTGGAGAAGGCTACGAGCAAAGTGGTCCCGACGTGAGAGAAGAAGTCCAGGCGTTCCAAAGTGTTGGAATAGTTATAGGAAGCTTGTTCCAGGAGGGAAGACAAAGGCACATAGAAAGCCCCTTTGTCGATTTGGTCCTGCGTCATGAAGCTTGCGGCGATCATGTAATAGAACGGGAATAAAACGATGAGGGCGGCTATGCCTAAGAAAAGATAGACAAGCGTTAAAAATACGGCCTTTTTGATTTTTTGGTTGCGGACGGTTTTGTTGTAGGCGTTTTTCTTTTCTTCTTCCGTCATGACGGAATGACGCCTCGCCTCTTTTTGTCCGGGACCAACCAAGACGAGGGTGGTTTCAATGCGAGCTTGTTTCATCGATACACCACCTTCTTTTTCGAAATCCAAAGTTCAAGGAGCGTGAAAAGCAAAATAACAACAAGAAGAATGACCGCGGCTGCCGAAGCGATTTGAGAAGTGGTGTTCCACTGAGCTTTTTTCATTTGGTCGTAAATCCAATAAACGACGGTATACATGTCGTTTTTGGCGGGGTTCGAAGAATAACTGCGGTTCAATAAGCCGACCACGGATCCATATTCCTTGAATGCCGTGATGAAACTCGTGACGGTGATATAAAGGATTTGAGGAGAAAGAAGCGGAACCGTAATCTTCCAAGCTGTTTTCACTCTTCCGACCCCGTCAATTCGGGCTGCATCGTAATATTGACGGTCAATGCCTTCTAGGCCGGACAAGAAAATCAAAATCTTATAAGGCAATGCGGTCCAAATGATATAAAGGCAAAGGACGAACATTGCACTCCCCCACGTGGCAAAATTCGGGGCCAACCAATTGATGGTCAAATGAAAGATGCGATTCCAAACTCCATTTTGGTTGAAAAGGAGGGCGAAGACCATTCCAACGGCGATGACGTTGGTAACGTAAGGCATGAAGAAGACGGTTTGGAAAAATTTCTTAAGAGGCTTGATGGAATGAATGGCCAAGGAGATGACAAGGGCCAAGATAACGGAGATTGGAACCGTGACGAAAGTGATGAACATCGTGTTCCAGAATGCGCTGTGGGTTCCGGGCTTGAGGGAGAAGAATTCGGTGAAATAGACCCCCGTCCCCTCGTATTTTTCCGCTAAACCGAATAAATAGGCGTAGTTATAAAAACTAAAGCCAGCGGATTCTCCGGTTACGTTGTTGTAGTCCTTTAGGAAGGATGAAATGATCGTACTAACAATCGGAAAGAACGTGAAAATCGCCATCAAAATCAAGACGGGGGCTAGATAAAGCCAAGCTTTCCAATTGTTCTTTTTATCTTTGTCCATGGGGCTTAAAAAGGAATACGTTTCCCGCTATTTTTCTCAAAAAGATAAACCTTGTTGCGGCGCAAGCCGAATTTTTCCTTTCCTTCTTTGGCGTCTAAATCGCTATCGACAATGAGTTTTAAAGTTTCCTGCTCGGCAAAATCACTATGGCAAACTAAGGTCAAATCCCGCCCTTGGGTAATGACCTGCTCAATATCTAATGTCAGGACTTTTTCTTCTTCGGGGATTTCATCAAGCATCTTAAAACCTTCGGGACGGATGCCAACATCCACTTCCTGGTCTTCGATGTCTAAATCGCTGAAGATTTTTTCTTCGCCGATATAAAGGGCGCGATTTTTAATTTTGCCTTCAAAGACGTTGATCGGAGGGGTTCCTAGGAATTTGGCCACGAAAAGACAATTGGGGTTCCGATAGATTTCTTGGGGTTTGCCCACCTGACGCTCTTCACCTTTTTCCATGACGCAGATTTCATCGCAAATAGACATGGCTTCTTCTTGGTCGTGGGTGACGAAGACGGTGGTGATCCCCGTTTGCTGCTGAACGCGGCGGATTTCTTCCCGCGTTTGGATGCGTAGACGAGCGTCGAGGTTCGACAAAGGTTCGTCCAAAAGCAAAACGCGAGGCTGCTTAACGAGGGCTCTAGCAATAGCCACGCGCTGTTGCTGGCCGCCGCTTAATTCTGCGGGCTTGCGGTCTAGATATTCCGAGATTTGTACGAGCCTTGCCGTTCTGCGAATCAAGGCGTCCTTTTCTTCAAAGGTCATGCGCCTCGTTTCTAGAATCGTATTTCCGTCTTTTAACAAACGGAATTGCTCGTCAATTTCGTATCCTTGCTTTTGATATTTCTCTTTTGCCTTTGTTTCGCGAACTTTAGACTCTTCGATGAGACGGTTCGCTTTGTCTAGAAGCGGCTCATCGTTAGCGAAAAGGCGGAACCCATAGAGCTGTTTGGCCAAGGTCCAGGTGATTTGGAAGTGCTCGGTCAAGGCGCCCGTAGCTTCCTTTTTGCTGATCTTCCCCTCGATCGCGGAATTTAAAATGACGTCCACGATTTCCTGGGGTTTGGATAAAAGAGTCTGAAGAAGGACTTCGTATTCGACGTCGCTTGCTTTTTTCTCTTGTTCGATTTTGACGCTGGTTAACGGGAATTCGACGTTTTGATAAACGGTTAAATGGGGGTACAAGGCGTAATTTTGGAACACCAACCCGATTCCTCTTTTCTCCGGATCAAGATGGGTGACGTCGTCCGAATCAAAATAAAGGAAGCCGGACGTGGGGTCTTTTAGGCCGGCAATCATGTATAAGGTCGTGGATTTTCCACACCCAGAAGGGCCCAGTAACCCCATGAGTTCCCCATCCTTAATGACAAGGTCCAAGTCTTTGACGGCAATTGTCTCCGCCCCGCCTTTATCGCGGGAGGGGAATTTTTTGGTTAGGCCAACAATGCGGATTTCCATGGGTTACATTCCTATATGACGCTTCATTATACGTTTGTTTTTGCTTACGCGCACGAACGGACGCTATTTCGGTAATTCGAATTTATTCTTATAAATTCTTTGGCGAGAACAAGAAACCGGATAAAGGCCGAATAAATATTCGGGGAGCCCCTGACGGTCCTTTCTTAAAACGACCATGCCAAGGCTGATGGCTAGCGGAATCAAAAAGGTGATAAAAGAGGCGAATAGGATAAAGACGATGCGGAATAGCCCCACGAAAAGATAAATCCACCAACGGGGAGATAGCCCCGTTCTATCGACATACCCTATATGAGATAAAAGCATGCCCAAGCTCCTTTTTCCCCGGGTAATGCTTAAAGGGATGACGACGTAGAAAATAGAAGAACTAAGGAGGAAAGATAATCCAATGCAGGCTAGACGCATCCTTAGTAACGACTGTTGCGTGGCTCGATAAGGGGGCAAAGAGGCAAGGCATCCCAACGCATCGTTAGCATAGAGAGTGGAATAAAAGGAAAGATAAGCCTCGTCATAATCCGCGGATAGCAAGGCGCGTTTCCCGTCCCCATCGAATAAAGCTTGATCGCTGCTAGTGGCTTTGGCTTTCGCTTCTTCAAATCGTTTTGTTCCGTCCAAGGAAGGATAGTCTTCCAAATACACGGTATAGAAGTAGGAAAGACGGTCGGAATAGATCTGAATTTGCTCGTTTCGCGTCTGCTCGGCGTTAGACAAATAGTCGCTTATCGATAACAGGTCTTCGCCTTTTTGAGCGTAAAGACGGCTTTCCAGGCGAATGCCATTTTGGGTCGCGGCTACATTTTGATAGGCGGGGACGGATTTCAAAAGGAGACTGCCCCCAAGCAAAAAGAGGAACCCAAAAAGAATGGTGCAAAATAAATCCAAGGCCGCGGAAGCAAGATAACGCGGAACCGAGGGGGTTTCGTAAACCAGTTCTTTATTTTGAACTTCGATTGATTTCGACGCTTCGTCCATCGACTTCCCTCGCCTTTCCCGCCCATTCTAAGAACGTAATATGGTCTTTGCGAATCAAAGAGAATAGATAACGGAATCCCACCCAACTAAAAGAAATCAAAGGATAGACCCATAACGGAAGATAACCGACTTTTCCCTGTGCAAGGATTTCTAGCCCCGCCGCCCCGGAAGAAAGAAGGAGGGCAAAGGGAATAAGAAGGCCAAAATCGATCACGCCGAACAGAAGACGGAATAGGTGGAAACGAACCCCGGGTTCTAGGCTTTGATCCTCGTAATAAAGCTGAAAGGATTTGTCCGCGGGAGTTTGGCCGTTTTGGAAGATCCAAGGGCTTAATCCAAAATAAAGGAGGGAAGCGAGCAAACAAGAAAGGAGTACAGTCGTGGCTTGGATTTGGAGATAAGTAGAAATTCCTTTTTCGTATTCTTGGTTCTTTTCTAAATAGGGTGCATAAGAGGATTCAAATTCTTTGGCCCCGTTTTGAAGCAATTTCACGTAGCGAGAAGCGAGTTGATTCTTGATTTCCGTCCCCAGGGAATAATCCGCGTTACGGAGTCCTTCATCTAAGGTTTTGGCTTGGTACTCGTTCAAAAACGGATACCCCTCCTCCACGAAATAGTCTTCGTAGCCTTTTGTTAGCTGATTCCGGTAATAGGATTCGCCAGTTTCTCCAAGAGGGAGAAAGGATTCCGCGTGGGCGGGCTTATAGGTCGCGTAATAATAACAAACGCGGTCTGAAATAGCGGAGGCGGGCGTGACGTTTTGATAAATGGAAGATAAGGCCGATTCGTCCGTCCCATGATATAGCAAAGAACCCTTGGCAAGAGATAAAACAAACTGGTTGGATAAGGTGTTTTGCGATAATAGCAATCCATCCTCGCCCTTTTCGGCAAGATGGGTATTCAAAACAAGCGTTGTTAGTTCTTTTTGCTGAGATTGGAGAGAGCCTGTTAGGGTTTTTACCGAAGGGGTGGCATCTCCGATCGCCCGTCCTCCAAAATAAAAAAGGATGCTTAAAACGCCACAGAGTAAATAATCGAGGAACTTTGCCCCGAATTTTCTCCCTCTTGGGGCGTCGATGCATGTAGCATAGGAAGACGGCTTTCTCATAATCTCTTCAGCCAATCTCCGATTTCCTCGTATTCGTTGACCCAGATGACGATGAGGTCAAAGGTGAAGAAATAGGAGGAGATGATGTTAAACACGCTGGGGGAATATCCCTTTTGACGTTTCATGAAGATGAAATTGAACTTCAAATAGTTTTGGCCAAGTTCCAAAAGGCGTTTCATGTCGGGGTCGGTCAAAGAGATTCCGATGAAGAAGCAGACGTTGAATTTAAAGTCGTGCAATTGCTTGGCGATGTTCCAGGAATAGGGGTTGTTGTAGAGATAATAATAGTCGGATTCGTTGAAGATGAGCGAGTCCGTGAATTTTTCCTGATCGTATTTGCCATAGGGCAATAAGCCATGGACATGGTAAATGGTTGCGATGGCGTTTTTGACCGTGAAGGAATTGTCGTCGTAGATAGTGCTATAAAGCAGGTCCCTTTTACGGAGAAGATATTCCAAATTCGTGTCGTAATTGTAGGTGATGACGGAAGTTCCGGGGTGGGCTTGGAGAAAGTCTACGCACCGATAAAGGGTGGAATCGGGGTCGTTAAACGATTTGGCTTCTTCGAATTCATAAAGCTCATGGGCGAGTTCTTTATAGATGTTGAAACCCTTTTGCTGCATGAGGGAAGGAGAGGTTAAAACCTCTTCCCCGATGTAGTGCTTCACTTCTTCCTTCGAAGTGGTTTCCCCGGCATAGAATTTGAGGTTGAGGGAATTGAGCAATTCCATCCAGTCTTTCGCCCCATAATCCTTGTTGATGCCGGCCCCCATGACCAAATCGGTGGGGAGTTTGGTCGAATAGAAACGCATGAGCCAAAGCAAGAAACTATCCGCGGATTCGTTATGGTGTTCTCCGGATTCTAGAACCGACAAGAGGTCCTGCCCTTTTTCGTGCTTGGGGGATTCGATTAAAACACGTTGGCCTTCGACAAACCCCACGACCTTGAAACGGTCGCCGTCAAAATAGATATTCACGGAGGCGTTAGGGGCGTAGGCGTCGTCTTTCACATTTTTGACTTTGATGATGTTGACATTCCCCATGACGTCCATTTCTTCGAGGTTTACGCGAAATAAGGAGGTATAGATGTGAATCGTATATTTATGGATATGTTCCTTTTTCGACTTCACGATGGCTTTGAAGTTACAGGTGGGGTCAAAGTGGAAGCCGAAGCTCCGCAGCGTGATGCTTTCGTAATGTACCCCCGTTCGGTAGTAGAGATACAACAATAGAATGAGGGATTTCTTTTGGAACAAATATTGATCGCGGGAATTCTTATCCATGACCCATATCGTAGTCGAATGCGCGCGCGAAAGTCAAAAGAAGGGGGCCGGAAACCGCTTCACCCTTCTTCCCGATTTCGTTTTGGTTAAAGAACGAAAAAATGCTATTGAAGAGGAGGGTGAAGCGCGGTAAAATACACGGGCTTTCTTGAGAAAGCATGTGGACCGTTAGCTCAGTTGGTAGAGCAGCTGACTCTTAATCAGCGGGTCGCGGGTTCGAGTCCCTCACGGTCCACCAAATAAAACCATTGACCTCCGAAAATCGGAGGTTTTCTTTTTTTTAGACATTATGGGAAAACTTTCAAATTTTTCAAAAAATGCAATTTTCGAAATGCAAAAAATGCAAAATTTGCAATTTTCGAAGATTTTAAAGAATTCTCGTTACAAACGGCTTCGTAGACCGGCCGCCCAGTGTCTTGATCCGCTCATCTTTTTAAGCCTGCAAACATACATGAATATACATAAACATACATTAAAAATTTAAATATACATAAAAATACATAAATATACATAAAAATACATAGACTTATTGATTTTGCGTGGTACTATGTTTGCTGAAAGCGAGGCCCTTTTATGAAACAAAATCCGTTTAACGTTCTTTATGGAATGATTCCTAATAGTTTAATTCGACGAAACGATGCTTATGACCAAATATTAAATTCTTTCCTTGATGCGGGAACCATCGCGATGTCTTACATGATCTTAGGCATTCGAGGATCGGGAAAAACAGTTCTTATGCGCAGCGTTGCCAAAGAATTAAAACAAAAGGAAGATTGGGTCGTTATCGACCTTAATCCTCAAGGCGATTTTGTTTCACCGTTGGCCGAGGGTTTGTTCCTAGCCACGAAAAAACTTCGGATAAACCTAGGCTTATCCATTGATTTAGGAATCCCCCATATCACGTTTCATCTTGAAACGAATTCTACCACGCTTTCTTCCGAAATGGCGATTCGCAGAATGCTGGATGGCCTAAAAAAGAAGGGAAAACGGGTCTTGGTCACCATCGACGAAATTCACGTGACGAAAAAGCTGAACTATTTTGCAAATTTTTACCAGTCTTTGATTGGCGATGAATCCCCCGTTTTTCTGTTAATGACTGGTCTGATTGAGAACGTCGACTCTCTTATTAGTGGCAAATCCACCTCTTTTCTTGCACGTTCCCCAAAAGTGTATTTGAACCCTCTTGACCTCCCTTCCATTTCTAGGAGCTACCAAAAAGAGCTAAATATCTCCAGCAATGACGCGGACGAGTTGGCCAAATTAACGAACGGCTACGCTTTTGCGTATCAAGTCATTGGGAGCCTTTGTTTTTCAAGCGGCGAATGTCGCGTGACACCAGAATTATTGGACAAATTAGATACTTATCTAGCTGAAAATGGATATGGGGTTATTTGGAATGGCATGACACAAAAGGAAAAGGATTTATGTGTCACTATTTCTGAGTGTCCAACCAATGAAACCTCCGCGATTCGCGAAGCATCGGGAATGTCTCTCAATAATTTTAATAATTACCGCCTTCAAATGATTCGCAAAGGGTATCTCGTATCTGCGGGCTATGGGAAAATCGAATTCGCTTTACCAAGGTTTAAGGAATACGTTACGCATGTCAGAAATTTCTTCTGATGAATAAATGCGACATTTGATTCAACGTGATTTGCGGTTAAATAAGAACAACAAAAAACCGAACCTTTTCGGTCCGGTTACCCTCTATGTTATTGATGTTTTGAGAGGAGTTCGTGCTTCTTTTGATTGAATTCCTCTTGGGTAAGAATGCCCATGTCGAGCAATTCTTTGAGTTTGGTTAAGGCTTCGTAATCCGCTTCGGTTAGAAGAGATGGCTCCGGTTGACTGGATACGTTGGTTTGCTCGGCGATAGGCGTCCCTGCTTTCTCCTTGGCCACGGAGCTTGCAACGATAAAGAAAATCGTTGCAGCGGTTAGAAGCAGGAACAATAGGCCATAGTCGACCCAATCCTTGGCGAGATTCCAAGTCGCAAGGGTAAAAGCCCATATGGCGTCGAAGCTGCCGGCGATGATAAGCAGGACCTTGCTCGTCTTCTTTCCTAAGGTGCTGCAACAGATGATTCCAAGAACCAAATTGGTGAGGCCGACGAGGCAATTCAAGGGGGCAAAGTTTCCGATATTGAAGACGATGGGGCTTACAAAATGCCATCCTCCGGTGGCAATGAGGAAGATGGAATAGAACAATTTAGCCAGCATTCCACCTTCGCCTTTATTCTTGCAACGGACCAAAAGAATGAGGGACGTGATGCCTAATCCGAAGTAAATGGCAAATTCGAGCATCAAGAATACTGGGTATCCCGCGACGTAAGAAGTGACGTCGGAAACCAAAACGATGAAGGTGACGAGTTGCCATAAGCCATAGGCAAAGCAGGCGACGGATGCCACAATGAAAGAGGTTAAGACAGCCAACGAGGCAACAAGAGTTTTTTATCCATATTCGCGTTTCCCCTTGAAAAAAGAATACACGCTTAAAAGAAACGCGCAATAGAACTTTGTCGATTATTTGCGGTGCTTGTCCCAGAAATCCATGTAAAGATTCCAGTCACGTTCGTCCAAATCGTGCTCCCCAAAAAGATGGTGATGGGCGATATTTCCTTCTTGGGAGAGGAATTCGTGGTGGATGTCGAATGCTTCTGCGGGTTCAAAGCCTTTTAAGCCTTGTTCCTCATAGGCTTTCGATACTTTTTGCAGGGTTTCGAATTCCCCAACGGGGTCGGCCCAAAGGTCTTCGGATTTGGAAGAGGTGTAAAGCAAGCGTGGGGCGATGAGGGAAAGGAATTCGCTTTGGTCGTGTTCTCGTTTCTCTTTGGCGTATTTCCTAAAAGTGGGGGCGAACCAAAAGGGGAAGGCCTTCGTGATCACTTGAATCGTTTCGGCCCCTTTGTGGTAATTGGATTCTTCCGCGTCGCCTGCACAACCGGCGCAGCTAGAGCAAACGAGGTCGATGCGGTCGTCGATCACCCCGGCTAAAAGACTGGTTTTGCCACCGCGAGAATGGCCGACGGTTGCAAGGGGCAGATCCTTGGTGAGGGGGTCTTGCTTTAGATAGTCGATGATGAGACTGAACCCCTTTGCCCAAAATAGAAGCGTTCCATAGGAATGGGGGTCTTCGTGATTGATGTCGGGGAAAAGGGAATTCATGCCGAAACGGAACCCGGCTTTATCTTCTGCGACTTCCGCGGTAAGGAATGCGCAGCAGGCATAGCCTCTTTTTAGAATGGCTTCCATGGGATAAAACGAACTTTTGAGGTCGCGGTTCGGATCGATTTCCTTTTTGCTGATTTGTCCCACGGGGCGGTTGCAAAGAAAAATGAAGACACCTTTTGGCTTGGGCGGCACGAACAAATCAAATCCAAAAGAGGTGTAACGTCCCTTTCTTTCTAAGTGGCAGCGTAAATCCTTTCGATGGGCTTTTAAGGCATCGGGGAATTCGTCTACCACCTCGTAATAAACGTGTACGTCGGAAAAAGAGGGGAGGACGCCATATTCTTCGTTCAAAAAATAGGAAAGGAGTTCGCTTCGTTTTTCTTCGTTCATGGTTCCGCGTGCTCCTTGATGTAAGAAACGAGGATATCGATGGTGGAAAAAGCGAGGGATGTCACCGTATCGGCACAGCCATAATAAAGGGCGATTCGCCCAGTTGCCTCGTCCACGAGTGCGCTGCAGGGGAAACAGACGTTGGGGACGAATCCGGCGGTTTCATAGGGGGCTTCGGGGGTCAAAAGGTAATCCTTGCTCCGATAAAGCACCTTGGTGGGGTCCTTTAAATCCAACAAAGCACCGCCTATGGAATAAAGAAGGCCATTACAGGTATCGATGACCCCATGATAAATCAATAGCCACCCTTCTTTGGTTTTGATGGGATTGCACCCTGCGCCGATTTTATATTTCCCCCAGCCAAAATGAGTTTTGGGCAGGAACAAAGAATAGTCTCCCCAGTGATGCAAATCCTGAGAACGGCAGCAGTAGATGTTGCCGTCGGTTCCATCGGTTGGACGATAAAGGGCGAGGTATTGACCATCAAATTTCTCAGGGAAAAGGACGCCGTTTCTTGAATTGGGAGGGAAGGGGTGGTTCATTTTGACGAAATGAATGAAGTCTTCCGTATAGCCAATGTTAATCGCGGGACTGTCGTTAAGGTCATCGCACCACAGGATGTAATATTTCCCCTCCATTTCGATGAGCCGGGGGTCATACCCGTAGGCAGCATCATCTTTCCGACCGTCTTCGTAAGTGAATCGGATGGGAGTTTCTTCGATTTCGAAGTGAATCCCGTCTAGGCTTCGGCCTAAGAACAAATGGGGAATAGAATCTCTTTTCTCTGCGCGAAATACGCCGATATAGCCATCGCCATAAGGAAGAAGGGCGGAATTGAAAACGCGGGCCAATGAGCCGTGATTTCTTCCGATGACGGGATTGTTGGGGTAACGCCAAAAAGGATCGCTATTTGAAGCGGGGCGTTCTACAAAAGGGAAGGGTGCTTTCATTACATCGTCTCCAGGGCTTTATTTCATTATAAGAAAAGCGGAATGACGAATTTTTACTTGTTGTCTAATGGGGGAAGGATGTCTCTTTTCCCTCGATATTCCATCGGGGTCTTGCCGGTGATTTTAGCAAAGGTGCGGTAGAAGACGCTTTTATTGGAGAATCCACAGGCCGAGGCGATGGCTTTGATCGAAAGCTCGGTGTCCGTTAATAGGCCGATGGCTTTTTCCACGCGCTTATTGGAGACGTATTCGACCAAAGAGATCTTGAATTTGCTTTTGAATAAGCGAGAGAAATAGGAGGGATTATAGAAGCATTTTTTGGCCAAAGCTTCGAGGGAGAGGTCGCTATCGAGGTTATCGCTGATATAGTCGGCCAATTCATTCCACGCGTTGGTTTCGGGCTCATCCGGCAACGAAGTCTTCCTCAAAATCATCGTGATGAGAATGTTCATATAGGATTCGTTGATGACTGCGAATCGCGGAAGATGTTTGCTTTGCTCTTCGGCGATGGCGTCCAGGATATTTTTGACGATCCGCTGCTCGTGAGCGTTAAAAGAAACAAGCCCTTCGTTGGTTTCTTTGGAGATCTCGTTGAAAGTAGATAACGAGAGCAAGCTGAACGCGTTTTCCGGGGTGATGATCTTCTCTAAAATTTCAGGATAAAAGGAAATGTTGTAATAGGTGGAGGGACAAAGGGGTTTGAAGGAATGGACGCTATTGTAATTCAAAAATAGCAAATCCCCTTTTTTGGCGTGGAATTCTTTGCCGTTGACAATGTGGTCGATTTTTCCAGAATCGATATAGACGATTTCTACAAAGTCGTGGGTGTGCTTGGCTTCCGGATAGGCCTTCCCGTAGAAAATATGCAGGTTTGGTTCCTGTTGCCGATATTCTTTGGACGAATAAACGCGCATAGCGGTGCCCTCCTCGTTTGGAATAGAACTTTGCTATTGTAACACGCATCGAAAAAGGGTCGAAGAACGTGCGTTATAAATTGCGTCCTCCTTGTCCAAAAGACAAAAAAACGTAAACTTAAGCCTGTGAATTCGAACGGTATGCCTTCAACTTTAGCTCCCGAAGAAGAAAATTCGATTATTTTGGTGCCGGGAAAGAAGGGAAAAAGAGTCTTAGCGGAGCTCGCCGACTTCTTTTTGATGCTGGTTTTGGAAATGATGGTTTATGCCCTGGTCGCCTTAGGAATTGACCATTCCCCCTTGGGGCGTGCGGCGTCAGAGCAGATTGCGTTATTAAATGAAGAATCTCAGCGTTCAGGCCTTCGGATTCAAGACGAGGAAAATGGCATCTATAGCGACGAAAAGTTAGCGGAAACTTATGTAGAGCGCGTATACGCTTACGATGGAACCAACGAACCAACGGATTCGTTCTACCGTTATTATTGCGAGTATGAAAGTCCTCAAAAGCCTTTTTATAGCGTGGAACGTTATAACGCCGAAATTTTGGAACTGGGTCAAGAAGGCTGTATCTTTGAATCCAGCGGAGAAGGGCGTGTCGCCGTGCTTTCCTCCTCTTTGCGCATCTTTCTCAAGGATTACGTAGAGGGGGAGAGAGCGAATGCCGATGTGGTGAATGCGGCGCGAACCGTGAAGGAGTTTTATTCTAAAAAATACCAAGTCGCTTGGGCGGAATTTGCTCAATCCACTCCCTATAGCAATTATTTGAAGGCGTATACGAATGCCGCGACGAAACATTATTTGATGCTGGGTCTAGGCGCGATTTTCAGTTACATCCTTGCTGGAGGGGTCTTTTATTTCCTCATTCCCTGCATTGGCAAGACAGGACGTGCTGTAGGAAAGCGGGTAATGCACCTAGAACCGCTTGGAGAAGAAGGGGAACCTTTAAAATGGTCGCAAATCTTTTTGCGGGGGACCGTGAGTTTCTTGATTGGGTCCTTTGGCATTCCATTCGCCACCTTCTTTGTCTATGGACTCGATGGTTTTATGCTTCCCTTCGCTTTGTTTGGAATGACAGCGTTGCGGCTATCTTTGTTTTTAGCGTTTGGTGGAATTTTCGGCATGATTTCCACTGGATTCATGATTATCCGTCAAGACGGGGCCTCTTTGTCCGAGATTTTGTCGCATACGACGGTTTTCACTAACGACGTGGCCCTGATTGGGGCTGAGCGTGCGAAGATCGAAGCGGAGAGGGCGAAACAAAATGAGCAGTGAAGTAGTGGTGGAAAATAAAAAAGAAGTGGGACAGGGTATCGAACTCGAGTACTTTAAGGCCCCTTTGCCAAAAAGAGCCATTGCCTTTTTGTTTGATTTGATGTGCATGATGGTTTTAGCTTTGGGCGCTTTTGCGGGCCTTCGATTCGCCGTGGAAAATAGCTCCTCCTATCGGAATGCTTTTGATACTTATGTCACGGTCTCTAAAAAATCGGGCTTATTTACTTACGAGGAAACGGAAGACAACTTGGTTCAAATCGTTACTTATGCGAAAGGAACGTTTAAGGGTAAACCGGAAGAGCAGGTTTCGTTTTGCGAGAGTCGCCTTTCTACTTTTTATACCGTAGACCCCCTTCATTTATTTGAAGAAGGGGAAGGCTTAAAGCTATATAACGCCGAAAAAGTTGGTGAGAATTCGATTAAGCAAAGCGACGGTTCGCCTTATTTTGCTCTGGATAGCCATCAAAACCCCCAAGCCATTGTGGACGACGCGACGTTGATGGGGTTCTACGACCAAGCCATTATCTCGGCGATCGAATACCTGAATCGAAGCGAAATTTTCGTGAACGCTTCTAAAAAATTGTCCAAGACCATCAATTTGCTTTTAATTCCATCTAGCTTAGCAATTTCCATGTTGGTATTTGAGTTCCTGGTGCCTTTGATTTTTTTCCGTCGCGGGTGGCGAACGTTTGGCATGGCCATTTTCCATTTGGCTTTGCTCGACGGGTATGCCGTTTCTCCACGGTTCCGAAGTTTTTTGTTCCGCTTTTTGTGGATGCTTGTGGTGGAAACACTGCTTTCGATGGTGACTTTTGCTGTGCCGTTATTTGTAAGTTTCACGATGGCGATACTAAGAAAAGATGGGCAACCCTTGCATGATTACATGACGGGCCTCTATATGGTAGATACCAGCGATCGCAGCGTTTACCGTTCCAAGGAAGAATACCTTCAAATGCAAGAACAAGCCGAATCGACCGAGTCTCGTCCCTTCCTTTCTTCTTGGTATGGTGATCACTTCTTTGACAAAACCTCAAAACAAGAGCAGGACAACGACAAAAACGGCTAGTTTTCGGGCTTATCCTCTATTGAGCAAAAAGTTGGAAGCCACTATAATTGCGGTACGATGAACGAACAGGAGCAAGTCGGATGGAAATAAGGCTCAAGAATTTGACCAAGATTTTCCCGGGCAATCCAAAAAAAGGTATCCCGGATACTCACGCGGTCGAGGATTTTAATATTACGGTCCCGGACGGACAACTCGTTGGTTTGCTAGGCCCCTCTGGGTGCGGCAAATCCACGACCCTTTATATGGTTTCGGGTCTACTCGAGCCTTCGGATGGTGAAATCTGGTTCGGTGACGAGGATGTCACGGATTTGGAACCGGAAAAGCGCGGGATCGGACTTGTTTTCCAAAACTACGCCCTTTATCCGCACATGACGGTTTACAAGAATGTCGCTTTCCCTTTAACCAACCTTCGCATTGAAGAACCCGTTTTAGACGAAAATGGCGAACCACTATTGGACATGGAAGGCAAGCCGGAAATTAAACGCCGCAAATTAAGCAAAGACGAAATCGATAAAATCGTTCGTGAAACTGCCAAAATTGTCCAAATTGAACAATATTTGGAACGCAAACCGAACCAATTGTCAGGCGGTCAGCAACAGCGTGTCGCTATCGCCCGTGCCCTTGTTAAAAAGCCCAAGGTCTTACTTTTAGACGAGCCTTTATCCAACTTGGATGCTCGTTTGCGCTTACAGACCCGCGAAGAAATTCGCCGCATTCAACAAAACACCGGAATCACCACGATTTTCGTTACCCACGACCAAGAAGAAGCTATGTCGATTTCCGACAAGATCGTCGTTATGAAGCTCGGCGTGAAACAGCAAGAAGGCGTTCCGCAGGAAGTTTATAACAATCCCTGCAACAAATTCGTCGCGAACTTCCTTGGAACTCCGCCGATCAACCTCTTCAAAGGCCGTATTCAAGATCACAAAGTCTATATCGGCGACGACATGGTCCGCGAAATTACTGCTCAGGAATTAGAAGAAGCCAAGAAACTTGGCCGCGATCTTTCGGATCAAGAAGTCACGGTTGGAATCCGCCCCGAGGGTATCATCATCGACGAGAAGGCGAACAACAATTTCCACTTCAAAGTTGAGCGCATTTTGACGATGGGCCGCGACATCATGCTGAACTGCGACCAAGAATATCGTCTCAGCGACACCAAATTCATCATCGACGCCTTTACGAAAGTTCAGGTTGGCGATGTTGCCTGCGAAGTCAAACCTCATAAGTGCTTCGCCTTCTCTCTTGAGGAAGGGGAACCCCGCCTCATTTAAGGCCTTCGATTATGGCAGTCTCCAAAATCACGAACGACAAGAAGAAGGCCCGGAAGCCTCTTTTCGGACGCGTCAAAGAGCGGACCTCCGCCGACGCGGGCGAGAAGAACAACTGGAAAGCCTGGCTTTATTTGGCCCCGACCCTTATTTTGATGGCGGTCTTCACCTTTTATCCTCTTATTAACACGATTGTCATCGCCTTCTTGAAAGACTATGACTACGTTACCCAGACCAACAAAGGGTTCACGTTGGAAAATTTCGGCGTTGTCCTCGGACTTGTTGGCAAAACTACGGGTGGCGAAATGGTTTATCGCTGGGCCTGCACCGATTTCACTTCGGGTGGAGTCAAGGGAACCTATGTTGACCCGACGGGCGCGGTGAAATCCGTCTATTTCACGATGGACGTTATCAAATACGCGTTCCCAAACACGATGATCATCACCTTCATCACCGTCCCAATTTCGATTATTATCGCTTTGTTAATTGCCATCGGTCTCAATTCGATTCCGGCGTTTAAAAAGCTTTTCCAGACGATTTTTTTCATTCCTTACGTCACTAACGCGATCGCCGTTGGTATGGTCTTCGCTGTTTTGTTCGACTATCAAGGTATCATCAACTTCATCTTCCACCTCGGAAATACGAAGTGGATTGACCAAGGCGCCCCGCAATGGCGCGCCATGATCGCCCTTTGCATCTACATCGTTTGGCACAGCTTGCCGTTTAAGATTTTGATTTTCCTCTCCGGCTTGCAAAACATCGATAAGCAGTATTACGATGCTGCCAAAATCGACTCCGCGGGTAAATTCAAAACCATGATGAACGTCACGGTTCCTCTTCTTTCCCCGCAAATCCTCTATATCATGATCACTTCCTTTATTGGAAGCTTCAAAGAATACACCTCCGTTGTTGGTTTGCTTGGCAAATCTTCTACCGATGGTGGCGGCACCAACAACATGTACACGGTTGTTTACTACATTTATGACATGGTCAAAGGCAATGTCCAATACGGAGCGGCAGCTGCGGTCTTGCTGTTCTTGGTGATTTTGCTCTTCACGGCTATTCAATTCAAAGTTTCGAAGACGAGGGTTCATTACTAATATGGCACAAGAACATCAAATCAACACTTACGATGACCGCAATTTCTTCCAGAAACTTTTCAAGATGAAGGGGAAAGCCGAAAAACAAAAAGAGCGCGAAGCATCCCCCAAATACCAGGCGATCGACACCTCTAAAATGCATTTGGTGATTAAGGCCAAATCCAAGAATGCCGAACAACTCGAAAAAGCCCAAAAAGTGGCTCGCATTATGAGCCTTGTGGTGGTTTATGCCTTTTTGATTTTCATGAGCCTCATCGTTCTCTTCCCGTTCTACTGGATGATCATCACCTCGTTGAAGAGCACGACGGAAATTCGCTCTTTGCACCAAACGTTCTTCCCCACAAACGTTTTGTGGAGCAACTACATTACCGTTTTCAATTCCTTTGATTTTGGCACTTACGTGGGAAACACCTTGGTGGTTGGTATCCTTTCCACCTTGGGCACCTTAATCACCACGATTTTTGCGGCATTTGCTTTTGCTCGTCTTAATTTCCGTGGCAAAGATACGTTGTTCGCCATTTTGCTTGCCACCATGATGATTCCGGGAGAAATGATGGTTATTACCAACTACATCACCGTTTCTCGCTTGCCTTGGTACGAATTTGGCGTTGGCAAAGTTGAAGGCTGGTTGACCTACAAGGATTCCGTTTTCGGGGCCATGATCATCCCGTTCTGGATTGCGGTCTTCTACATTTATTTGCTTCGTCAGAACTTCAAACAGATTCCGAACGAACTCTATTTGGCTGCGAAAGTCGACGGCAAGAGCGATTGGCAATATCTTTGGAAAGTCATGGTTCCGCTTGCGATGCCGACCCTTATTTCCATCTTTATTTTGAAACTAATGGGCGCATGGAACTCCTATGTGTGGCCGAACCTCGTTACCACAGCGGACCCCAGCTGGCGCTTAGTGACGAACGCGTTGCGTTCCTCCTTCACTTCCAGCAACGGCGACCCCCAATATGGCATTCAAATGGCTGCGACGATTCTTGTCACCGTTCCGTTGTTGTTACTCTTCATCTTCTTCCGTAAATACATCATGCATGGCGTTGGCCGTGCCGGTATTAAAGGCTAGGCGAAATTTGGGGCTCGTAACGAGCTCCTTTTTTCATGCCTAAACAGAAAAGATTTGGCTGTAAAATATTCGTAAATTTTTAAACCCCTACATAAATGTAGACTTTAAATTGCAGTGTTCTTTTTTGGCGGAACATAATACAATAGAATGTCAAAGCAATTTGACTGCATTTTATAGAGGAGAAATTATGCTAAACAAAAAGATGACTCTCATCTTCGGGCTTGCTTCCATGACTCTTATGACAGCATGCGGAGGCAGGTCCAACGATTCATCGAAACCGAATCCGGACAACTCCAAGGATTCTGCAACTTCCGCAACCACCCCCGTTACCCCGGACATGGACGAAGAGTTCGACCCGAAAAAGCCGGTTGAAATCACCTTCTGGCACACGATGGGCAAAACCACGGGCCAACCGATCTTGGATCAAATCATCACCGCTTTTAACAAAATTTATCCAAACATCAAGGTTACGAACACCCAGCAGGGTGATTACGACAAATTAAACGAAATTATCAACAACAACATCTCTACCGGTAATTTGCCGACCATGGCTTATGCCTACGAAGACCACGTCGCTGGTTATGTTGATCACAACGCATCCTTGGATATGACTTCTTATATCAACGATCCGGTTTATGGCCTTGGTCACAATCCCAAAGGTTATGATTTAGGCGATTTGGGCGTCGAAGATATGTCCGCTGGTTACTGGAAAGCCGGAAGCAAATATGCCGTCGAAGGAATGTATTCCCTCCCCTTCTCCAAATCCACCGAAGTTCTTTTCTACAATAAAACGGTTTTCGATGCGAAAGGCTGGACCGTTCCTGAAACCTGGGATGAACTCTGGGAACTTTGCGAAACGATCAAATCCGACAATACCTATAAAGACGACAAATACACCTGCCTTGGCTGGGATAGCGATGCGAACCTCTTAATCACGAGTTTCATCCAAAGAGGACTTCCGTATACCACCTCGCAACGTTCTGGCGCCGAAAATAGCCACTTCCATTTCTCGACTCAAGCCAACAAGGACCTCGTCACCAAATTGAAGGAGTACTACGACAAGAAATATTTCTTGACAAAAGGAACTTCCGCGAACAACGCGTATACCAGCACCCAATTCACGGCGCAATCCATTTTGATGAGCGTTTCCTCCACCGGCGGAACCGGCTATTGCTACACCGCGGACTTCGAAACCGGCGTTACGGGCATTCCCCAATACGACAAGACCAACAAGGCGGTCATCTCCCAAGGGCCGTCCATCACCTTCTTCAAGAAAGGCACGACGAAAGCCCAGCGCACCGCCGCTTGGCTCTTCTACAAATTCGCGACCAACACCAAGAACTCGGCCTTATTTGGTTCCGATACTGGTTATAATCCGGTTCGTAATTCTTCCTTCTCCGATCCGATTTTCGAAGACGCGAAGGACACTGCGGTTGGCAAAAACGCCCTCATCCAAGACATGTTCTCCTATGTCGGCAGCGAAGAAAGCGGATACGCGGAAGCGCAATTCACTTCCCCGGCCTTCAAAGGCTCCAGCCAAGCTCGCTCGAGCATGGACGGACTTCTCTCCTCGGTCCTTCTTGGAACCAAAACGGTCGACCAAGCCTTCGACCAAGCCATGTCTGATTGCTTGTTTGCTGAATAAGCCAATCTCTTCATTCGATTCGATACGAAAAGGAAATTGCATATGAACAAAAAGAAGCCATCCATCGTACTTCTTGCATGTGGTTGCTTAGCTGCTCTTTCCGCTTGCGGAGGAACGCCCGAAAAACCGGGTTCTTCCTCCGACAAGGTGGACGATACCAGCGGCTCGGTGCCAAGCGATGGCAAAACTCATGTGAAGTTCTGGCATACCATGGGCAAGGTCAATCAAGACTTGCTCCGCGGCATGATTAAGGCATTCCAACAGCAGAACCCGAATATCGTCATTGACGATTTGTCTGCTGCTGGAGGCTATGATGAACTTCAAAATTTGATCTTAAACAACGTGGCGACCGGAAATCTTCCCACGATGTCATTCTGCTATCCGGACAACGTCGCGGAATATTTGGACCGCAATTGTGTCGTCGACATGTCTTCCTATATCGATGATGCCGAATTGGGTTTCAAAGAAGAAGACGGCAAATCCGTGAACGCGGCTGGCGAAGTCCGCGTTGGCAAGGCCGATTTTGTTAAAACCTTTTGGGACGAAGGCTGCGAATACACTAAATCCGGCGTCTATAGCCTTCCGTTTGCTAAATCCACCGAAGCTCTCTTCTACAACAAAACCGTGTTTGACCAGAATGGTTGGACGGTTCCGACCACTTGGGCGGAAATGTGGGACCTTTGCGCGGAAATCCGTGCGGCATATCCCGAAAAGAAGGGGGACGAATATGTCTATTTCCCGTTAGGATACGACTCCGATTCGAACCTTTTCATCTCAATGGCTCAGCAAATGGGTTACGACTACACGACGAACGACCCTGCTTCCGAATCTCACTTCGTTTTCGATAATGACGGCATCAAGAGCATGCTCAATATGCTCAAGGGCTATTATGACCTTGGCTATTTCAAAACGAAGGGAACCTCGGCGAACGCCACCTATACCTCCTCCCGTTTTACCGCTGGTGAAATCTTCATGTCCATCGGTTCCACCGGGGGAACGACCTATAACTCGACCAACGACTTTGAAGTCGGCGTTGTGGCTCCCCCTTCGATAGACGTCGATCACCCGGCAGTCATTTCCCAGGGACCCTCAGTTTGCTTCTATAACCGTTCCACGGAAGAAGAACGCCGCGCCGCTTGGAAGTTCTATCGATTCGTCACGAATTCCACGAATACCGTTGTCTATGGCTTATCTACCGGCTATCAACCGGTTCGTTATAGCTCTTACGACACGGACGCTTATAAGGATTACATCGAAGATGCCGTGGAAGGCGATTTGCTCGCGGAAGTGGCGAAACTCAGTTCCACTATGTTGGAAGATTATTTCACGAGCCCCGTTTTCCTTGGGTCTGCTTTGGCTAGAACCGAGGTCGGCAAAGCTCTCTCCTCTGTCTTAATCGGCAGCAAATCCGTGGAGAAGGCGCTCAGTGACGCGATGGCGAACTGCGTGAACCAAACCCGCAATTAATGAGGTGATACCATGAAGAAAAAATTCTTTTTATCCGCATTGCTCTTAGCCTTTACAACTTTGGGCGTTGCCTCTTGCCGCGGTGGAACGGTTCCTTCCGATAGCGCACCCTCTACAACGGGCGAACAAAATTCGAACACCAGCGCCTATCAATTTGTCGACTTTGTCTCTAAGACCAAGATGAAGGAAGACTACAAGGGCAAAACCTTCTTAAAAGACGGCATCGGTCAAGTGGACTTAGTCCGCAAAATCGATGGTGACACCGCTCACTTCTACCCGCACGGAGAAAAAACGAACCTTATCAAATGCCGTTATAACTGCATCGACACTCCGGAATCCACTGGTATGTTGGAGCCTTGGGGAAGCGGTGCGAGCAACTTCAATGGCGATATGCTTGCTGCGGCCAAAACGATTGTTTTGACTACTGATAGCACTGACCAAGGCGATAAGGGCTCGGTCCCTGTTTTGGATAGCACCGGTGGACGTTACCTCACCTATATTTGGGTGAGCGAAAAAGAAAACGCCGACTACCAAGACCTTAAGCTTGTGAACCTCGCTCTTGTTCAAGAGGGCTGGTCCAAGATGAAGGGTGCAACGGGCAAGGATTACGCCTCGGCATTCCTCAATGCCAACCAACAGGCCATGGATTTGGAGATGCACGTTTGGAGCCCGAATCCCGATCCTGATTTCAACTATGGTGCAGCCCAAGAATGCACGCTAAAAAATATTGTAGAAGGCACCGACGTTAAGGGCGAAACGTTCGACTGGGTGGGAGCCAAAGCGACCTTTGTCGCCACGGTTGCCGCCACCGGGCCCGATACTGGCGCCTGCTACCTCAATGAAGATATCGACGGAAAACGTTACGGTATCTATGTCTTTACTCAATATAAAGTAATGGCTCCGCTTGCTCGTGTTGGCAACAAGATTCGCATTTCCGGAACCGTTGCTCGCTTTGGAGCGGTGGAAGACGGAGAAACCACGGAAGATGAAGGAACGTTGCAATTGGTCGACGCCCATTATTCCGCTGCCTATCACGAAGAAGGCGACATCGAAGTCCTTGAAAAAGGCGATGGAACCTACGAAGAGAAGAAGGGCACCGTTGGCGAATTGGCCGTTAAAGACAACATCAACGTGATTTGCTCCATCGATGAGCCGCTTACCTGCTATGGCGGAAAAGCGGTGAAATCGACGACTTCCAACATTGCTTACGCATTCACTCTTTGGTGCAAAAATGCCGCTGGCGAACGGATCAATGTCCGCATCGATGACGGCATGGCCGTCTATCCGGGCGAAAAACCGGGTGGAGAAAACACCAAGCCGCGCATTCAAAACATTGAATACTTCAAGAGTGCCACCGAAATTCGCGTCAAAGGCGCGATGGTCACCTATTATGGCCGTTACCAAGTGAAACTCTGCTCTCGTCAAGGCATCACCGTCATTGGCGGCGATGCTTCCAAGGCCTACTAAGGCTTTCTAAATTTGGTTCGATTTTGATAGATCAGTCACTTCTGAAAGGAGAAAAATAAATCATGAAGAAACTGAAATTGCTCGTTCTATCGAGCGCACTCATCATGGGGCTTACTGCTTGCGGTGGAGGAGCCGGTGGTAGCAAAGACACCACGGATTCCGCTACGAGCGCGCCCGCTGTGGATTATGCGACTTTGGCCAACGAAGCCATCACCAACATTTCGGCTGGATTTGACAGATGGTCTTCCGCTGGTATCGCCGTTAACCAAACCTTGGTGAAGGAATCCAAGGTGACCCACGATGGAAAGGAATATACCTTCGCCATCACCTACACGATTTCGGATGCGGCGAAATCCTTCCTCGAAGTCTCTGCGGACGGAGCTACACTCATCGTCAAAGCCGACAAAGAACAGCACGCGTTGAAAGAAGCGGTTGTTGTCCACGCCTCCATTGAAGGCAAAGAATATGCGTCCAAAGGCTTCAATGTGAAGATCCTTGCGACCAGCATTCTCGCCATTTCTAAGATTTATGATTGCAAGACTGGCGATAGCGTCGTCACCCGTGGCTATGTCACGAAAATCCTCGTTAACGGCAACATCCTCGTCGCCGACGGCGAATCCGCCATCACGGTTTATACCAACAAGAAATGGGATGCTGCGGTTGTTGGCAACCTCGTTGAAATCGCCGGCAAAGTCGATATCTACAATGGTCTTTATGAATTAAAACCGGACACCATCACCGTAGCGACCTCCGACACCGTCGCCAAGCCGGTTGACCTCGTCCTGGACGGAACGTTTAAAAACGATTCTCCCAAAAATCAAGGTCGCATCGCCAAAGCAGAAGGCGCTTATCTCTCCAAGATTACTGCCGCCACCACTACGTCTAGCCAAGGGGAGCCTTATAATAAAATTGACGCTACCATTGTTGTTGGTAATAAAGACCAAGGCTATTCGACCATTTCGATTCACGTCGAAGATCGCAAGGCCAGCGCAGGTGTTTTCGAAAGCTGGGGATTTGACGCGACTGCCGCGAACAAACTTGGCCCCAATGCTCCGCAAGTTGGCCAAGGCATCACCATCGAAGGTGTCTCTGACTGGTATAACCAAGCCCAAATCACCGATGCGAAACTAATTTCCAAAGGCGAATACAAAGGCGACTTCAGCGGAGATATCAAACCCGCTCCGGCGGCTGAAAAGAAGACCGTTGGCGAAATCCTCGCTCTTGGCAAAAAAACCGTCACGGATAGAGTCTTCGAAGTCACGGGTATTTTGGAAGGCCTCAAGGCCGACGACAAATACGGAAACGGCTATTTGACCGATCCGACCACCAAAGAAACCGTCATGATCTATGGTTTGACTGGCACAGCCGATAAAGGCATCACCTGGGATGGCGCCGCTTTCTCCTTCAACAATCCGAAAGACGCGGATACCTCCTTGGTCGGTGTTACCAATGGTATGGAAATCACCATGAAGTGCACCTATACCTACTATTCCAATACAAATACCCCGGAAATCATGGGCAATTTGCTCTCCCACAAAGCCAGCACCGCTACCTATACCGCGACGGCGACTTCTGCCGATGATCCTGCTGCCACCATCACCCTTTCCAAGACGGAAGGCATTGCTTATGGTGAAGAAATCACCGTCAACGCAACCTCTTCCAAGGCCGGCTACGTTGTCGACACCATCAAGGTGACTGACGCTCAGGGCAACAAAACGGACGCTGTGGACGGCAAATTCAACGCCACCTGTGTCAACATTGTTGAAGTTACCTTCCGCGATTCTGCCGCTGTCGTGAGCAACATCACCATCACATCCGATTTGTTTAACGCAACGGTGAATAAATACAAAAACGGCAATTTTAAAACGGGCACTACGGATTGGATCTTCACCGAATTTACCAAAAGTGATACGGGAGCCATGCAATTACGCACGAAGAATGGAAAATGGTCCAATTTGCACAACATCACCGCGTTTGAAAAAGCCATCAAAAATGTTGTTGTGACTCTTGAACAGGAAATCACCAAAGACCTCTTCTGCGTGGAAACCGGTGCTGCGGTTCTTGAAAAAACGGATATGGCTGTCGATCACACTAAAATCGTTAAAAACGTCTATACTTATACCCCAGCTAACAGCACGGATAAGTTCTTCAATCTTAGCCACGACGCAAAGACTTCCGGCGCTGTCTATATCACCAGCATCGTCATCAACTTCGTCGACTAATCGTCTTAAATAACAATTATTGCCCCTGCGCATACGCGTGGGGGCTTTTGCTTTCCCGTGCTTTTACCTATAATGGACACGCATGAAAAAACGTAATCTCTTTGTCTTGGGCCTAGCGGGCCTTCTTCTTGTCTCTTGCGGTGAAGGTGGAGCAGGAAACGATGGATCTTCTTCCTCCAATCCTCCCGTCGCCGGCGGCAACACTTTGTCTTCTGTCCTTTCTTCCTTTGGAAAGAATTGCCGGGTGAATAACATTTATCAATATCTATCCTCTGGATCGGTGCCTAGCATCATGACGGATTATGTCGAAGATGGATTTTATAGCACCTATAAGAATTTCGGCGGTCGTAAAAATGGTGGCGTTATCGATGTCAAAGGCGACAAAAGCTACCGCTATACCGTTGAAAAAGATGCGGAAACGAAGAAAGATAAGCTCGTTTTGGGCGATGCGTTGGTAGATGGAAACGGAAATAACGTTTCTTCCTTCCGCGATTTGTATTTTGATCCGTCCTATATCGGGGATCACGTAGCCATGTTCACGGCGGAGAACGTTTTTGTTCCCAAAATTCAAGGAACGACTTTTGGAACCTTCAATTTATTTGGCAAATACTATAGCGACGATGCTCCAGTAGAAGAATCGTCCTCCGAGGGTGTTGCTCCGGCTGCTTTGGATGCAACCCCGACTCTTATCAAGGACAACACTGCGGAATTAACGGCCCTTTCCAAGGCGTTGGGCGTTTATGAAGTGGCCGCTAACCACTCGGATAAATTGGAATTGCAGGCCGCAGACCTCTATTTCTCCGAAAAAGGAACCCAATTCACCTTCAATTTCTATTATTCCTATGAAGGCGGTTTTGACCGTTTGGTTGCTCGAAGCGTAATTTCCAAGATTGGCTCCACCTCCGTTGACTTAATTAAGAATTACAACAAATGACGAAGAAAATTTGGCTCGTATTAGCGGCATCGCTGCTTTTAAGTGTCTCCTGCGGAGATCCTGGTTTCGACCATTCTTCTTCCCCAAGTATTGATTCATCCGATTCTTTAAAAGATAAGGAATTTGAAGAGGGGTCCCCTCTCCTTTTCTCCGAGTTTTATTTAGGCGAACTCATTAAGAATCGCGTGGTGGAAGTGGCGAATTTTGGTACGGAACCCCTTTCGTTAAAGAATTATTCCATCCGTATCTATCACGGAACGGAGAAAACGACCTCTTATACGATTCCCTTGGGCGATAAAACATTGCAATCGATGGAGACGTTCTGTGTTGCTTATTCCCAGATCGAAGAGCAAATCCATCACGACATGGTTTCGGCGGATTTCATGAATAACGGAACCTGGCCCATGGGCCTATTTCGCGGTGAAGCGCGCGTGGATACCCTTGGCGAAATCGGATATACGAATGCCTTTGCTTCTAACGAAGTCATTATTCGGAAAAACGAATATCGCATCGGACGGGAAAAAGGGGAACGTTACGATTGGATCGGCTATCCTGCCGGATATTCTTCTAATCTAGGAAACGCGGTTTGCCCCGTTTCGGAAGAAGAACTCCTCGCTGGGCCTAAATTGACCGAAGAGCAATTAAAATTGCCTTATGCCGTGGATAATAAAGGAACGGGCGGAGCGGTCGAAGTGACGGTGTCCCACCTTGGGGATGGCGATACGACCGTATTTAACTACCCCTCCTCCATGAGCGAGTTCCGTGGATGTTCCCTGCGTTATCAAAATATTGATACTCCAGAGGTGCAACATGGCAACACCATTCAAGAGCAACCGTGGGGCGAGGCCGCGGCCAAATGGAACAACCAAATCCTTTCCTCCGCGAAACATATCCTCGTGCAGAGTGTGGAAGGTGGGGCGTTGACCGAATCTTTTGGTCGTTTGTTGGGGTTTGTCTGGGTTAGCGATAAAGATAATCCCACTGCCGCGGATTACCGTAACCTGAACCATTGGACGATTCTGGAAGGCTATTCCAAATATGCCTTTGCCTCCGCTACGTCGATCATGATGTCCGGAGAACTTCGGTATAACAGCTTTTTCGCAGATGCTAACGCGAGAGGCTTGAAAACGGGAATCCGTCTTTTCGGAGAAAAGGATCCGAATTTTAATTACGATAGGGCTTAATTCCTTCTATGGACGAAAGAAGCGCCCGCACCTATAATGAAAGCAATGAAAACCTACTGCCGTGAATGTTTGAAAAAGAATCCCGAACATCGGGATGTTTGCCGTGCTTGCAAAGAGCCGATTTCTGATCAATTAAAGGAAGAGGAAGTTCGTCCCATTGTTCAGCAACTCCATAAAAAGGGCAACCTCTACCGCGAAAGAGTGTCCTCCGGGATGTCTTTTGTTGTCATCGGTCTCACGTTGCTCATCATTGGGATTATCTTCTATTACCTTTCCTTCAAATTGGATCAAGACAATACGGAAGAAGCCGTCTTTATTCTTACCACCAGTTGTGCAGAATTCTATGTCTTCGTGATTGGCGTTGGCGTTGGCGGAATCCTATTCTTGTTTGGGGCCGTTTGGGCGATTTTGTGGTCTTATCGCCGACGCGAGATTTATCACGATGTGGATGAAATCCGCAAAAACCTTTCTCTCACCGTTTCCTCTACCCCGCTTATCTTTGTGGTGTGGTGGAGAAAGCTTAGCCAATTTATTCTTCGCGCCACTTATCGTCGGTCGAGAAAAAAGGCGCGCTAACTCAGGTTTTGCCTGGCTAGCAACATTGAAACATCGGGATTAAAAAATTATACTAAAACCAATGGAAAACACAGTTTCGGTAACCTCAAAGAAAAAAGAAGAAGCCAAGGAGACTTTCTTCCGTTTCGAGAAGGATGCGCTTCGTCGCGTCGGCGTTATTTTACGCCTCGTCTCCATTCCTGTGGCGTTAATCGGGATTTTGTTGGCCATCATCTTGCCGACGGTGACGATTGAATACGCGAATTATTCGCAATCCACCACTTTCCCTGTTGGAAGAGCGGATTCCTTCATTCCCGAATTGATTCCGGGCTATCAAGCTTTATTTGGCAACGGATGCTTCTATTATTACGCGAAAATGAATGGCGGGCCGACCCTTCTTTATACAGCGGAAGCTTCGCCCAACTGGATTCTCATCACTGTTTTCGCCATTTGCTTGCTTTGCTGCGGTTTGGTCTTCTGCATCACCTTCTCTAAAAAGATGGAAAAGTGGTCCAAGCTTGCCACCTTGCTTTATTTTGTCACGGGTCTTGCGGTTTTAGCTTCGCCCGTCTTCTTCATGGTGACCAACAATTTTGGAAATACTTCTGCAGTGAAAACCGGCGATTTGGGACATTACGTGGTCTACGATTCCCTTTATTGCCATGATGCCTATGGTGCGATTGTTAGTTTTACGATTTTAACGGTTGCGGCCATTCTCTTCGCCGTTGGGACCAATCGCGAAATGGCCGGCGGAGATAACAGGAGCGCTCAAGAATGAAAAAACAAACTCTATTCCTCGGGCTTGCCGCCCTTTCTTCTGCAACTCTATCTTCCTGCGGAATCAAAAACGATTCGAAGGTCGTCACGGGTCTTGCCGATTTTATTGATGTTGCTGCGGTCACCGATTTAAAAATTGCTTCCTCCAACGTTGTGGAACATAAAACCCAAACGGACACGGGCGACAATAAAAACCCAGGCGTTACTCGTAAGGCAGCTTATTACCAAGATGGAAATTTCTCCATCTCGACGTCGTCGGATAACCACATTGGCTATACGTTGAAAGGCGATGCTTTTGAACAATACCTCCTCATCGATAGTAAAAAGAACACGGGCACAATCTATAACAACGCCTCCGCTTTGGACGCGGAACGCGCCATCGTCTCTTCTTTGCTAAAGTCCGAATATGAAACTCTTCTTGGCCGTTATAACGACATGAAGAGTTATGTCGGAAAATCGGCCGCGGAAATCGGTTTTGATTCCTATTCACTCCGCCGCTCCATTGCCTCGACGGTTGCTGGGTATGTTTTCCAAGGCTATAAGAGCGAAGAAAATTCCAAAACGGAAACCTATCGCTATATTACGATGGACAAGATCAATGGCGTTTGGGCCATCACCAATTACACGGAACGCATTACCAAGGTGGTTGTTGATCCTGGAAAATCCACGTCGACGACCAATTACGATATTTCAGAAGCGACTTTATCCATCGTGAATGAATACCCCGTGGCTTCTATTGGCTTATCGACCTATACCCTTACGGTGGATGGCATGACTGCTGGTGACATTGTGTTCCCGGATGACATTCCCTTAACGAAAAAATAAATATTTCCGAAACTTATGCCCTGGAAACGGGGCGTTTTTTAATGACAAAAAAGCAATCCGCCATCATAATGAAGATGTATGGATAGCAAACCGACCAAAGCGTTTGTACAACGCGTTTTAGGCGCATTGAAGCGCACAAATCGTAAAGTCGTCACCTTGGACGCCCTTTCTCGCTTGGTAGGGCTTTATCCGGATGTCTTGGGCGATGCATTATCTTATTTTGAACCGATGATCCGCATGGATTCGGGCATCAACTGCCGCGATTTGGAGCCGGCTTTGCGCGCTTATCTAGAAATCCCCATGGAAAAGTCGAAGAAGCGGAAGAAGGAGAGCATCCACGTTTCTAAGAAAACGCTGAATTCCTATGTTTCCATCGCGGATTTTGTTTACAAGGAAATGACGAATGTCGGCGGGCTCGTAGACACCGCCACCTCTTTAGACGATGAAAAGCTCACGATTTTAAAGCGCTTGGTGGATAACGAATTGAAGCGGCGTGCCAAAGAAGAAAAGAAAAAATAAGAATTCGATAATATCTTTATAAACCACTTTTCAATAACCCCTTTAGGGGTTTTGTTTCATTTTCATGCCTTGAATGCCGAGGGATAGACTCCTATACTTTCATCGTTAAGGAGAATTTCCACGAACTATGTCTGAAATCAAAAAGACGATGAAGTCCGTCGACGGCAATACCGCGGCGGCGATGGAAAGCTACTACTTCACTGAAGTAGCGGCGATCTACCCGATTACTCCCTCATCCCCGATGGCGGAGAACGTCGACATCTTTGCCTCGAAGGGCCAGAAAAACTTCTTTGGCCAACCCGTCAAACTTGTCGAAATGCAATCCGAGGCTGGTGCCTCTGGCGCTGTTCACGGCGCTCTTCAAGGTGGAGCTTTGGCCACGACCTACACGGCTTCCCAAGGCCTCCTCTTAATGATTCCGAACATCTACAAATGGTGCGGTGAATTGCTTCCTGCGGTCTTACACGTTTCCGCTCGTAGCCTTGCCACCCGTGCCCTTTCGATTTTCGGCGACCACCAAGACATCTACGCGATCCGTCAAACCGGCATCACGATGATCTGCTCGAACTCGGTCCAAGAAATCGCTGACCTCGCCCCTGTGGCTCACTTGGTTGCGATCGAATCCTCTCGTCCGGTTTGCCATTTCTTCGATGGCTTCCGTACCTCTCACGAAGTCCAAAACGTGGAATTCGTGGACGAAGAAGAATGGAAAAAGCTTCTTCCGATGGATAAAGTCGAAGCTTTCCGTGCCCGTGCTTTGAATCCCCACACCCACGCGGTTACCCGCGGCGGTGCGGAAAATGACGATATCTATTTCCAGGCTGTCGAAAGCCAAAACGGCAAAGTCGAAGACGTCCTCAATGCCGCGGTTAAGTACTTCAAAGAAGCGAGCCGTCTCACCGGACGTAACTATGCTCCATTTGTCTATTATGGCGACAAGAACGCGGACCGCGTCATCATCGCGATGGGCTCGGTCACCGAAACTGCGACCGAAGTCGTGGACGAACTCAACCGCCGTGGCGAACGCGTTGGTTTGGTCCGTGTCCACCTCTACCGCCCGTTCTCCAGCAAATTCCTTTCCGAAGCTATTCCGGCTTCCGTTAAGAAAATCGCCGTCCTCGACCGCACGAAAGAACTCGGCGCAGAAGGCGAACCGCTTTATCTCGACGTTTTGGCCGCTTTGGCCGCGGAAGGACGTTCCGACATCCAAGTCATCGGCGGACGTTATGGCCTTTCTTCCAAAGACACCCAGCCGAAGGACGTCAAATCCGTTTATGACTTCCTCAATGCGGAAAAGAACTGGAATGGATTCACGGTTGGCATCAAGGACGATGTGACCCATCTCTCCATCCCTGTGGATGAAACCTTCACGGTTCCTTCCACCTGCACGAGCTGCCTCTTCTATGGCCTCGGCAGCGACGGCACGGTTTCGGCGAACAAGAGCTCCGTCAAGATCATCGGCGACGCCACCCACCAATACGCGCAAGCCTATTTCCAATATGACTCCCGCAAAGCCGGCGGCACGACTCGTAGCCACCTCCGTTTCGGAAAAGACCCGATTCATTCCGAATATTACGTCAAGAACGCGGATTTCATCTCCTGCTCCCTTGACACCTATATCTTCAAATTCGACATCATTGCCAATTTGAAGAAAGGCGGAACCTTCTTGCTCAACACCTCCATGGACGATGAGACCCTCATCAAATCCATGCCGAACCGCATGAAGCACCTCCTCGCGGAGAAAGAAGCCAAGTTCTACGTCATCGACGCGAACAAGCTCGCGATGGAAGCCCACATGGGCCGCCACACGAACACCACCCTCCAAGCGGCCTTCTTCAAGCTTTCTCCCTCCATCATGCCGTATGAACAAGCGGAAGAATGGATGAAGAAATTCGCCAAGAAGTCCTATGAAAAGAAGGGTATGGACATCGTTGAGAACAACTACAAAGCCATCGAAACCGGTGCCCAAGGCCTCCATCAAATTGCGATTGACCCCGAATGGATCAAACTCGATACCAAGAAAGTCATCGAAGATACGGGCGACACCTATTATGACGAATATGTTTCCGTCATCGATCGCCTTGACGGTGATGAACTCCCGACCTCTGCCTTCCTCAAGCACGAACTTGCTGATGGCACGATGAATGAGAACATCACCTTCCGTCAAAAACGCGCGATTGCCGACCGCGTTCCTGTCTGGAATCCGGAAAACTGCATCGCCTGCAACCAATGCGCCTTCGTTTGCCCCCATGCGACCATCCGTCCGTATTTGATCAGCGACGAAGAATTGAAGAACGCTCCGGCAGAAGTTGCTGCCAAGCTCATGGACTACAAGCTCGTCAAGGGCGTGAAGTACCGCATTACGGTTGCCACCGAAGACTGCATCGGCTGCGGACTCTGCGTTGCAGAATGCAACAAGAACAAAGCCATTGATATGGCGGCTCAAAAAGCTGGTGTCAAACCCGACACCTCCAAATATGCTCTTCGCATGGAGGATGCCCACGCGAACCATACGGAGCAAAAAGCGGCGGATTACCTCTATGCCCATTGCACCGACAAGAGTGGATTGCTCGCTCCGGCGATGCAAAACACCGTCATCGGCGTTGGCTTCAAAAAACCGTACATGGAAGTTAGCGGCGCCTGCGCTGGTTGCGGCGAAGCTCCGTACTATCGCATCGTTTCCCAACTCTTTGGCAAAGACATGCTCGTTGCCAATGCTACGGGTTGCTCCTCCATCTATTGCGGCTCGACCCCGTTGACCCCGTTTGTTAACGACAACGGCAAAGACGGTGTTGCCTGGGCCAACTCCCTCTTCGAAGATAACGCGGAATATGGCTTTGGTATGCGTATTGCTACGGATGCTAAACTCGCCACCATCTGCAACATTCTCAAGGCGGCTAAAGCCAATGTGGAACCCGAACTTCAAGCGGTGATCGATGATTACTTCGCTCACATCAAGGATCGCGACTACGTCAAGACCATTGCTCCGAAGCTCGTCGAACTCGTCAAAGCCTCCAAAGATGAAGGCGTCAAGGAAGTTCTCGCTTATGAGCGTGACCTCGTTGACAAGTCGGTTTGGATCATCGGCGGCGACGGCTGGAGCTACGATATCGGCTACGGCGGAGTTGACCATGTCATGGCTAACGAAGCGGACGTGAACATCCTCGTTCTCGACACCGAAGTCTATTCCAACACCGGCGGACAGGCCTCCAAGTCCTCACAAACTGGTTCCATCAACAAATTCACCGCTTCCGGTAAGAAAGAAGCGAAGAAGAACTTGCCGCTTATGGCGATGGCCTATGGCCACGTCTACGTCGGCTGCATCGCTTTGGGCGCCAACCCCGCTGCGGCGATCAAAGTCCTCAAGGAAGCCGAATCCTATAACGGCCCGTCCTTGGTCATCTGCTATTGCCCCTGCGCTGAACAGCACATCAAAGGCGGCTTGGTCAACTCGATCAAAGAAGAGAAGATGGCGGTCGAATGCGGTTACTTCAATTGCTTCCATTATGACCCGCGCCTTGCCGAACAAGGCAAGTCCCCGCTTGTCATTGATGGACCGAAGGATCCGGATTACACCAAATTCCGCGACTTCATCATGCATGAAACTCGCTATTCTCAACTCCCGATCGTCAACCCCGAACAATCCGAAGAGCTTCTCAATAAGTGCGAAGCCTACGCGAAGAAGCGCTGGGAGATGATCAAGAAATTCGGCGCCTAATCGCCATTTCGAAATCGAAACGTCTAGCCTCGGTCTTCGGACCGGGGCTTTTCGCATCTAAAGGAAAATTGCAAAAAGAAAACCATACCCTATTGCAACAACTCGCATGGTTAATAACAAGTGAATTGAATAAAAAATCCGATGCGCATTGGCATCGGAATAAAGGGTCAACTGGTCGGAACGACGGGATTCGAACCCGTGACCTCTACCACCCCAAGGTAGCGCACTACCAAGCTGTGCTACGTCCCGGCGAAGAGAATTATACTCTTTGCAAAAACGTTTGCCACCTCTATTCTTTCAAATTACCGTCCTTTTCGATGAAGTGCCCCTTTTCGAGGCTCTTAAGCGATTTTATCCCTCCTTTTTATGCGCTTTGCTATAATTTGCGCGCTATGGAAGAAGAAAAAAATTCGCGTAATTGGATTTTAGTGAAAGGGGCCAGGGAGAATAACCTGAAAAATATTCACGTTGAGATTCCGAAGGGGTCGTTGACGGTTTTCACGGGTTTGTCTGGATCCGGGAAAAGCACCTTGGCTTTCGACACGATTTTCAATGAAGGCCAACGCCGCTACGTCGAATCTCTTTCGAGCTATGCCCGTCAATTTTTGGGCGGATTTGAGAAGCCAGACGTCGATTCGATTGAAGGATTGAGCCCTGCGATTTCCATTGACCAAAAAAGCGCCTCCCACAACCCGCGCAGCAGCGTCGGCACCGTTACGGAAATTTACGATTATCTTCGTCTTCTTTATGCCCGTATCGGCGTTCCTTATTGCCCAAATCACCATGAACCGATTACCGCCTATAGCCCGACGGCAATGACGGATGCGATTCTTCAATATGAAAATGGCACCAAGATTCAAATTCTTTCTCCGGTTGTTCAACACGAAAAAGGAACCCAAGAAAAAGTTTTGGAACGCATTCGGAAGGAAGGGTTTGTTCGCGTTCGCGTGGACGGCCAAATCCTTGATATTGAGGAAGCAAAAGGATTAGATAAGAACAAACGTCATGACGTGGATATTGTCATTGACCGCGTCATTGTCAAAGACGGCCTCCGTTCCCGCGTTGCCGATGACGTGGAATTGGCCCTTAAGTGGAGCAAAGGCTATTTGATTATCCTAAGCGAGAATGGCGAAAGATTATTGTCCGAGCATCATAGCTGCCCCAAATGTGGTTTCAGCGTTCCCCATCTAGAACCCCGTTTATTCTCGTTTAACGCGCCTTTAGGTTATTGCCCGGATTGCCATGGATTAGGCATCAAACGAGAAGTGGCGTTGGATTTATTGATTCCCGATGAATCGAAATCGATCCGTGAGGGAGCCATCCGTTATTTTGCCAACATCGTGAATTCCACGAATTTGGAATGGAAGGAATTCGAACTTCTTTGCACGCGTTATAACATCCCGATGGATAAGCCTTTTTCTTCTTTAAATAAGAAGGAGAAGGACATTGTTTTGTTTGGTTCGCTGGACTTCTTGGATTACACCCTGACCTCCGTGAACGGGAACAAGATGAATCGCCATGGATATATCGAAGGGGTCAAAACCCGTATCGAACGGTTGTATCGGGAGACTACGTCCCCTTGGATGAGCCAATATTACGAATCCTTCATGCGGGATTCGATTTGCGCGACTTGCCACGGAGCAAGGCTTAATGAAGCGGCGTTATCGGTTCAAGTCGGAGGACTTAACATTTTCGAAGCCACCGAGCTCAGCTTGGACCGCTTCGTTTCGTGGTGCGACTCGGTTTCTAATTCGTTAAGCAAAATGGAACACGCGATTGCGGATATGATTTTGAAGGAAATCAAAAACCGGGCGAATTTCTTGGTCAACGTCGGACTCGATTACCTGTCCTTATCCCGTTATGCGATGACCTTATCAGGCGGAGAAGCCCAGCGTATTCGCTTAGCAACCCAAATCGGTAGCAGGCTTTCGGGCGTTCTCTATGTCTTAGATGAGCCTTCGATTGGTTTGCATCAAAGAGATAACGATAAACTTATTCAAACGTTGAAAGAGATGCGCGACCTTGGGAATACCTTAATCGTCGTAGAGCACGATGAGGACACGATGCGCGCGGCTGATTACTTGGTGGATATCGGGCCAGGAGCCGGCGTACATGGGGGAGAACTCGTTTACGAGGGTGATGAAAAAGGACTCGAGGCCTGTGAGAATAGCATTACAGGAGCCTATCTTTCCGGTCGTAAATACATCCCCGTCCCCCTTAAACGTAGAAAAGGGAATGGAAAATGCATTGAAATTCGTGGGGCTTATGAACATAACCTCCAGAAAATTAATGTGAAATTCCCGCTAGGAAAATTGATCCTGGTCACAGGGGTATCCGGCTCTGGAAAATCCTCGTTGGTCAATGAGACTTTGGTCAAGGCGTTAGATGACGCGTTGAACCGTAAAAAGGATATTTTTCCGCCGAAGCTGCAATCCATCAAAGGGGTGGAAAATGTGGATAAGCTCATTGCGATTGACCAGGAACCGATTGGTCGCACCCCGCGTTCCAACCCCGCGACTTATACCGGGGTATTCGATGATATTCGCGCCTTATTTGCTGAAACCGATGAAGCGAGGGCGCAAGGATACGACAAGGGCCGTTTCTCCTTTAATGTGAAGGGCGGACGTTGTGAAAAATGCCAAGGGGCAGGAGTTACGCGCATCTCCATGTCTTTCCTGCCGGATGTTTACGTCACCTGTGACGAATGTGAAGGCAAACGATATAACGAGGAGACGCTGCGCTGCCTTTATAAAGGGAAAAGCATCTATGATGTTTTGGATATGCGAATTGAGGATGCGCTGGAATTTTTTGCCAACCGCCCTCAAATCGTGCGCAAAATCAAAACGCTCGCGGACGTGGGGCTTGGATATTTGAAATTAGGCCAGCCCGCGACGACGCTATCCGGAGGCGAGGCTCAACGCGTGAAGCTAGCCACGGAGCTTCAACGCCGTTCTACGGGAAAAACGATCTACGTCCTCGACGAACCGACCACGGGGCTACACACCGATGATATTTCTCGTTTGATCGCAATCCTCCAACGCATCGTGGACCAAGGCGACACGGTCGTGGTCATTGAGCATAATCTCGACGTCATCAAGGTGGCGGATTGGATTATTGATTTGGGACCGCTAGGTGGATATCGCGGAGGTCAAATCGTGGCACAGGGAACTCCGGAAGATGTCGCGAAGATTGAAGGGTCCTACACGGGCCAATACCTGAAGAAGGTTTTGGATAAGGCTATCGCCTTAGGCCAAATGAAGGAATAGAATGTGTCTATATGGGTTACGTTTATTTAGCCATTGGATTAGTTTTTACCGGGATGGGGTTATTTGCCCTCATCTCCCGTTTGCGCGCTTATCGTCACGATGATAAGGCAAATTCCTTGTCGAAAACGCGGCTGCGTTGGGTGGTGGGCGGCTTGCTTTGCATGGCCGTTGCTGGATTCTTCTTGCAGCAATCCATCGATGATTTAGCCGGTTTTTCTTCGGGTTCGAACCCCATGAGCAGCGGAAGAAGCGCGATGGCTCTTTTCGGCGCCTCCCTTTTCTCCCTTTTCTTTTCCACGCTTTGGTCTTGCTTCTATCTTCGCTTTTATCGTCCCGATACCGAAGAAAAGCAAATGAAGCTGATTAAGCTTGGCTTATACGGAAGCATCCCTTTAACGGTTTTCGCTCTTTTGTTCCTTGGCGAAGGGGTGGCTCCTTTCCTTTCTTATCCGCTTTCTTGTGGTTTTACGATTAACAGCACTGGGTTCCATTGGATCAATGCGAAGAACCTCCAAACCGATAAGACGTTGCGCGAAGGGTTCTCTATCCGTTGGTATGGCGTCATCATCGTTTTGGGAGCGCTGGTTTGCTATTTGGTAAGCGACCATAAGTTCTATCAAAAATACGGGAAGCACGGCATTTTGGAAACCTTGCTCCTCGTAGCTTTCCCTAGCGGCATCGTCGCTGCCCGCATCTGGTATGTTGTCGGCAACTGGGAAAGAGAAGGCTTCAATCACAACTTTGCGCAGGCTTTCCACATTTGGGATGGCGGATTAACGATTCTAGGTGGGGCGTTCGGTGGGATTTTAGCTGGCGTCTTGTTCATGCTGTTGGCCCGTAAGTGGGTGGATATTCGCTTTGCCATGGATACGATCGTTCCTACGATTTTGCTTGGCCAGGCAATTGGAAGATGGGGCAACTTCTTCAATAGCGAAGTCTATGGCCAAACGGTAGCCCTTAATTCTGGCTGGAACTGGTTGCCGGGAGTCATTAGCGGTCAAATGGGCTGGGACTGCGCGGAAGGAATGATTCACGTTCCTTTGTTCTTAATTGAATCTATGCTGAATATAGCGGGGTATTTCCTCATTGCCTATTTGATTCCCTTCTTATGGAAAAAGAATCGGGGCCTAGGAGTTTTATCGGGTTTCTATTTGCTTTGGTATGGCGTGGTCCGCATCATCATGGAGCCTTTGCGCGATTCCAATTTCAATATGGGCGTCGGTGGGAATTGGAGCGTATGGAATTCGATGGTCTACATTATTCTTGGCGTTCTTCTTGTTGCCGCCTTCCAAATTATTTGGGTGGTTCAAAAAGGAAAAACCTGGAGTAGAGGCTCCTTGGAGAAAGCGACGGAAAGTGTGGAGGTAAAAGCCAAAGATCGTGGAAGGAAAAAGGAAGAGGGTAATAGCGATTCCAAAATCCAATCTTCCCCGACCATGGCGATTCCCGAAGAAAAGAAAGAGGAAGAGGAGCGTCATTGACGACCTCCCCTCTTTTTTCATCTAGAATTCAAAGGAAGGAAATAACGATGGATCAGATTTTAGACGGCGTCATCATTGGCGCAGGCGCGGCGGGACTTACCGCGGCGATTTATTGGAAAAGAAGCAGCCTTTCTTTTGTCTTGCTCGATAAAGGAGCTCCCGGTGGAAAATTGAATAATATCCATCAAATTGATAATTACCCCGGGCTCCCTCATGTTTCTGGACCCGACCTCGCCATGTATTTTTTCAATCAAGCGACGGATTTAGGCGTTGAAGTGGAATATGGCGATGTGCAGCGCGTAGAAAAAGAAGGGGACGTTTTTGTTGTCTCCGGTGATTTTGGGGAGCTACGTTCCAAGACGGTTTTGGTGGCTACGGGCACTTCCTTATCTCCAAAAGGCGTCAAAGGAGAAAAGGAACATTTGGGAAAGGGCGTTTCTTATTGCGCGACTTGCGATGGGGCGTTTTATAAAGGGAAAGACGTTGCCGTTATTGGCTATCAAGACCATGCGGTGGAAGACGCCTTATATTTATCCCCTTTGGTGAATCGCCTTTATTTTGTTTTTCCTAAGCCTTTGCAGGCGAGTGAAGAACACGAACGCCAATTGAAAGCCTGCGCGAATGTGGAATGGGTCAACGGAAAACTCCTTTCCGTGGAGGGGGATCCTCGCGTGGATAGGATTGAGGTTCAAACGGAATTTGGTCTTCAAACGATTTCAGTATCTGGGGTTTTCCCTTTGTCGGATGAACAAAGCGCATCGATTTTTTTGGCTCCGTTAGCTCCTATGACGGAAAAAGGATTTTTGAAAGTCAATGAAGCGAGGATGACAAGCGTCCCTGGTTTATTTGCTGCTGGAGATGTCGTGGACAAGAAATTACGTCAAATTGTCAACGCCGCCGGAGAAGGGGCGGAAGCCGCGACCAGCGCGATGGCTTATGCTCGCGCTTGGAGGAAATAAGAGGTGCAACCTTATTTGTTCGTTGCCGTTTCCAAACAAAATGAAAAGGAAATCGGCAAAATCTGCTCTCGTCTAGGGTATGCTGTTTCTTCTTGCTGGGATATCTCCGCGAATGCTCCGACTGCTTTTCTGCTACCGCCTCAAGAAATAGAGGCAGCGTGGAGGACCATTCAAGAAGACTACCCCTCCCCTATGCTTTTGGTGATAGACGATGGGAAAGAGGAGGCCATGGTGGCCCTGCGCCCTTTTGCTTATGGATATTTGGATGCTTCCAGGATGCTTCTTTCCGATGTTGAAATTTGGATTTCTGACCTCGCCCAAAAACCTTCCGTTTCGTTCTCGGTTCGCTTCGAGAGTTTCGGTTACAAACACGGTATTCCAAGCGATGCGGATTTGGTTTTGGACTGCCGGAACGTTCCCAATCCTTATTGGGTAGAGGAGTTGCGTCCCCTTACAGGACTTGATTCCCCCATTGTTTCCTTTTTGGATCAAAAAGAAGAAGTGCAGCAGGAATTCGAATCCTTTGAACGCTTGCTTTCTTGGTATTTGGACAAAAGCGAAAAACAAAGAAAACGCGAAGTGGTAATTGTCTTTGGCTGTACGGGCGGACAGCATCGCAGCGTTTATTTTACGGAACGACTTTATTCTCGTTTTCAAAACGTTTATCCTTGCCGAAAGTTCCACCGCGAATTATCGTGGAAAAAGAAAGGCGGAACGCAATGAACGACGAAACCATCAGCTTTGCGATGGCCTGCAAGGAAGAAATGGCCCAAGCGGAACGGGAACCCCAAGGCGTCCGTGCTTTGCTTGCGGGATTTATTAAGGGCAATGGCAGTTTGCGAATCGGCCCAGTGGAAGAGCTGGAATTATCTACCGAAAGCAGCGTCATCGCCAAAATGCTCTATTCCACTTTGACTCGCACTTATGACGCTCATTGTCGTTTTGCCTATACCCGAGAAATGCGGCTAAGGAAAAAAACTCGTTACCATGTTTTGGTGGAGAATCCAGAGCCGATCTTAGAAGACCTCGGCGTGGATTTCTTTTCCTCCAGTGTTCCCACGTGGGTAAAGTCGGAAGAAGAACGCCGCGCTTATTTAGCGGGGGCGTTTATGTGTTCTGGCTCTGTGAATAGCCCCGTTAGTTCGAACTACCATTTGGAAATTGCCACCGAGGATGGTGCTTATGCGAAAAAAATTTGTCAGCTATGGCATCGAATTGACGGCTCCTATAACGCGAAAATCGCCGAAAGAAGAAAGACCCATGTCGTTTATTTGAAACGGAGCGAAGAAATCAGCGATTTTCTTGCGGCCTGCTCCGCCCAGCAATGCTGCTTAAAATTCGAGGATTTCCGCGTGGGGCGTGATTTCTTAAATGTGGGGAATCGCCTCATCAACCTCGATACCGCCAACATGACCAAAATCAATAAATCCGCGGAACAGCAAATCAAAGAAATTACCTATTTCGAAAACAAGGGAGAAACTTTCTTTTCCAATCCCAAACTCCATATTTTGGTGGGGCTGCGCATGAAGAACCCAGACGCTTCCTTGAAGGAACTCGCGTCCAAATTATCGGAAGAGCTTGCCACTACGATTACCAAAAGCAACGTTAATCATCTATTCCGTTATCTCCATTCTCGTTATTTGGAGGAAAATCCCGATGAAGAATGAACTCTCTTCCAAAGAACGCGAAACCCTTCTTTGCCTCGGACACCGGATTGCCTCCATTCGGGGGAAAAAGAATATTTCTCAGCTTTCTTTGTCCCTTAAAGCTGGGGTATCGAAAAGCTATCTAAGCGATTTGGAAAATGGGCGGAGAAACCCTTCTGTTTTGGTTTTGGATCGCATCGCTTCCGCCTTAAAAACTCCGTTATCTTCCCTTTTCGAAAAGGAAGAGAATAATTTCGTGCTTTAAACCTTGTTTATCTTAAGATAAAAGTCATCAAGTGGGGTAAATCCGCCTATTTTTACCGATTAGCCGTATTAAAGCGTTTTCAATTCTCTTTTCACCCCTGTTTTGCCTCGTTATAATAGAGCCGCTATCGAAAAGGAGGACTTATTCAATGTCCATCAAATTAGCAATCAATGGCTTCGGCCGCATCGGACGTCTTGCGTTCCGTCGCGCCTACGAAGAAGGAATGGAAGTTGTCGCCATCAACGACCTCGTTGACGCGAAGACCCTTGCCTATCTTCTCAAATACGACACGACCCACCGCACCTGGCACGCCGATGAAATCAGCGCCGATGACCACAACATCATCTTCCAAGGCCGCAAGATTCCCGTCCTCGGACAAAAGGATCCGCACGAACTCCACTGGGGAGAATTCGGTGTCGATGTCGTCTTGGAATGCACCGGCCGCTTAAAGAGCCACGAAGATGGCGATGTCCACCTTCACAATGGCGCCAAGGGCGTCATCATCTCCGCTCCGTCTTCCTCCAAAGACATCCCGACCTATGTCTTCGGCGTCAACACGGACAAACTCACGAAGGACCAGACCATCATCTCTGGCGCTTCCTGCACCACCAACTGCCTCGCTCCGGTCATGAAAGTCCTCAACGAGAAATTCGGTGTCCAAGGTGGCGTTATGACTACGGTCCACGCTTACACCAATGACCAACGCATCCTCGACCTCGCCGGAAACAACCTCCGCCGTGGCCGCGCTGCTGCCGCTAACATCGTCCCGACCACCACGGGCGCTGCCAAAGCAATCGGCAAAGTCATCCCTGAACTCAATGGCGCTCTCAATGGTTTCGCCATCCGCGTTCCGGTCACCGATGGCTCGCTCTGCGACGTCACCGTCACTCTCAAGAAGAAAGTCACCGTTGAAGAAATCAACGCTGCCATGAAGGAAGCCGCTGAAGGCGAACTCAAGGGCGTTCTCGGATACACCGAAGACGAAATCGTTTCCAGCGATATCCTTGGCAACACCTTCGGTTCCATCTTCGATGCCACCCTCACGATGATCGTCGAAGATCCGACTGGCGCCCAACACGTCAAGGTTGTTGCTTGGTATGACAACGAAATGTCCTTCACCTCGCAATACCTCCGCCTCGCCAAGCTCTACGGCGAAATCCTCAACAAGTAATTCACTTTTGAGTCTAGGGCCCGGGTTTCCCGGGCCTTTTTCTATCGCTAAATCGATTTTCTTTTCCGTATTTCTTTTATTCAATCTGGAATCGTTTAAAATAAGATTTGTATGGGCCTTATAAGGCCCGCATAAGCAAGGAGAATAACGAAATGCTTACTGTTGAAGATTTGAAAAACCTCAAAGGAAAGAAAGTCATCGTTCGCGTTGACTTCAACGTCCCCCACAAAGGAGCGGAAATTTCCGATGACAACCGCGTCACCGCGGCCATTCCGACCATCGCGACCCTTTTGAAAGAAGGCGCCCGCGTTGTCTTGATGTCTCACCTTGGAAAAGTGAAATGGAAAGACATCAAAAAGGGCAAGGCCACGATGGAAGACATCGAAAAGCAAATGAAGAAGAACGACCTTTCCATCGTCGAAAAGCCGCTCGCGGAAAAACTCGCGGCTGCTCTTGGCAAAGAAGTGAAAGTCTCTTTTGTTCCAGCTACTCGTGGCGCAGAACTCAAAGCGGCGATCGATGCTTTGAATGATGGCGAAGTCCTCTTAATGCAAAATACCCGTTATGAAGCGGGCGAAGAAGCTAACGACGCTGCCTTGGCTGCGGATTGGGCTTCCAATGCCGATGCTTTTGTCATGGATGCTTTTGGTTCCGCTCACCGCGCTCACGCTTCCACCTATGGAATTCCTGAAATTCTCCGCAAGGAAGGCAAACCCGTCGCGGTTGGCTATTTGATGGAAAAGGAAGTCAAGAATCTTGGCCGTTGTGTCCACCCCACGGAAGAGCAACGCCCCTACGTCGCCATCCTCGGTGGCAGCAAAGTCTCCTCCAAGATCGAAGTCATCGATTCCTTGCTTAAGAAGTGCGATAAGATTTTGATCGGCGGCGGTATGTCCTATACCTTCAAAAAAGCGGTCTTTGGCATCAACATTGCCTCCTCCCTCTGCGAAGAAGACCAATTCGACTATGCCAGGAAATGCTATGCGACGGGCAAGATCGTTTTAAGCGATGACACCATCGTCGTCAAAGGATTGGATTTTGACGATCTCTCCAAACCGGTTGAAGATCACACGATCATCGAAGGACAAAACAACTTCCCCGAAGGATATGAAGGAGCCGACATCGGCCCGCTTACCTGCAAAAAATACGCGGACATCATTGCCACGGCCAAAACGATTTTCTGGAATGGTCCGATGGGCGTCTTTGAAAACCCGGCTCTCCAAGCGGGAACCAAAGCGGTTTGCGAAGCTTGCGCGGAAGCGACCAAACGCGGAGCCTTTACCGTGATTGGCGGTGGCGATTCGGCTGCCGCTGCCAAAGTCTTTGGCTATGCGAATGAGTTCTCCCACGTTTCCACGGGTGGCGGAGCCTCTTTGGAATTGATCCAAAAAGATGGCCACCTTCCTGGAATCGATGTGATTGAAGGTGAATAAAATGGCGCGTAAAAAATTACTTCTCGGCAACTGGAAAATGAACAAAACCCCCTCGGAAGCGAAGGCTTTTGCCCTTGGCTCCAAGGAGATGGTGGAATTCGCCGTTGCCCACGGAATCGACGTTGGCGTCGCTCCGACATTTGTTTGCCTCCAAACCGTGAAAGAAAACGCGGATGCGAAATTAATCGTCGCCGCGCAAAACTGCAATGAACACGATCACGGCGCCTTCACGGGCGAAATCTCGATTCCGATGCTTCAAGAACTCCATATTGATTGGGTGATTCTTGGCCACTCGGAACGTCGTGAATATAACGGTGAAACCAGCGCCGCTTGCAATGCCAAAATCAAAGCGTTGCTCGCTGCGAACATGGTTCCGGTGTACTGCTGCGGCGAATCTGCCGAAACCTTCGATAAGGGCGAAACCAAAGCCTTCGTCGGAGAACAAATCCGTACCGGCCTTGCTGGATTGACTGCGGAAGAAGCGGGACATGTTGTCATTGCCTATGAACCGATTTGGGCGATTGGCACTGGCAAGAGCGCGACCAAAGAAATCGCCGAAGACACGATTGCCTTCATCCGTGGCGTTTTGCGGGAAATGTTTGGTGAAGTTGCCGAATCAATCCGCATCCTTTATGGCGGAAGCGTGAAACCCAATAACATTGCCGAATATATGTCTGAACCGGACATCGATGGAGCGCTTGTTGGCGGGGCATCCCTTGCCTTGGATTCCTATCAAGGCCTCATTGATGGGCTGGTGAAATAATGGCGTTAGCGAACTTCAACAAGAAAGACGAAACCGAAGTCGTCTTCGCAAAGCCCGTCAACACCTCCAAAACGTTGGCAAAGACCTTTGGCTATATGGCCATTGCCCTTGTCGTTACGGCGGCGGTGGCTCTGGGACTTGGTGCATTATTCGCCTACTTGCTGTTTCCTGACTATTCTTTTGGCGGGGAAACCTTCAACACGACGGCTTTTACCGCTTATATCGTCGTCATGATCGTTAGCCTTCTTGCGTTGATCATTGATTCGATTGCGATGAGAGCGGTTTTTGCAAAGGGAAAGCACTCTATTTGGCCTCATTATCTCATTTTTGCGGCCCTGATGGGGGTTTTCCTCTCCTCCTTCCTTGTTCTTGGCGTTGATTTTGGCGTCATCGCAGAGGCGGCAGGAATTTCTGCTTTGGTGTTTGGAATTCTCTTCTTGATTGGCTATTTCAGCAAGAAAGATCTAAATCCCTTGGCATTTGCTGCATGGGGCCTCCTATGCATGGTCGGGCTATTTGGAATTTTGTTCTTCGTCCTCTTCCTCATTATCCCGGGAGCTTATTTGTTCTATAACCTCATCTATTGTGGCGTATTTGCCTTGGTGATGCTAATTAGCGTCGCGACGGATTGCTTCAATGCGAAAAAGATGCTGGAAAACGGACAAGGCAACGACAATTTGGCTTTGTACTGTGCTTACATAATGTATACCGATTTCATCATGATCTTCTTCCGTGTCCTTTATTTATTGGCCCTAATTTCAGGGGATAAGAAAAAATAAACTCCAACTAAACTTCTAGCACCGGCGTCGCCCGGTGCTTTTTGCTATCCTTCTTTCCGCGTTTCCTTTAGAATGGAATCAACCAAGAAAGGAAAATGAATATGACACGATTCTTTAAATGCCCGATGTGCGGATCGGTGGTCGCCAAATTGAACCAAGTGGGCTGCACCCCATCTTGCTGTGGCAAACCCATGGTGGAACTCATTGCCGGGGTCACGGATGCCGCGAAAGAAAAACATGTGCCCGTCATTGAAATAGATAACTCGCATGTGCGTGCTCGCGTAGGAGAAGTGGCTCACCCCATGACGGAAGCTCACCTCATCGAATGGATTTATTTCGAAACGACGCTTGGCGGAACCTTCCGCTTCCTAAAAGCAGAAGATAAACCAGAAGCCGAAATTGTTTTGGCGGAAGGCGAAAAACTCGTCGCCGTCTATGCCTATTGCAACTTGCATGGGCTCTGGAAAGCGAACTAAATCATCGTTACACAGGAAAGGGAGGGTGAAAGCCCTTCCTTTTTCTACAAATAGGATATAAATGTAGAAAGAAAAATATTTTATTAAAACATTCAAAAATAGTGTTGACGGTGCGGTTTAGAAGCGTAAAATATGACTCGCTGTCACCCAAAAGGAACGACGGCAAGGCTAGAAGCGAAGAAAAAATTCTTCAAAAAATGCTTCACAAATCCTTGGCGAAAGCCTAAAGTATTCCAGCACGCAAATCGGGGGAGACCCCGCCGCTAGGGAGCGGCTTGCGGCGCATTGATCTTTGAGAACTAGATAGAAAGACAACAAACACTTACGTCGATTCTCTGAACAAGAGATTCAGCAAACGTGAACCAGATAATTCAGCGAGAGCGGACCATCGATCATTGATTCATTCAATTAGATTGAAAATACATCATTGAGAGTTTGATCCTGGCTCAGGATGAACGCTGGCGGCGTGCCTAATACATGCAAGTCGAGCGGGGTAGCTTGCTACCCAGCGGCGAACGGGTGAGTAACACGTAGGTAACCTGCCTTCGAGTCCGGAATACCCAGGCGAAAGCTTGGCTAATGCCGGATAACAGCGGACCCCGCCTGGGGCCCGCGTGAAAGCCGCCCCAAAGCGGCGCTCCTAGATGGACCTGCGGCGCATTAGCTAGTTGGCGGGGCAACGGCCCACCAAGGCGAGGATGCGTAGCCGACCTGAGAGGGTGAACGGCCACAATGGGACTGAGACACGGTCCATACTCCTACGGGAGGCAGCAGTAGGGAGTTTTCGGCAATGGGGGGAACCCTGACCGAGCAACGCCGCGTGAGTGATGAAGGTCTTCGGATCGTAAAGCTCTGTTGCGGGGGAAAAACGCGCCTTGGAGGAAATGCCAGGGCGCTGATGGTACCCCGCCAGAAAGTGACGGCTAACTACGTGCCAGCAGCCGCGGTAATACGTAGGTCACGAGCGTTATCCGGAATTATTGGGCGTAAAGAGTGAGCAGGCGGCTCGCTAAGTCCGAGGTGAAAGCGTGGGGCTCAACCCCATAAAGCCTTGGAAACTGGCGGGCTAGAGTGCGCGAGAGGTCAACGGAACTCCATGTGTAGCGGTGAAATGCGTAGATATATGGAAGAACACCGGTGGCGAAGGCGGTTGGCCAGCGCTGCACTGACGCTCAGTCACGAAAGCGTGGGGAGCAAATAGGATTAGATACCCTAGTAGTCCACGCCGTAAACG
>UQCQ01000012.1 GCA_900539595.1 uncultured Mollicutes bacterium | reverse complement strand
TGTTCTTGATATAGTCGGCGTGGCCCGGGCAGTCAACGTGAGCATAGTGACGCTTCTCGGTTTCGTATTCGACGTGGGCAGAGTTGATCGTGATACCACGAGCGCGCTCTTCCGGAGTGGCGTCGATGTTGGCGTACGCCATGTCTTTGGCGAGTCCTTTGAAAGAAAGGACGTGGGTGATGGCCGAGGTAAGGGTGGTCTTACCGTGGTCGACGTGGCCGATGGTACCAACGTTGAGGTGGACGCGGTCACGGTTGAATTTTTCTTTTGCCATTTAAATTTCCTCCAATAATGGTTAGCAAATTGGCTTGTTAATGATAGAGCAAGGAGTTGATTTTCGCAATACAAGCACGTTGCGAAATTAGCGGTTGCTCATGGACGATTTCTTCACGATTTCGTCTTGGACGAACCGCGGGACTTCGCCGTAGTGGGAGAAGGTCATCTGGAAGTTTCCACGACCTTGGGTAATGGAACGGAGATCGGTGACATAACCGAACATTTCGGCTAGCGGGATCTCGGCGTCGATTTCCTTCGCGTTACCACGTTGGATTTCGCCCGTCATATTACCGCGGCGGCGAGCAACGTCGCCGATGATGTCTCCGTAATATTGTTCCGGAGCGGTGATCTCAACCTTCATGATCGGCTCAAGGATGACCGGGTCGCACTTCTTCGCAGCTTCTTTGAGAGCCAAGGAAGCGGCGACTTTGTAAGCGGCTTCGGACGAGTCGACATCGTGATAAGATCCATCGTAGAGCGTCGCCTTGATATCGATGGCTTCGTAGCCGGCGATGAGACCGCGCTGCATCGCATCGATAAGGCCTTGTTGCGTCGGCTTGATGAATTCCTTCGGAATCGCACCACCGACAATGGCGTCGACGAACTCGAATCCTTTGCCAGGGTTCGGTTCGAAACGAATCCAAACGTCACCGTATTGACCGTGACCACCGGACTGCTTGACATAGCGTCCTTGGGTTTCGGCCGATTTGCGGATCGTTTCGCGGTAGTTGACCTGCGGAGCGCCGACGTTGACGGAAACGTTGAATTCACGACGGAGACGGTCCACCAAGACATCGAGCTGAACTTCGCCGATACCAGCGATGATCGTTTGACCGCTATCTTCGTCCGTGTGGACGCGGAAGGTCGGGTCTTCTTCAGCGAGCTTGATAAGAGCAGCAGACATCTTCTCTTGGTCGGCTTTGGTCTTCGGTTCGACCGCTTCTTCCAAAACCGGTTCGGGGAAGTCGAGTTTTTCAAGGATGACATCTTCGTCGATGTCGCAGAGGGTGTCACCAGTGGTCGTGGATTTCAAACCAACGATAGCACCGATTTCACCAGCGTGGAGTTGTTCTACTTCTTGACGGTGGTTCGCGTGCATCAAGACAACACGGGCGATACGTTCTTTGGTTCCGTTGGAACTATTGAGAACGTAGGATCCACTCTTCAAAACGCCTTGGTAGACGCGGACATAAGCGAGACGTCCGATGAACGGGTCGGTCGCGATCTTGAAGGCGAGGCCGACGAACGGTTTGTTGTCGGTAGCTTCGCAGACATAGGGTTCACCGTTCTTGGTTCCCTTTTCGCCCGGAATATCGAGCGGAGAGGGGAGGTAAGCGACAACCGCGTCAAGGAGCGGTTGAATGCATTTGTTCTTGTAAGCCGTGCCGCAGAGAACGGGGAAGAACTTAACGGTCAAGACCGCTTTACGGATGGTCTTTTTGATTAATTCTTCGTCCGGCTCTTCTCCTTCGAGGACCATCATCATGAGGTCATCGTCGAAGGCAGCGAGCTTTTCGAGCAATTCGGCACGATAGCCGAGGGCTTTTTCTTTGAGTTCTTCCGGGCAATCGGTGATCGTCGGAGCGTCATCCTTATCGTTATCGTAGATATAAGCCTTCATCGTGACGAGGTCGACGCAGCCTTTAAAGTTGCCTTCACGGCCAATCGGGCACTGAATCGGAGCGGCGTTGACGCCGAGAAGATTCTTAAGGGTGTCCAAGCAAACGTCGAAGTCGGCACCGGTAGCGTCCATCTTGTTGCAGAAGACGATACGCGGAACGTTGAATTTATCGGCTTGGCGCCAAACGGTTTCGGTTTGGGGCTCGACACCATTTTTGGAGTCGAGGACCGTCACCGCGCCGTCGAGGACGCGGAGGGAGCGTTCAACTTCAACGGTGAAGTCGACGTGCCCCGGAGTGTCGATGATATTGAAGCGGTGGCCTTTCCAGAAGCAGGTCGTGGCGGACGAGGTGATCGTGATACCACGTTCTTGTTCTTGGACCATCCAGTCCATGGTGGCAGTGCCTTCATGAACTTCGCCGATCTTGTGGGTACGGCCAGTGTAATAAAGAATGCGCTCGGTCGTCGTGGTTTTGCCCGCGTCGATGTGAGCCATAATCCCGATGTTACGGACATGCGGGAGATCGTAAACTGCGGTCTCCTTGATTTCGTTTTCGTTTTCAGCCATTGGGATGCTCCTTCAATTACCAGCGGAAATGCGCGTAAGCTTTGTTGGCTTCGGCCATCTTGTGGACGTCCTGCTTCTTCTTGATGGAAGCGCCGGTGCCATTGGCCGCGTCAATGATTTCATTGGCGAGCTTGTCTTCCATGGTCTTTTCGCCACGGAGACGGGCATAGCTGACGAGCCAGCGGAGGCCGAGGGTTTGCTTGCGTTCAGGCGAAACTTCGACTGGAACCTGGTAGTTGGCAGCACCAATGCGGCGAACTTTGAGTTCGACTTCCGGCATGATGTTGTTGATGGCGGTCGCAAAGACGTCGATGGCCGGCTTTCCGGTCTTCTCTTCGATTTTCGCGAAAGCGTGATAGATGATCGTTTGGGCAGTGCCGCGCTTGCCGTCGAACATGACGCGGTTGATCAAACGGGTGACGAGCTTGGAGTTATAAATCGGATCGGGCAAGACGTCGCGTTTTTCGTGTTTGACTCTTCTAGACATGATTCATTTCTCCTTTCTTATTTGCTCGCCTTCGGCTTCTTGGTGCCGTAGAGGGAGCGGCCTTGGCGGCGGGCTTCAATGCCGGCGCAGTCGAGGCAACCACGGATGATGTGGTAACGGACACCCGGCAAGTCCTTGACACGACCGCCACGGATCATGACGGTGCTGTGCTCTTGGAGGTTGTGTCCTTCGCCGCCGATGTAGGCGGTGACTTCGTAGCCGTTGCTCAAACGGACACGAGCGTACTTACGAAGAGCCGAGTTCGGTTTCTTCGGGGTCATGGTGCCGACACGGGTGCAGACGCCACGTTTTTGAGCGGACGGCTGAGCGCTGGCACGCTTCGTCAGGGAGTTCCAACGATGTCCCAATGCTGGGGTCTTGGATTTATAAACCGCGGACTTGCGGCCCTGCCGAACGAGTTGGTTAATAGTTGGCATTTGTGTTCTTTCTCCTTTGTTTCTTGGTTCACACATTTCCCGGTGTATCACACATCGGGGTAAATAAAACAGCCAAAAGGCCTTCTACTTACGTCCGGGGGTAATGATACGCAGGGGATTGTGTGCTGTCAACAACAATTTTGCGAGTTCAGTTTCTTAGGGGATCGGCTGAAAAGAAACGCGGGCAAAGGTGCTTCCTACTTCTTCCACTTTCCAGGAAAATCCTACGCTTCCGCTAGAAGAGCGAAGGTCGGAAAAAGCATCTCCCTCAAACCCCTTCCCTCTTTGGAACAAGACGTCTCGACATTGATATTCATAGCCATTTTGTTGGACGGTTTTATTCGCATCGCTTGCCACAAAATAGCTTCTTAGTTTTGAACTAGAGCTTGACGCATCTAACCATTGGAGCAAAGGATTCGCCCCTTCGATATAGCCGTTCGACTCATAGCCTTGACTATTGGAAGCATAAAACCCAATTTGTTTGCCCGTTAAATCGCTGTTGAAAGTTAAAAGTTCGGAAGCCCCTGAAGAGGAGAATAAACCCAAACGAGCATCGACTCGATAAGCGCGAACCCCGCTTTTGCGGACCATTCGATTCAGGACGCCCTTGCGTTGATTCGCGTCAAACCCATTGAGGGAGGAGGGGGTATAAAAATCGAGCAAAACGTATTCATCGAAAAGGGAGTCGGAATAATGACTCTTCAAAAGGAGACAATCCCCGCTAGAAACGAATTGATGAAGAGTCACTTCCCCTTTTCCGCGCACAACGATCGGCTTGGTCCAGCCCATCAGCAATTTAAAGAAGGGATTCTCGTCTCCTAGCGATCCATCCATCATGTCACTGTGCCCGCAAGGAGAAATCTGTCCCGAGGAAACGGAGTCATTCGCGTCATATAAATCCGGAAACCCCAATAAGTGACCCATTTCATGAATCAAAGTATGGGAATCCTTCCCTTTGGAGGTTCTTAACATCGAATAGGAAGACCAACTAATGGGCGCGGGAGCAGAAATAGAAAACGCCCAAAACATGGAGGAACGATTTTTGTCCGCGGCATAGGGCGCCCGATAAATAAAATAGACGGGGACTACTTCATGGCCATGCCCATCCGAATACGCATATTGGGAGCTAGGCATATCGGGAAAAGCCGCATCATACCAATTCAGCGCTTCTAGATATAGTTTTTGCAGGGCTTGTTCCGTTCTTTTTGACCCATAGATGGAGGATAAATCGGAATAGGAATATTGGCTGGAGCGAAACCAAGAAGGGGCAACACGCCCCTCCAGCTGAAAATGAGAATAAGAGGAACGATCAAAATATTCGGCGACGCTAGGAAAGGCATCCGCGTCGTTTTGGCCAAAGAAAGTTTGAGAAATTGCCTCGATTTCCTCGGCTTCTCCAGGGTATTCTTGGAAATCCATGGGAATCACCAAGAGTTTTTGACGCCCCAAGGACGGGAGAGAAAAACGACTCCCATTGTTATATATAGAAGAATAAGAGGTCGGCAGATTGCCTCCTTGGATGGCAATCGGGGCATATTCGCTTAACGTTTCAAAGCCTTCCCCCTTTTTAGAAGGATAGGAGGTAGAAATCTCGGGGTTTTGATACGCGCGAAAAACGATAGGTGACCCACAGGAAGCCACGAAAGGAAGCAAAAAGAGCAACGCGCGTTTTTTCACGGGAATATTGTCGAACCTAATGTTCTATTTTGCAAAACAAAACGAGGCCAAAGTCCCGCTTAGTCATTGAGAGTAAAATAGAATCCGCCACGAAGAATCTTCGCCAAACGAACTTTGATTTTGCCAAGGTTATATTCTTCGGCTCCGGGAAGAGTAGGTTCTTCCGCCTTCACAAAACCAGCTTTGAGAAGTGCTTGACGGTAGAGTTCATAAAAATTGGAATCCACCCCTTCCGTCGTGGAATTATAGAGCTGGACGATCTCCGAAACCGAATAACTGCTCGTCCATTGTTTATAAGTGGAAGGTGAATAGACGTAGGGAATATTTTTGGCTTCTTCCCCATAAAGTTTCTCGAAGTTGGATGCAATCTCGGGGTCTTCGTCCGTCCAAGAAGTCGGCATCTTAAAATCTGCAAGGGAGTTCAAGGTCGCTTTCATATCTTTCGGAAGCGAAACCCCTTCGTAAGTGAAGCGCGCCGTTTCCGTCCGATCATTCGCCACGTCCCAATCGTAGGTATATTGGATTTGACCGATTCTTCCTTGGGAATCGAGCTTCATCGTCCAAGAGCGGGGATAGCATAAAGACGCGTTGTAATTCAAAGGAAGGCCACGGCTTACATAAGACAAAGTGTGGTCGCGAAGGGTGTAGGCGTCCCCCTTCTTTTGGAATAAAACGCTATTCAAAGAATGGGGGCTATATTCCTGGATGGACCCTTTTTGCGGGGTGGCCTTAGCAAAATAAGAACCTTCTTTCGTATAAAGGAAAGATTGAACGTCACTTCCCTTTTGATAATAGCCTTGTCCACTTGTTTGGACGCCGGCCGTCGTATTGGCCATCTTTTCATCCACATAGACGTTATCCGCGTAGGTAATGACTTCGGAATCGCTAGAAGACAAAGAATCGCGGAAAGAAATCGAATAGGGCTTGGTTCCATCGAAATAAGAGATGGCCCGATCCAATTCGGGAATCTTTTTATCGTCGGTCAAGTCGTTTAAAACCGTAAAGGGTTCTGCTGGAATCAGGGTCGTTTCTAGCCGATAGCGATAGACGAAACTCGTCTTGGATTCCTCGTCCACGAAATGGGAAAGAGCGAATTCGCAGACGGCACCATTCACCTGCCCATTCGCGTCCACGGTCAAGGCGAGTCTTTCCGCCGTACCGCGGATATCCATTTGACCAAGGAAGTCCTTCAAGCGGTTCGCTACGCGCCCATAGTAAACGTATTGACCATCCTCTAAACGGAAAGCACCCTTCTCTTCCAAAAGCTTCTGTTTTAAATTCGGAACCAAATCATTCCAATCGAGGTATCTTTGGTAAAGTTTCTCCGTTACTTTGCCCGTTTCATCGTATCCTACTTCGTAGGCATATCCGTCATTATGACGAACAATCAGGTCGCTTTGCCTTTCTTCCGTGACGGGATCGATTTGAATTCTTTCGGCTTTTTGGTCGGTCAAAAGGAGTTCAGAAGCAAGATTCACCCCTTGATCTTCCCCATCAATTAGAACATGGGCCTCGCTATGAAGAGCAACCGTGGAGGAAGAGGAATCGAAGTTTGCTAAATTGGTTTCCTGAAGCGCTTGTTTCCCAATCGCGTAATGGGCGGAGCAATAAGCATCCAAAACCGGATGAGACGCCGTGCCCAAATCACCGATTCGGCTATAGGTTTCCCCGATATCCAAATAAAACCCAAAAACGGTATTCTTCTGTAAAGCGAAGCCGAATTCCCCATTCTGACGATAGAAATAAACGCGGCTGATTTGTTTTAAAGATTCATCGTCGGTATAGCCAAGAGCTGCGGCGAATAAGCGAATCACGTATTTATTTTCGCTATAGGCATCCCCTTTTTCATCGACTCCAAAACTCGAAGAATCAATTTTGTCTTGGTAATCCTCATAGGCCGAGAAAACCCGCAAACTGGATAAATCGTTCACATAGGTGAGTTTCCCGCCCGGGAACGAATATTTGGGCGCGGACAATTTGACTTCGTTATTCTCCAAGGAAAAGGAATAAACGATGCTGGAACCATATTGGGGATCGAAACTTTCTTTTAAAAGGTATCCGTATCCCAAAGAGGTATTGTAATAATAGGCGTTGCTCAGCCATTCTTCATAGAAATTAGAGCTTCCAATCCCCGATACCAAATGATAGCTCGTGGCTTTGGCGAGTTTTTTTAACTGAGAAAAAGCTTCTTTTGCCGTGATGGCTTCCCGCGGTCCATCTTCCGAGGAGGAAGATTCCGTGGAAATCACAGGAGGGTTGCTAGAAGAGGCGATGGAATCGCTGGAAGAGGGGGTAGAGGTCCCACAGCCAACTAAAGACAGCAGGGACAAACAAAGTAGTGCGCGATATTGTTTCATAAATCTATTTTCTCACATCGGGGGAAATGCAGAGGTAGCAACGTGGGGATTCATCCCAACTATAAGTCCAATAGTCTGTATCGCCGTAGCAAATTTCCACGACCATGGACCCTGCGAGGAAGAAGCGATCGTGGGCAAAGCCGTTGATGTCATAATCGCCGATAGGATAGAAAGAGGCGCTGCTCAAAGCCGTTAAATCGGTTTGGTTCAATTCAACGAATCCTTTGTCACGAAGGAGTTGAGCATAGGCGTTGAACTGTGCTTCTGCTTCATCTGCCGTTTTTGCTTCAAAGCCTGTTTCCAGCAATTTGGCGTTCAAGACGAAATTGTAGTAGTCGCCTTCGGTAAACCATGTGTATCCACAATCCCAATAAGGAATCGGGGTATCCATGATTTGCTTCATTTCTGAGTCAATTTTCGGGGCTTCGGATTCCCATGTTTTTAAAATCGTGACCTTGTCCAAATCCACGGACAATTTGGTGGTTCCAATTTGATCAATGGTTAAAACATAGGGAACAGACCCTTCTTTATCAAAAGTCAAAACCAATGAATTGTCGGTGGCTTTTAATGACTGAATCGTTTTGTTTTTAAAGGTCGCCGCAATGGGTTTAAAAGCAAAATGAGAAAGGACGTCTGCTGATTTAACGAGATAGGTGAGCTTTTCTTCTTGGAAAATAGCCCCACTGAAATCAAAGTCTGGAAGCAAAGAGCCAAACGCATCTGTGGTCACCGTGTCTTGAGAGACGACGCCCCCATCGACATTTAACGTTTTATAACCGCTTTCGGTTTTGACGTAACCTTTGGTAGAAGTTCCATCCGCGAAAAGAAGGCGATCGCCTTGAACTTCTACTTTTGCTTTTTCCTTGCCACCTTGGGTTAAAGTAGCCGTATAGTTCTTGGGCTCCAATAGACCCAAAGTCTTATCGATTTGTTTGGATTCCTCCGTTTCAGGAAGCGGGCTTAAACGCAAATCGGAAGAAGCATCGCTAGAGAAAACCATTTCCACTTGGGTAGCAGAATCCGTGACAAGGGCAACCTTTGCCCCCTCCCCCTCGAATTCCAAAGTGGCTTGGGTAAAGGTTAAGGTTGTATCTAGGCCAATCGTATCGGCGAACGCTTCGCCCAACTCCGTCAATTTGCCTTCAGAATTAATCAAATCAGTAGAATCTTTTATCGCCGCAAAGGGGTTGGGAAATTGATCGGCGAAAGAACCCAATTGGGGTTCATGAATCACTTCGTTGGTTTCGTCCAAATGAACGCGGTCATAACCTCCCGTTGCCGTTTTCTCATAAAAAGCGGCATCGTCGGTAGAGGAAATCGTCGCGTGGTCCTCGCTAAGAGCCACGCGAATTTCCAAAGGCTCTCCTTCCGCTTCTTTGACAGTTGCTTGGAGAAAGAAGTGATGCAACAACGCCTGAGGAAAAACGGGACAAAAAAGAGACGTACTCGCCTCCGTCCCCGTAACGTCGGAAGTAGAATCTGTGGTCTTTTTCGAATCATCCGGGGTAGGTTGAAACCTACATCCCGCGAGGGCTAATAATGCCGTGGCAACAAGAAGCAAATACGGTTTTTTCATCGACAATCTCCTTTGGTCTCAAAATATCGTAAAAGAGAAACAGCATTTTTCAAGAACGAAAAAGCCCTTTCCGTCATTCCCAAAATCATCTTCCGCATGCCTGCGTAAGAAGACCAGGAGACCTCATCGGTCTCTGCCACAGACGGCAACTCTATTGTAAGTCGCCGCATATCCCGCGGGATATGCCTATGGCAGTGACCAAGGAATCATCCTGGTATTAATCATATGAAAAGCCCCCGTTTTTTACGGGAGCATAAAGGGTCCTGCTTAAAAAATCTTATTTTGCAAACACGCCGGCAACGCCAGAAGCGATGCCAGAGAGAATGCCAGCGATACCGGTTCCGATAAATCCGAAGCCGAGAGTCATTTTCGAAGTGGCCGCTTCAATGGCATCCTTGCTCAGGCTCGAAGGATCGGAAACGGAAGCGAGGCAGAGCTGTTCTTTCACGCAGAAAAGGAGGACACCGCCAACAATGAATAGTAATGCCGCTCCGAAGAAGGCAAATTTCCCAAATTTCTTTTTGGCATAGACCATGTAGATCGCCACGACGACGGCAACCAAAGCCAAAACAATCAAAATCCAGCCAACAAGGGCCAGCGCAGCCGGACGATAGAGTTTAACGTCGGTCGTGGTTTGGCTGCTGCTAGCTTTGGTGGTGGATTTTGCAGCGGCGCCGAAGATGAAGCAATAAGCGCTAGAAACAACGGCAACAACTTCGCCCACAACGGGGAGGCTGACTTTGTTGGTATAAGCCGTAGCAAGCGGCAAGAGGAGGGCGATGATGCCAAGAACGGCAGCAACAAGACCCAAAAGGAGGGTAAACGACTTTTTACTTTTTTTCATATTTCACCTCAAAGGGCAGGAACCCATATTCCAAGTGTAACACCATTATTTCGGTGTTAAAGAACTTTTTAAGGATGCTTTGTCGAATGAAACTGAATTGCGGACAAAATACCCTTGGCCATTCGTCCCATCACGTTATTAACGTGTTTGCCGGGATTGAGGTCAAAATGGAACGGGATTCGCATTTCTTTTAGAATTTTGCAATATTCGTTCATCCGTTGATCGACGATTTGAAAGACGGGGTTTTTAACCTTGGCTTCTTGGTCGCCCAAAGAAAAATACACGTATTGAATCTCGGGATTTAAGGGGTGAGTTTGCGCATATTCTATAAAAGAGGGATACCACAAAGAAGGGGATCCCGCGACGAGGGAATCAAACAACGAACATTTTGCCCCTGCGTATAAGACGAATAGGCCTGCAAGAGAATAGCCGGCCAGGATTCGATGGACAGCGGGACACGTAGAAGCAACCGCCATCACGTCTTTTAGAAAGTCATCGGCTTTTCCAGCGAACGTACGGCCCTTTTGCAAGGGATTATCCGCTTCATAGGGGGTCAAATCGCTTTCCCAAGACGAGGGGATGCAGGGGACGATGGCCAGTTCTTCTCCCGCTTCCTTTACCAAGGAATAAACATCCGCGGCTTCTTGCTGGTTCATGCAGACAAAATAAACCCAATTCTTCGCGTTCTTGTTTCCACAAACTTGTCCGAATTCCATGCTCCTATTTTATACCTTATTCTTCTTTTTCCGTGATTTTCGCCTTTTTTGACGTTGCTAGAGCAATTCTTTTTCGTCTTGTTCGTGCATAATAAAGCCATCATCACCTTTTGAAAAAGGAGAAAGTCATGAAGCAATATAACGTTGGGGTCATTGGGCTTGGGAATCGCGGGCACGCGCTTCTTTCCAGCATGATGGCCTGCCCCGAATGCAAAGTCGTCGCCTTAAGCGACCTTTACGAAGATCGCATCGAGAAAGCGAGCAAGTTGGTGGAAGAAAGACAAAAAGATGCCCCGAAAGCTTATTTAAACTGGAAAGACCTCGTCGATTCTCCCAAAGTCGAAATCGTCATGATTATCTGCGATTGGGAAATGCATATCCCGATGTCCATCTACGCAATGGAAAAAGGGAAAATTGTTGGAAGCGAAGTTGCGGGAGCCTATTCCGTTCAAGATTGCTGGGATTTAGTCGACACTTATGAACGGACCAAGACTCCAATCATGATGCTGGAAAACTGCTGCTTCGACGAATTTGAATTGCTTTCCACCGCGGTTTATCGTTCTGGAAAACTAGGAGAGCTTCTTTATTGCCACGGATGTTATAGCCATGATTTACGGAAAGAGATTTTAGGAGGCCACGTTAATCGCCATTATCGTCTCCGCAATTACCAAAACCGCAACGCGGAGAATTACCCCACCCACGAACTCGGCCCCATCGCGAAGGCGCTCGACATCAATCGTGGAAATCGCTTGACCCACCTGTCTAGTTTCGGCACTCGCCCCGGGGTGAGCCTTGAACGATTCGAAGGCGATGCCCGTTGCCCCGATTCTACCTTAAATGGCACCAAATTCGCTCAAAGCGATATCGTCACCACCACTTTAACCACCGAAAAGGGCCAGGTTATCACCATCCGTCTAGACACCTCCCTCCCCCATTTCTATGCCCGCGAATTCACGTTAAGAGGAACCAAAGGGTTCGCCGCAGCCGATAATAAACTCATCATGACGGACGGGGATATTCCTGAAATCTATGATACCTATGACTTCTACCAAAAGAACCAAGGCTGCAGCGATCGTTATAAAGAAGAATTCCTTCCCGACGTTTGGAAAAACATCACCCCGGAGCAAAGAGAATTAGGGCACGGTGGCATGGATTACATTGAATTCCGCGTCTTCTTCGATTGTTTGAACGAAAAGAAGCCCTTCCCTATCGATGTTTACGATATGGCAACTTGGATGGCAGTCACTCCGCTATCCGAAGAATCTCTGCGTAACGGAGGAACCCCTATAGCCATTCCCGACTTTACCCGAGGGAAATACAAAGAACGCCCAAGCGAAGACGTCATCTCCCTAAAATGAATAGCACCCCCTGCTTAAAATGAGCAGGGGCTTTTCTTATTTAATCGCACTGATGAGTTGGAGAAAGAAATAATGATTCGTGGCAAAGAATTCCAGCGAAAAATCTAAACCAACCTTCGTCGCCACTTTAACGCCTTCTTGGTATTCTGGAACGCTAAAGCCCCTTTTTCGTTTCCTTATTTTTTTGCCATCCATTCGTCATGGTGATTCGCCTCGTACCACGCGGCTTCCTTCATGACTCTTCGATCCGAATCGTGGCTTAATACCCGCATCGCATCCGCAGGGGAGATAAAATGGCAGGATTCCACTTCTTCTTTTTGGGGTACTGTATCGCTTGTTTTTACTTCCACGATATAGAAAACCACTTCTTTGAAAACGCCAACTCGCGGGGAATAGAAAATGGGATAACGGAATCCAGAAAGGAAATGATCGACCTCTAAACCCGTCTCTTCTTTGATTTCTCGTCTCGCCGTTGCGTATTCGTCCACGTCAAAAGACTCCACGTGTCCCTTAGGAATGCTGTAATGGCCTTGAACCATGTGCTCAACAAGGACCTTGCCGTTATGGAAAACGACCGCCCCACAGCTTTTTTCCTGTTTCCCAAGCAAACTCACTAAGGAACGATATTCGTCATCGCTTAGCCCAATCGCTTCGCAGTATTGTTCCAAATCGCCGTACCGCTTCAGGAAGCGTTGATAGAATTCAGGGAAGAATCCCGTCATGGGAGTTAAAAGCAATTCTGGGATCTCTGGATGGTGTTGGCGCGTGTTTTGCGTCATTTTCGGAAGCAAAGGAAAGGACATCATATAGTCGGCGTTCACCATTTCAAGGGGGACACCAGCGAAAAGAAGCAACAGCGCGGAAAATACACCCGTCCGGTCTTTGCCTGCATTGCAATGAATCACCAAGGGCTTGGGGGATTCTAGAATCGCCTTAAAAATCCGTCTTGCCGTATAGGGGTCTTCCACCATTTCCATATAGGAATCGAGGTAATCTTCGTAATCCTTAGAAATTCTTCCATTCCCGTTCACGGATAATTCCTTCACTTCAAATCGAGGATCGTGAAGAAAAGGGCTTGGGGCCTTATTACGGCTTTCATCGTCTCGTAAATCCAAAATCGTCTTTATCCCCAAATCTGCTATCTTGTTTTTATCTTGAGGCGTTGCCTCAGCCAAGGTTGCGGAACGGTAAATCACCCCATATTGAGTTTCTCCATAAGAGCAGGGATATCCGCCTAAATCGCGGAAATTTTCCACGCCATTCAAAACCATCATTCTCATACGTGAAAATTGTACAGGAAGCAAAGAAAAAAGGAACCGCGGAGAGAGCGATTCCTTTAGGAATGATGAAGACTTATTTTGCTTCTTCGGTTTTCTTCGCACCGTTCTGGGCTTGGAGTTCGCCAAGGATAGCGGTGAGAAGTTCTTCCGTCGTCGGCTTTTTGACGGGTTCGGGTTCGGGTGCCGGGCGTTCTTCCGGATGCTTTTTGTAATATTCTTCCTGTATCTGAGCTTGCCAAGCAAGACGTTTCGCCTTAACGGATTTCACTGTACGGACAATAACGAAAAGGGTGATCGCGATGATGATGAAGGAAATAATCGCATTGATGAAGGTTCCCCAGTCAATGACCGCAGAGAGATTATAGGTCCAGGTCGTTCCGTGAAGAGTGTAGAGGTTCTTCAAAGAATTTTGCCATTGAACATAGGTGTCGGAACTTTCAGTGATTGTGACGCCTTGGCTGGCGGCATAGGCGATCGTTGCAGCCTTCAAATCGGTGAAATATTGTCCAATTCCCGGGACACCGGCTTGAGTGGCATTCGCCGCGGGAAGCACCGTGACGAGTCCTTTGATACCACCAGGGACGCCCCAAGTGCAAACGCTCATCAAGATGTTGACTAACGCGGTGACAATCGCATTGAACGCTCCGCCGATGATGACGCCAACGGCCATATCGAGGACGTTTCCTTTCGAAATGAATTTTTTGAAGTCGTTCCAAAGGCCTTCTCCCTTGGCCTTTCTTTCGGCTTTCTTTGCCGCTTTGGCGGCAGCCTTTTCTTCTTTCGTCATAAAAATTATGACCTCCTATGGACCATACCATAGGACACGCTTTTCCAAAAGTAAATAAAAAGTGTGTGTTTTCGCGTGGATACACGCGAGGAATTATTTGGAGAGCAGGGAAACCAAATAGGGGATCGCTTGTTCAAAGTCCGCGCCGAAACGCTGACCATCCCCACCCCGTTCCGAAGTGATGGAAATCGCTTTAGACACATATTGGTGGGCAATGCCAACAGCTTCTTCAAACGTTTTGCCGTTTAGAAGCGATCCTGCAAAAGAAGAAGAAAACAAATCGCCGGTCCCGTGGAAAGAACCCGGATATCTTTTCGTTCCTTCTAGGGCACGAATCGTTCCATCGTAAACCACTTCCGACATCATTCCTTTTTGAAGCTCTTGTCCCGATAAAATAACACGCTTCGGACCAAAAAGAGCGAGGACATCTATCAGTTTTTGATAAAAAGATAAGGGTAGTCCTATGTCTTTAGATGGATAAGGAATCCCCGTTAAAAGACAAGCCTCTGTAAGATTTGGCTTAAGAACGTCCGCTTCTTTGACCAATTCTTTCATCGCTTCCACGTGACCTTCTTTAAATCCAGCGTATAGTCGTCCGCCATCCGCCATCGCCGGATCGACAAAAATAAGAGATCCCCGTTTTTTGAATTCCCGAATCAAAGGGAGTACAGCAGGGATTTGATCCGTTGTTAAATAACCGGTATAAACCATATCAAACGAAGGCGAATACTCTTCAACCTTATGAATCATCGCCTCAATTTCACCCGTTAAATCTCTTTGAATCCACGAAGGGAAAGCCGTGTGGTTGCTAAATACGGAGGTGGGGATGCCTACGCATTCCACCCCACAGGCTGAAATTGTAGGAAGGGCCACGGTTAAGGAACAACGACCGAGGCAGCTATAATCTTGGAACGTCAAAACCTTTTTCATGATAGGTATTGTAACGAAATCAGCAAAAACTCCAACAAAAAAAGGCCAGGTTTCCCCAGCCTTCCTTGTTGTGTTTGGTTATTTTCCTTTTTCTTACTTTTTAATCGGCTTTAGGACTTCGATGCCACCCATGTATTTTCGGAGAGCCTCCGGAACAATGACAGAGCCATCGGCTTGTTGATATTGTTCCAAAATAGCTGGGAAGACACGGGAGGTGGCGAGACCAGATCCATTGAGCGTATGGCAGAATTTGGTCTTTCCATCCGCATCGCGATAGCGAATCATGCCACGACGGGCTTGGTAGTCGCGGGCATTGGAGACGCTGGAAACCTCTTTGTAGATATGCATCGACGGAATCCAGACTTCAATGTCGTAAGTACGAGCCATCGAATGGGAGCAGTCTCCCGCCGCCAACTTGTCGATTTGATAAGTCAATCCAAGTCCTTCCACGAGTTTTTGGGCCTTCTTGACCATTTCGTCGAAAGCGGCGTCGCTTCCTTCTTGGGTCGTGTATTGAACCATTTCGACTTTGTTGAACTGGTATCCACGAATCATGCCGCGTTCTTCGGTGCGGTAAGAACCGGCTTCCTTGCGGTAGCAGGGGGTATAGGCGAAATATTTTCTCGGAAGCTCGTTAAGCGGGAGGATTTCATCGCGGTGGAGGTTCACAAGAGCCGTTTCAGCGGTCGGAAGGATGAACTTACGCGGTTCCATGCCTTCAAGCCAAAACACATCCTCTTGGAATTTCGGGAATTGTCCCGCGGTATATCCGGATTCGTAATTGAGGATATGAGGAGGAAGAATCATTTCATAGCCATCGGCAAGGTGGTTTTCAATGAAATAATTGAGTAATGCCCATTCCAAACGAGCGCCAAGATTCGTATAAACCCAAGTGCCAGTTCCGCTGATTTTAGCGGCGCGCTTGTAATCGATGAGTCCAAGGCTTTCCGCCAAAGCGACGTGATCTTTCGGAGTGAAATCGAACTTCTGTTCTTCACCAAAATGATAAATGGGGTGATTGTTTTCTTTGCCACCGCCCACCAAGTCGGGATCCGGAAGATTCGGAAGGACTTCAACAAGCGACGTGATTTCCGCTTCCACTTTCTTAAGTTCGGCTTCGCCTTCCTTATTCGCCGCGCCAAGTTCTTTGACTTTCGCAAAAATGGCTTTGACGTCGCCGCCTTCTTTCTTGATTTGGGGGACGCTTGCAGAAAGACGGTTTTGCTCCGCTTTATTTGCTTCGACGCTCTTAAGCAATTCCAAGCGTTTCGCACTCAATTCCTGAATGGGCTTCGGGTCAAAGTCCCAAAGTTTCTTTTTTAATGCCGCGACAACCTCGTCGGGTTTTTCTAGAATCAATTTGACATCCAACATGGGGGATACTCCTTTTTCAACGGTTTAGAAGCGAAGCGTATAGCTCTTTCAATCGCTTTGCGCCCGTTTGAAGCGAATGGCGCTCCGCCATCGCATACGCCGGAATTATAGTGCTTTTTGCCTCTTTCGAGTATAAGGAACGAAGATAATGTGCAATCGAACCGATACTATCGAAGACAAAACACGTTTTATCCGAAATCAAAAGATCATTCAACGGATTTTTGTGAAGGGCGACCACTTGGGTTTTGGTTGCAAACGCATCCAGGACAAACGCGCCGTCTGGATGAACCGCGTCCAAAGCTAGGAAGGCGTCCGCTCGATACAAAGCGCTGCGGAACACATCATCTTGAACCAGGGATTCAAAATGCAGGTTTGGTGGGCACTTTCTCGAATAGGAGGCAATCAGCCAACGGGGGTTATGCCGCTTAAACGATCCGAAGAAATAGAAATCGAGTTCTGGGCAGCAGGAAGCGATGTTCTTCATCGCGTTGATGATGTAACGGTCTTCATAACAACCCGCGGATAGAACGATTTTCTTCTCATCACGAATGGAGAAATATCGAGGGAAAATATCTTTTTCGGCGCCTAAATTATCGAAACGACGCAAATTGACGCACGGAACATGAATCTCGATTCGACTTTTCACCCCTTGTTCCACGCAAAGGGTCTTCATGGCTTCGTTAGGAACCAAAACGAGGTCGGCTCGATTCAGCAAACGCATCGCTCGCGAAGTGATAGTCGGGGTTTTGGGCTTTTTAGGGTCCAAAAAGGAAGCGTAAGGGTCATTCTCCGCATAGAAAGCGGAGACGACAATAGGAATGGAATGCCAGGCGGCATCCACAGCCATTGCATCGTCGCGCGGGGTAAGAAAATGGGCGATATCGGGCTCGGCGAAAATGTCGTCGATCCACGTAACGCCCGCTTCCTCGCATTCGCCTTTGAGGACTTTCCGTAAACGGGAGCCCTCAAAGGTTTCGCGATTCAATGCTGTTTTATAGTGAATGAATACCCTCATCACTCAACGGCATCCGGAGTAACCGGACTTTCATCGATTAAGGTTTCGCCCGGCGTCTGTTCGCCTTCCGCGCCTTCTTCTCCTTCTTCAGAAGGATCTTCATGCGGCAAAATAGCGATCGAAGCAACGGAATCCTTGTCTTCCACGTTGATGATCTTCACGCCTTGGGTGTTGCGGCCAGCGATTTTGATTTCGCTGAGGGGAGTGCGGATAACGATGCCCTTCTTAGTAATGACGAGCAGGTCGTCTTCCGTAGAGACTGCTTTAACAGCAACCAAGGAACCGATTTTGGAATTAAGGGCAATCGTAGCAACGCCTTTGGCGCCACGCTTGGTCAAGCGGTAACCGTCATAGTGGCGGGTGCTGCCGTCTTCCAAGGTGATGTCCGTATCTTCCGCATAGCTCATCTTGCCATAACCCTTATTGGTCAAAACAAGGAGCAAACGGCCTTCGAAGGATCCGGTGGCACCGACGATTTCGCTGCCATCGCTTAAATCCATGCCGCGAACACCAGCCGCGGTGCGACCCATCGAACGGACGTCTTCTTCATTGAAGGAGCAAAGTTTTCCGTTGCTCGAAGCAAGCGAAATGATGGAATTGCCATCCGTCTTCTTCACATCGAAGAGGTCATCCCCTTCGCGAAGGGAGACGGCAATCTTACCATTAGAATGGATGGAGGCAAATTCGGCCAAGGACGTGCGTTTGACCACGCCAAGTTTCGTGACGAAGAAGAGATAGCTGTTCTCGCCGTATTCGTCAATCGGAACGATGGAAACGACTTTTTCCTCTTTATCGAGGTTGAGGAAGTTCTGGGCAGGCATGCCTTTTCCAACACGTCCAGAATCCGGGATTTGATATCCGCGGAGACGATAAACTTTGCCTAACGTCGTGAAAAAGAGGATATCCGTGTGGGTGAAGGTGTGCTTCATCAAAATGACTTGGTCCCCATTGGTGGTCTTCATGCCGGTGATGCCGCGTCCGCCACGGTGCTGGGCGGCGAAGGTATCGTCGTCCATGCGTTTGATATACCCGTTGCGGGTAAGGGCAACGATGATATTCTTCTGCGGGATGAGGTCTTCGTTTTCGATGTCGGCAGCTGCATCCGAGATTTCGGTTAAGCGATCATCGCCAAAGCGGCGTTTCACTTCTTCAAGCTCAACAATCATTTGATCGATAATGTTGTCCCTGGAAGAGAGGAGACGGTTGTATTCAGCGATATTGGCTTCTAATTCTTTCTTTTCGGCTTGGAGTTTATCTTGTTCCATGCCTTGCAAGCGGCGGAGGGTCATGGCGAGAATGGCTGCGCATTGACGATCATTCAAACCGAAGCGTTCATTGAGGCGAGCCGTGGATTCGGCGTCGTCTTTGGAAGAACGAATGATGTGGATCACTTCGTCGATGTTATCGTGGGCAAGAATCAAGCCTTCCACGATGTTGAGACGATCGGTGTCGCGGCGGAGCAAAAAGCGCGTGCGACGAGTAATGACCTCAACTTGGAATTCGATATAGTCTTGGAGAAGCGGGACAATGCCGAGAGTTTTCGGCGCGCCGTTTTCCAGGCAAAGGTTAATGATGCCGAAATTGGTTTGGAGGGCGGTGTGCTTCAAAAGGTTATTCACAACCACTTCGGGGATGACGTCTTTGCGGACTTCAATCACCACGCGGATGCCCTCTTTGTTCGATTCATCGCGAACATCGGTAATGCCATCGATGACCTTCGCGCGGACCAAATCCGCGATATTGGCGATCATGTTGGCTTTGTTCACCTGGTAGGGGATTTCCGTCACGATGATGCGGCTCTTGCCGTTATCCATTTCCTCAATGTGATAACGGGAACGGATGGTGATCGTTCCGATGCCGGTTTGATAAGCATCCAAGATGCCTTGACGGCCAAGGATGATGCCTCCGCTTGGGAAATCTGGTCCCGTTAAATAGGACTGCATGATTTCCGCGGCGGTCAAAGCCGGGTTTTTCGCCAAAGCAACGATAGCATTAATCGTTTCCGTGAGGTTGTGCGGCGGCATGTTCGTCGCCATGCCAACGGCAATACCCTGAGAACCATTGACGATGAGGTTTGGGAAGCGGGAAGGCAAAACTTCCGGCTCCAATTCCGTGCCATCGTAGTTGCCGACCATGTTAACGGTGTCGCAATCAATGTCGCGAACCATTTCCATGGCGAGTTTGTTCATACGAGCTTCGGTGTAACGCATGGCGGCGGGTTCGTCTCCGTCAATGGAGCCGAAGTTACCGTGGCCATCCACAAGGGTGTAGCGGAGCGAAAAAGACTGAGCCATACGGACGAGGGCGAGGTAAAGCGCTGAGTCGCCGTGGGGGTGATATTTACCCATGACGTCACCGACGATACGGGCGCATTTTTTATAGGGTTTGTTCGGAAGCATGCCCGATTCGTTCATGCCGTAGATAATGCGGCGCTGAACCGGTTTCAAGCCATCACGAACATCGGGAATCGCACGAGAGACGATAACCGACATGGAATAATCAAGGAAGGCCGTTTGGACTTCACTAGCAACATCGCGGTCCGTTAAACCGGGGATGATGCCGGAACGCGCTGCCTCTTCGCCAAACATCGCGTCAGCGGATTGTTGTCCCTCGTGAGAGGCTTTTGCTTCGGGGGCGGAGGTTTCGGAGGGTTCCGAAATTTCGTCAACGGTTTCTTCCGGGTTCTTCTTCATTTCATCGTTTTCCATTTTTCGTTCCTCCTATTAGATATCGAGGTTCTTGACGAACTGGGCGTGTTCTTCGATGTATTTACGACGCGGAGCAACCTCGTCGCCCATCAAATCGGTGAAGCACTTTTCCGCCAAAGCGGCATCGTCAATGGTAATGCGGATCATCTTACGTGCCGCGGGATCCATGGTGGTTTCCCAAAGCTGTTGATCATCCATTTCGCCCAAGCCTTTATAGCGTTGGAAGGGGTAACCAGGCTTTAAGGCAAGTTCCTTTTTCAACACTTCGAGTTGGGCGTCGTTATAAGCGTAATAGGCGCTGCCTTTATAATCGATTTTGTATAGCGGCGGTTGAGCAATGTAAACATAGCCACCATCGATTAACGGGCGCATAAAGCGATAGAAGAAAGTCAAAAGCAAAATACGGATGTGGTCGCCGTCGACATCAGCATCGGTCATGATGACGATTTTGTGATAGCGGATTTTGGAAACATCGAAGTTATCGCGAATGCCACCGCCAATTGCAGTGATCATGTTGCCGATTTCGGCATTGGCCCAAATGCGGTCTTCGCGGGCCTTTTCGACGTTAAGAATCTTACCACGCAAAGGAAGGATGGCCTGTGTTTCACGGTCACGCCCGTTTTTGGCGGAACCGCCTGCGGAGTTACCCTCAACAATATAGAGTTCGCATTTTTCCGGATCGCGGCACGAGCAGTCGGCTAATTTACCGGGGAGCGTGGTGATATCCAAAGCGGTTTTGCGGATTTTTTCACGCGCAACGCGAGCAGCATCGCGAGCCTTGCAGGCGAGCTGGATCTTCTCAATGATCGCCTTCGCTTCCGCCGGGTTTTCTTGCAGCCACTGCGAAAGTCCATCGCCGACAATAGTCGAGACGATTTTACGAACTTCGGAATTGCCGAGTTTCGTCTTGGTCTGTCCTTCGTATTGCGGGTTGGGGTGTTTTACCGAGATAACGGCCGTCAAACCTTCGCGGCAATCCTCGCCCGTGAAGTTCTTATCGCCTTCTTTTAAGAATTTAAAGGAACGCGCGTAGTCGTTAAGAACGCGGCCGAGCGCAAGGTTCAAGCCCTCAACGTGAGTACCGCCTTCTTTGGTAGAGATATTGTTGCAGAATGAATAGATTCCATCTTGCGAATAGGAATCCGTCCACTGAAGAGCGATTTCACCATAAATACGTTCCTTGGTCTCTCCATCGGCAAGCGTCACCTCTTCCGCCCCCTGGCAATAAATCGGCGTGGGGTTAACGGGAAGTTTGTTCGTGTCGATATAGGAAACGTATTCACGGATTCCGCCATCGTATTTGAAGCTTTCTTGAACAGGGAGTTCGCCACGTTCGTCAATCAAAACGATCGAGATACCCCCGTTAAGGAAGGCCATCTGACGCAAATGGTTGCGAATGGTATCGTAATTATAAACCGTGGTTTCGGTGAAGATGGTGGGATCCGGTTGAAAAGTAACGGTCGTTCCTCGACCATTTTGATCACCGATTCTCTTCAAATGACCAACGGGATGTCCGCCGTTTTCGAAGCGGATAAAATACTCCCCGCCATCGCGATTGACGTGGACTTCCATCCACGTGGAAAGAGCGTTAACGACCGAGGCGCCGACGCCGTGAAGACCGCCGCTAACTTTATAGCCGCCTTCTCCACCGAACTTGCCTCCAGCGTGAAGAATCGTAAAGACAGTTTCCACACCGGATAGTCCGCTTTTGGCAACGATGCCAACCGGAACGCCACGCCCGTCATCCTTGACGGTGATGGAATCTCCTTTGTGAATAATAACGGTGATGGTCTTGCAATATCCAGCAAGAGCTTCGTCGATGGAGTTATCAACGATTTCCCACACCAAATGGTGCAAACCCGCCGCCGCAGTGGTAGCAATGTACATGCCTGGACGTTTGCGGACGGCCTCCAGACCCTCCAAAACTTGGAGGTCATTTTCGTTGTAGTTCGCTTTCGCTTTTTCGAGTTCCTTTTCGTTGGACACGTCTTCCTTCACGTATTGGAAGCGGTCTTCCTCACGGATCTCGTTCCCCGACGTGGAATCGTCGAGTTTCCTTTCTTCGTCTGCCATGTTAGTTCCTCCTAATGGCTTTATTCGAGGCAACATCCACATAGGTTGCGCCTTCGATTGATAATTGTGTCGTCGTCACAAACGCTTGTTGGAATTCGCGGAGCAGATCCATCAGGTTTTTCACCCGTTCTGCATCCAGTTCCGAAGTGACGTCGTCAAGAACAAGGATGGGTTTCAAAGCTTCGTCCTCAATTAAAAAGTAAGGACAAAGTTTTAGCGCGAGAACCGCCAAACGATTCTCACCTTGCGAGCCATGCGTGGCAATATCCACGCCATGGACTTTGAGGGAGAAATCCTCGCGATGAACGCCGATGGACGTCGTCTTGTGGGCCAAATCGCTTTCGCGACTGGCTTCGTAAGCCTTTTTAGCCCTTTTGGCGAACGAATCGGCATCGCCCCGAACAAAGGGCCGATAAACCAGTTCCGCTTCCGTCTCGGCCCCGCGGAGCCTGCCTAATAGGCCCGGGAGTTGGCGAGACAAGGAATCGCAATACTGATTGCGGTACCGAACGATGAATTCTTCCGCCTCAATCATTTGATCGGTGAGGACGTCAAGAAGATTCAAATCCGGGGCGGTTTGCTTTAAAACCGCGTTCCTTTGTTTGAGGAGTCGCCCGTAGTTGGAGATAAGCCGGAAATAGTCTAGAGACTGTTTGGAGAGGCTGATGTCAAGGAAGGATCTCCGCTCACTTGGCGATCCGCAAAACAGGGATACGTCGGAGGGGGAGAATTCGATGACGTTGACGAGCCTCGACAATTCACTGAGACGTCGGATGGGCTTCCCGTTTACGTAGACTTTCTTTGCGTCTTTAGAGAGCTCTATCCGAATGTTTCGAGTTAGCGTCCCCTCCGACAGCGTGGCGTCAATAACCGCCACGTTCTTTCCGTCTTGAATCAGCACCGCGTCATCGTTGGTTCGGAAGCTTCGGGCCAAGGAGAGAAATTGGATGGCTTCCACCAAATTGGTTTTGCCAGCCGCGTTTTCTCCAACTACAGCCGTTATGCCAGGGCCGAAGCCAAGGTCGAGCCGTTCATATCCGCGGAAAGAAGAAAGCTGTAAACGAATCAGAATCATGCGATCCGGAATCTCTTCCCGTCGACGGCGATTTGATCACCGGGCCGAAGTTTACGACCGCGGCGGTTTTCGTTTTCGCCATTGACGAGTACCTCATTGGCGGCGAGGTAGGACTTCGCCTCGCCGCCCTCATGGATGATGTCTGCAAATTTCAAAAATTGCCCAAGCGTAATGTACTCGGTTTTGATTTTGATTTCGTCGATATTGTCCATAAAAGAAAACGTGGCCTTTCATCCAAATATAGTTTACTACTACGTAGTAAAAAAAAGAAGGCTTTTTTCGCCTTCTCTCGTCGCATTTTTTTCCTTTAAAACCTCAATAAGTCCTCATTGGAGTGATGATTTCAATCGCCGAGGGATCTTTGACGTTTTTCGCCACAAAGGGCTTCATTTCGCTTTGGAAGCAAAGGGTCACATCTTCGGATTTTAATGCACGAATCGCGTCCATGACAAAGACGGGGTTGAACGAAACCTCCAAACGCTCCCCGGAATAGGAGAAAGTTTGGATGCTTTCATTGGCGGACCCGTTGGATTCGCTCTTCGCTTGCACCTCCACCTCATCTTCGCGCATCAAAAGTTTGACGGCGGAATCGCGGTCGGCGGACAAAATGGAGCAAACGCGGCCAATCGCGGAAAGGAATTCCTGCGAATTCACTTCCAAGAAATAATTGAAGCTCGTTGGAATGATGGATTTGTTACCTGGGTGGTCGCCGGGGATTAAACGGCTGGTGACAATCGTGTTGCCAAACTGGAATAGAGCCTTATGGTCATCGATACCGACGCGGACATTTGGTTCGTTTTCAAAAAGGCGGACGATGTCGGAGAGAACCCTGGCAGGAACGTTAGCGCAGAAATGAACGTCTTGGCTGATATGAATTGTTTTGCAGGCCAAACGAGCCGAATCTGTGGCAATGGCGACTAATTGGCCATTCCCCGTCGCCTCAAGCTTTACAGCAGCCAAAACCGGCCTTTGCTCCTTGGTGGAAGCCGCGAAAGCACTTTGGTCGACGAGCAAAGCGATGTCCGCGCAGCTTGCATCGAAGACTTGCCCCGCAACATCAAAGTCGATGTCAGGATACTCATCCGCGTTGATGCTGTTGAGTTTAACAGAGGAACGACCCCCGTCCACCTTAGCGATGGAGTCATCGATAACCTCAATACTAACTTCATTAACATCGACTCGACGAATGAATTCGGTTAGGTTCCTCGCATTGACTAGAGTTTTGCCCATGCTGGCGTTACGAATGATTTCCGTTTCTCCCTCCATGTAGGGGATGGTGACGCGGATTGCCAACTCTGCGTTAGACCCTGTTATTTCTAATCCTTTTTCGTTCAAATCCAATTTTACGTTAGATAAGACAGGGTTGGGCGATTTAACGGCAACGCCATGGCTAGCCGCATTGAGAGCCTTAAGGAATTTTTCTTTATTAATTGTGAACCGCATGCGCCTAATATTCCTCCAATTTCATTCTTTAAAAATATTAACAACAATAATAAGAGATGTGAGTTGTGTGGATTATGTGGAAAACTCGTTTCCGTTCTCCCTCTTAAATTTTAACACGTACCACTTAAGAAGGAAATTTATTTATTATATAAATAATCTTACGGTTTCAACTTGTCCTCCAAGTCCTTTATTGCCTTCTGCATCTCGATGTCAGTTTTCAACAGGTTTTCCACTTTTCCGACGGCGTTCATCACCGAGGTGTGGTCCTTTGAGAACAATTTTCCGATCTCGCTGTAGTTGAGGGCGAGGCATTCACGACATAAATACATGGATATGTGACGTGCGAGCGCGATTTGCGCCACGCGCATCTTTCCAGTAATCTGCGAAGGGGTCAGCGCGTAATAATCGGCGACCACGGACACGATTCTTTCCGGAGATAAGACGGTTGCTTCTTGCTTACTTTTGATGAGGCTGGATATCGCTTCCGCCGCGACATCCGCGGTGATGTGTTTGGTGGGGCGGATGTTAATCGTGTAGAAGATGAGACGATTCAAAGCCCCTTCGAGCTCTCGAACGTTGCTGTTGAATTTCTTCGCCAGCAAGTCAATGACCTCGTCGTCAATGACGCTGGAACTAAGGTCCCCTGCCGCGATTTTCGAACGGAGAATTAGTTTACTAGTTTCCAAATTTGGCTTTTTGATTTTAACGGATAAACCTTGGGAGAAACGGGTCTTGAGACGCTCGTCCATTCCATCGATAGTGGAGGGGTCTTGATCGCTAGTTAAAACGATTTGCTTTTTGGCGTTGGCTAGCGTTTGGAAAACGTTAAAAAACATTTCCATGGTCTTCGCCTTTTTCCGGAGGTATTGCACATCGTCTAGCAAGAGAACGTCCACCTCGTTTCGGAAATAGGCGTTAAAAGACTGATCCGTTTGGTAGTTTGTGGCAAAATTGACGAACTCATCGATAAAATCCGAAGCGGAAATGTAAAGAACTTTCAAGTTCGGCTGCTTCTCTTTGATGTAATTCCCGATGGCTTCCAATAGGTGGGTTTTTCCGAGCCCGGAGTTACCGTGAATCATTAGGGGATTGAAGACGTTCCCGGGGTTAGAGGCGATTAAAAGTGCGGCTTGCCTCGCCTCCATATCGCTGTCGCCAACAACGAAGGAATCGAAGGTGAAGCGAGGGTCCAGTCTGGCGTTTTTAAAAAAATGAACTTCGGAATCAGATTTTGAGATAGAGTTTCCATTGCTAAGAAGCTGATCCTTCGACTTGAAATCCAGTTTGTAATTGGTTCCGGTGCATCCGTGAACCGCATCGGTGATTTGCTTAAGAAATTTGGTGGAAAAAACAACTGCCGCCAAAGCCGATGGCGCGGAAATGACCATAGTGTCACCGTTTACTTCTGCAATCGAACTCCCCGAAAAAAAGGCTTCGTATACTCGGTCGTCTTCGATGGTTTTCTTAATGGCGGTGAGAATGGCGGACCACAACTCCTCCCGCTCGGATAACGTTGCGTACATACGGCGTTATTATAAAAGTTTTCCACAAAATGCCAAGAAAAGGATTCCAAAAATTTACTTTTCCACATTTTCGACATAAAAAATAATTTTTTGTCCCGTTTTCATCGGATGAAAGTTATGCACTTATCCACATTGTGGAAAACTCAATTCGTTTCCATTTACTACTTTTTGGGTGTGGATATCTCGGGTCATTTTGGAGTTTTACCCGAGATATTTTTAAAAAAACGATTCGTGATGGTCGTAACAATTTGGGAACTTCCCCAAAAATGTGGAAAACGTAAAAACGCGCGTAACGAAAGGGAAACCCACTTCGGTTTTCCCCTAAAAACGCCTTTAGGAAATGTGGAAAACTTCTTTTGCGGAAAACCTTTTCTTCCCGTGAGCGCGTGCGAATTTAGTTGCTAGCCCCATTTTACCCCCCTATAATTGCACTTGCTTTTAAGCAAAGGAGAACCTCGTTATGGCAAGCAAAAAAACCTACCAACCCTCGAAAGTGAAGCACGCTCACCGCGCTGGCTTCCGCGCTAGAATGGCGACCCATGGTGGACGCAATGTCCTCGCCCGCCGCCGCGCCAAAGGCCGCAAACGCCTCGCTGCTTAATTTTTTGGGATTTTCGCGCCGTGAAAAAGGAAAATACAATCAAGCCCCATCGGGAATTCGATCGAATCATCCATACCGGCGCCAGGGTCAAGTCTGCCCACTTCACCGTATTCGGCGAAAAAAATGCCAATTCCGTTCTTCGGATTGGCATCGCCGTCGGGAAGGCCAACGGTAAAGCGTTCATGCGAGTTCGCATTAAACGACAAGTTCGCGCGATCATCGCTTCCAAAAAAATGGATTTAACGCAGCCGTTCAACCTCATCATCGTGGTTCGCCCGTCCTACCACGAGGGCGAATTCACGCAAAATGAGTTGGAGCTACACGCTTCGCTCGACCGCATGAAGGAAATACTCAATTGAAACCGAGATCAAACAAAAAATTGTTGACCGGAGTTGCTCTTGCACTCGGGGCGGTTTTTCTTTCTGGCTGCACCGCTAACTTCTGTTCGTCTACGGACCAGGCCGCTATGGCTTATCCTTACGACCAAGGAGTTACGGTTTATGTTTCCAAGGAAGAATACAACGCTTTGAAGAACGGAAGCGATGAAACAATCAAAGCGATCATCGCGCAAGAAGAGGCTTGGTCAACGGAAGCCGCCGCTTACGGCCTCCCCGCCATTGCAGGTCCTGCCCTGGATGGCAACGACAACGTTTACAAGTACATTCCGTTCCAGTACAAGGAAACCGAAGGCGAAAACAAGCAGCCTGTTAAAGTGAATGGCTCGCTTGTCTTTAACGCTTTCACTTCCAAAAAATCCGCTTCTTTACTCGATTCGGTCATTTTATCCGCTAAAAATAATGGGTACTATGTGCCGAGTGTTTACTACTTCGGCATTCTTGATGATTATGTGTTAAAAGCGGCCATCGTTGAATCCGACTCCACCGGCGATTATGGCTGGGGAAAATACATGACGGTTGATACCTGGGCTGAATATGCCGCTACCGATGGTGGCAAAGCTTTCGTCAGCGCTCTTACCGCCAATGGTGAAAACGGCGCCGCCTGGGCCGTTAACGCCAACAAAACCGAAAATGGCCTCGAAACCGACGAATTGATCCAAAATGGAAAGCCGGAAGAGGGCAAAACCCAATCCGTCCTTTACGAAAACGGACGCATTAAGTTCTCAGGCGACCTCTACAAAAACAAAAAAGGTGAAGACGTTCGCGATTTCTGGGGCTTCTATGACAAGTGGAATGAAGACATTCGTTCCAAATTTGTTGGAAAAGAAGTTGATGGAAAAACTTTCTCTCAACTTGATTCCTATGCCCTTCCCTCCGCCGACTTCACCGCTTTATATAAGTCGACCGTCAGTGGACGCGTGAACCGCATCACTTCTTGTATCGCTACTCGTGACGGCTATTACGGCCACTATGGACCGAATGCCGATTGGAAAGTTCCGATGCAACAAAAGTCTTGGGGTTACGCCTGGCATAAAGGCTTCCTCGAAGGATTGCTCGTCTACCCCGTTTCTTGGTTGACGGACACCTTCGCAGTCGGTATGGATCCTCTTCTGACCGGCGTTGGGCAGATTTGGGCCATCGTATTCGTGACCTTAATCGTTCGTTCGCTTCTGCTTCTTGTCAGCTTCCGTTCTACGATGGATAGCCAGAAGATGCAGATGCTTCAACCTGAACTTGCTAAGATTCAGGCCAAATATCCGAACGCCGATACCAACACGGCTGAAAAACAACGTCTTAGCCAAGAGCAAATGGCTCTGTACCGTCGACACGGTGTCAAACCATTCCGACAAATGCTTGTGCTCATCGTTCAATTCCCGGTGTTCATCTGTGTTTGGAGCGGGTTGCAGGGGTCTTCGGCCCTCGCTACCGGCGAATTCTTGAATTTGTCTCTGTCCGATACCATCCAGCAAACCCTGTTTAACGTCGGCGGGACGTGGTATTTGAATACCAAAGGTTGGTGGACGGCCCTCGTCTTGTTCATTTTGATGGCGGGCGTTCAGATCATGGCCATGATGCTTCCTCGCATTATTGCCAAGATTCAAAATAAGGACGTTGCCAAATTAAATGTGAACAACGCGGCCAATCAGCAAAACAAAACCATGAAGATTATGAGCGTGGTTATGATGGTCTTCACGATCGTCATGGGCTTCATGCTCCCGTCTGCCATGGGTGTTTACTGGCTTATTGGCGGTTTGATGTCCATGCTTCAAACTGGCATCACCCAACTCATCATGACGAAGTCGAAGAAAAAGAAAGCGAAATAAAATGAAAGAATATAGTGCAAAAACCATTGAAGAAGCGGTTAAGCTTGCCTGTGACGAGCTTTCCGTGGATGAAAAACACCTCGTCTACGAAGTGAAAGAGGAAAAGAAATCTCTCTTCCGCAAAACGGCAACCATCGCGGTTTATACCGATGAAGACGCCGCTGGATATGCGGAAAAATACCTCCATGACGCCGTTGCGGCTCTTGGCATTGAAATCACGACTGAAAGTGTTGTCGAAGACGAAATCATCAAAGTCACAATCAATTCTGAGCGCAACCCCGTGCTTATCGGACGTAGTGGAAAAACCCTTCAAGCCCTCAATGAACTCGCTAAGCTTGCGGTTAGCAACAAATTCAAACGTCGCTACCGCATCCTTCTCGACGTCGCGGGATATAAAGAAGAAAAATATGATAAGATTGCCAACATTGCTAAGCGTGAGGCCAATCGCGTTCTCCGCAATCACTTCGACGTCCAACTCGATCCGATGACTCCGGACGAAAGACGCATCGTGCACAACACCTTATCCGGTATGGAGCACATCAAAACCGAATCCACCGGTGTTGGTGCCAACCGTGCCGTTTCGATCAAATACGTCGAATAATCTTCAATAAAATAAGGAAAAGGGCCTAACGGCTCTTTTCTTTTATATATAATAGGTGCGCGTATGAATGAACCGATTATCGCCCTTGCAACTCCACCCCTAAAAAGCGCCCTCGCTATGATTCGCGCTTCTGGCGAAGGCATTTTGGAAATCACGGACTCTCTCTTTTCTAAACCAGTCTCCAATTTAAAAACCCGTTCTTTGCTTTATGGAACTTTGTCCGATCAAGGACAGGCCATGGATGAAGTGGTTCTTTTGGTGTATCCCAAACCCCATACCATGACGGGCGAAGATGTTGTGGAGATTTGCTGCCACGGTTCTATGGTTATTGTGAATCAAATCGTGGAAGCCTATCTTTCTCGCGGGGTGCGTTATGCAACGGGAGGGGAATTCTCCGCCCGAGCTTTCTATAACGGCAAGATGGATTTGATTGAAGCGGAGGCGGTTCAGGATCTAATTAACGCCACCACCGTAGAATCCAAAAACGTCGCCTTGTTGTCATTAAGCGGCCAAACCAGCAAATCGATTGGGCCATTAAAAGAAGAAATCGGCGCATTGCTTGGTTTGGTGGAAGTTGGCATAGATTTTCCGGAATATGACGAAGAAGAAGCGGCGACGAATCAAGGAATTGCCGCAGGATGCCACGTCATTCGCGAACGTATTTCCACCCTGTTAAAGCAGGGCGAAGAAGGAAGAATGATACGTGAAGGGGTCAAACTGGCCCTAGTAGGCAAGCCTAACGTTGGAAAGTCTTCCTTGCTGAACGCTCTCCTTCAAAAAGAAAAGGCGATTGTCAGCGATATCCCTGGGACGACGCGCGACGTGGTGGAGGGAGATTTATCCATTAATGGCATCCCTGTTCATCTCATGGATACCGCGGGGATTCGTGAATCGAATGACGCGATTGAACAACTAGGGGTTAAGCGATCTCTATCCTCTATCGAAGAGGCAGATTTGGTGCTTTTCGTGCACGATGCTTCCACGAATTACGATGAAGAAGAACGGGAATTGTTGAAATCGGTGGAAAACAAGCCCTATTTAATCGTGAACAACAAAGCAGACTTAATTGCGGAAAAGAATGACGGCGAAATCGAAGTATCTGCGCTTCATAACGATATCGACGCGCTGAAAAAAGCGATTGTTGAGAAATTAGGGATCCACGATAGCGCCTACCATACCCCTTCTCTTTCCTCTGCGAGAGAATTGGCGCTTCTGCGTTTGGTCGATTCTGATTTAAAAGAAGCGGAAGAAGACGCGAATAACGGATTATCTGTTGATTTACTTTCCGTATCCCTTCAGGAGGCCTATAACCACGTTCGCGAATTGCTTGGGGAAGACGCAACGCATGATTTGACGGATGAAATCTTTTCCCGATTTTGCGTGGGAAAATAAGGAACTTTATGAAATTTTTTGACTCCCATTGCCATTTGAACGATAAAGAATTTGATTCCTCTTATCGTGAGGTCTACGAAAGGGCTAAATCGATGGACGTGTCCCCTCTTTTGGTTATTGGGTGGGATTTCGAATCATCCTTAAAAGCGGTTCAAATGTCGGAAGAACTTGAAGGAGTGTATGCCTTGGTTGGGTTTCAACCCGAAAATCTTGAATCGATTTCGGAAGAGGCGATCCAAAAGATAGAGGAACTAACAAAGCATCCGAAAGTGGTAGGCATCGGAGAAATCGGTCTCGATTACCATTGGTTTCACGATCCTAAAGACCATGAAAACCAAAAGAAGTGGTTTATCCGTCAATTAGAACTCGCAGATAAACTCGATTTGCCTGTTTCCATCCACGCTAGAGAAGCTTTAGGGGATACCTTGGATATTCTTCGGGTTCATTCCCCAAAAAGAAAAGGGGTTTTGCATTGTTATTCCGGATCGGTTGAAACCATGATGGAACTAGAAAAGCTAGGATACTACTTTGGTTTTGATGGACCTGTAACTTTTAAAAATGCGAAAGAACCAAAACGATGCGTGGAAGCGTGTCCTTTAGAACGGTTGCTTGTAGAAACCGATTCGCCATATATGGCCCCAACCCCTTTGAGGGGAACGGTGAATGAACCGAAAAACATCCATTTAATTGTCACAGCTATGGCTGAATTAAAGGGTATAAGCATCGACAAATTAGCGGAAGCGATGCAAGAGAATTTAGAAAGGCTGTTCCGCGTGAAACATGAATAAAATTCAATACCCTGCCATCATTGTTGTAGAAGGAACGTCAGATGAGGCTTTAATTAGTTCTTTCATGGATGCTGACATCGTTGTTACCAATGGTTCAGACGTTCCACGTGAAACAATCGAGTATTTGAAAGAAGCCAAAAAGAAGCGAGACATTGTAGTTTTAACGGATCCAGATTGCCCGGGAAAACGCATACGGGATATCTTAAACCGCGAAATCCCAGGTCTTTTGCATGCCTTCGTTCTTAAAGAACACGCGATTAAACACCACAAGGTTGGCGTTGCGGAAAGTTCCAAGGAAGATGTGTTGGACGCCCTTTCTCATATTGTTCCCACCGCCTCCTCCGATCGTGGCAAGTTAACCATGGCGGATTTAGTGGAATTAGGGTTGATGGGGGAGGATAATTCCTCGTCAAAAAGAGCGAAATTGGAACGGGTTTTGCATTTGGGACACACTAACGCAAAAACGCTGCTAAAAAGAGTGAATGCGTTGGCATTAACAAAAGAGGAACTTCAGGAGGCGCTAGAACAAGATGAATGAAGACAGATTTTTCGAAGGAGTGGCTTCGTTAAAGCTTTTGGCGAAAAAAGAAGTGGGGCAAAACTTCCTAATCGATCCACGTGCCGCCGAAAGTATTGTTAATGCGCTAGATATTCAAGAAGGAGAAAGGGTGCTGGAAATTGGCTGCGGAGCCGGCTCTCTTACCTATTTCCTTTCCCGTTATTCCAACGAAATAGACGCCATTGATATTGATGAAGCCATGTTGTTAAAAACGGGCAAGGATTTCGAAAAAATGGAAAATCTTCACGTTATTTATGGCAATGCGGCGAAATGGGATTATTCCTCCTACGATAAAATCGTTGGAAATCTTCCTTATTACATCACTTCCTTGCTTGTAGAAAGAGCGTTGATGGAAGGAAAGAAGGCGAAGCGTATGGTTTTCATGGTCCAAAAAGAAGCCGCTGCTCGTTTGCTATCTCGCCCGGGATCCAAAGATTACGGCCCTCTCCCCATTTACCTTTCCTTGGTTGCAAATTCCAAGAAACTTTTTAACGTTGGTCGTAATTCCTTTACCCCGATTCCCCACGTGGACTCTTCCGTTCTTCGTTTTGACGTGATTCCTGAATCTCATAACGAAGAAACAATGGAAACATATAAATTTTCCCAAAGCATGTTCCTTCAGCGTCGAAAAACCATCTTCAATAACCTGAAATCCTATCTACGCGACGATATAAAAGCTAAGGAGGTTCTCGCTTCCTGCGGGATTGAACCGACGAGACGTCCCGATGCCATATCGCCCCTTGAATATTTATCTCTCTACCGCGCCACGAAACGAGTACAATAAATCTCGCGTTTACGGAGAATGATATGCTCATAAAATCCTTCGCTAAAATCAATTTGTCGCTGCAAATCAAAGGTGTTCGCCCCGATGGGTACCATGAATTAGAAATGGTTAACCTCCCTTTGAGCTTGCATGACGTCATTGAAATCGATGTCTCCCCTCGTTATGCCAACACCTATATTGTCTGTGATGATCTTGCTTTGATGAGCATGAAATCCAACTTATGCACGAAGGCAGTCGACGCTATGCGCGCACATTATGGGTTCAAAGACAACTTCATGATCCATATTCATAAGGAAATTCCTTTTGCCGCGGGACTAGGTGGAGGAAGCTCCAATGCTGCCTGCGTGATGCTTGGCTTAGACAAGATGCTAAAACTTCACGCGAAAAAAGAAGACTTAGTCGAAATTGGAAAAGGATTAGGCGCGGATGTTCCCTATTTTTTGGATCCTCACCCAGCCCTTGTGGAGGGGATTGGAGAAAAATTCACGCCAATTGAGGTGAAAAAGAGATATTTTTGCCTTCTTGTTAAGCCGGAAAAAGGGCTATTCACGAAGGACGTGTATGCAAAATGCGATGAATTCCCTCGTCAAATTATCGATACGGGCCTCGTGTTAAAAGGATTGAAGGAAGGCGACGATTCTTTGATTGCCTCTAATCGCGGAAACGACCTTTATCTAGCCGCGGAATCTTTGCTTCCGGAAATCAAAACAATTGTTGAATCCCTCCGTGAGGACGGTTTTGAAATCGCTTCTATGTCTGGATCGGGATCTTGTTGCTATGCTTTAACCTGCGATCAAAAGAAAGCGGCGAAAGCGGCGAAGAAATACACAAAACAAGGGCACGTATCCCTTGTTTGCGAAATCCTTCGTTGATTTGTAGACTCCCATCATCCTTTGAGCCAATTGGCTCATTTTTTATAGCAAAAGAAAAGACGCCGGGAATTCCGACGCCTTTTCCGTTAAGTGAAGTCTTACTTCTCTTCGCTGTTCAAGATGTTCGCTTGAGCCGCGGCAAGGCGGGCTAGCGGGACACGGAACGGAGAGCAAGAAACGTAGTCGAGACCGACACGATCATAGAACATGATGGACGCGGGGTCGCCACCGGTTTCACCGCAAACCCCGATGAGGAGGTTCTTGTTGGTGGCACGGCCACGTTCGACAGCGATCTTGACGAGTTCGCCAACCCCTTCGACATCGATCGTTTGGAACGGATCGAATTCATAGATCTTGTGATCATAGTAGAAGGGGAGGAATTGGCCGGAGTCATCACGGGAGAAGCCCATGGTGAGCTGGGTAAGGTCGTTGGTGCCGAAGCTGAAGAATTCCGCATGTTTGGCGAGTTCGCCGGCACGGAGGCAGGCGCGCGGGATTTCGATCATCATACCGACGTGGTAGACGAGTTTGACGCCCTCTTTGGCCATTTCATCTTCGACCGCTTTAATCACGGTGTTCTTGGCCCAGAGGTATTCCTTCAATTCGCCGCAGAGAGGAATCATGATTTCGGGTTCGACTTCGTGTCCGAGCTCCTTCGTAGCCTTGATAGCGGCTTCGATGATAGCGCGGGCAAGAACGGCGTAGATTTCCGGATAGGCAACGCAGAGACGGACGCCACGGAAGCCCATCATCGGGTTGGCTTGATGGAGTTGGTTGATACGATCCTTGACCTTTTGAACGGTGACGCCAAGGGATTTGGCGAGGTCGTTGATGGTCGCTTCATCGCCGATTTCCGGGAGGAATTCGTGTAGAGGCGGGTCGAGAAGACGGATGTTAACCATCGAATCGGGGTTCGCCATATACATTTCGTAGAAGTCACTCATGAGGAACGGACGGATGCGTTCCAAAGCGGCTTCGCGCTCTTCGGTCGTGTCGGAGAGGATCATGCCACGCATATTGATGATGCGTTCCGGAGCGAAGAACATACGTTCGGTACGGCAGAGACCGATACCTTCAGCGCCGAAGTTGCGGCCGTTGTGGGCATCGTCGGGGGTATTGGCGTTGACGCGGACTTTGAGGCGACGATATTTGTCAGCCCAAGCCATCAAGCGGCCAAAGTCGCCACCGAGGTTGGCGGGAACCATCTTGATTTCGCCTTCATAGACGAGACCAGTGGAACCGTTGACGGAGAGGACGTCGCCTTCGTGGTAGACTTTATCACCAACTTTGAGGGTCTTTTCCTCTTCGTTGACAACGATTTCGGTCGCACCAGCGACGCAGCATTTACCCATGGAACGGGCAACGACCGCAGCGTGGGAGGTCATACCGCCGCGAGCGGTGAGGATGGCTTCGGAATTGACCATACCGATGATGTCTTCCGGAGAAGTTTCAGCACGGACAAGGACGACTTTCTTTCCAGCGTCGTGCCAGGCTTTGCATTCTTCAGCGGTGAAGACGATCGCACCAGTGCCAGCGCCCGGGGAAGCGGGGAGGCCTTTGATGACGGGGTCATGAGCCTTGAGATCTTTTTCGTCGAAGGTCGGGTGGAGCAAGTCATTGAGTTGCTTCGGCTCGACGCGGCAGACCGCGGTCTTTTCGTCGATGAGTCCTTCGTCGACGAGGTCGCAAGCAATCTTCAACGCGGCGTGGGCCGTGCGCTTGCCATTACGGGTTTGCAAGAAGAAGAGTTTGCCGTGTTCGATGGTGTATTCCATGTCTTGCATATCGTGGAAATAGGTTTCCATGCGCTTGATGGTTTCCATGAACTGTTTGTAGACTTCCGGCATGCGCTTTTCGAGTTCGTCGATGTGAAGCGGAGTGCGGATACCAGCGACGACGTCTTCGCCTTGGGCGTTCGGAAGGAACTCGGCGTAGACTTTCTTTTCACCGGTGGACGGGTCACGGGAGAACGCGACACCAGTGCCGCAATCTTCGCCCATGTTGCCGAAGACCATCGTTTGGACGTTGACGGCGGTGCCCCATTCATAGGGGATGCCGTTCATTTGACGATAGATGTTGGCACGGGGGTTGTCCCAGCTGCGGAAAACGGCGGCAACCGCTTCTTTGAGTTGGACATACGGATCTTGAGGGAAATCTTCCCCAAAGGTCTTCTTGTAGTAGGCTTTGTATTCGCCAACGAGGGTCTTAAGTTGATCCGAAGTGACTTCGGTGTCGAGCTTATAACCGTTTTCTTCCTTGATCTTGTCGAGCATCGCGTCCATTTCGGTGCGCGGATGTCCTTTGGCGATGTTGGTATACATCAAAAGGAAACGACGATAGGAGTCCCAAGCAAAACGTTCGTTGCCGGAAGCCTTCGCGAGTTCTTCAACGGTGGTATCGTTGGTTCCGAGGTTGAGGATCGTGTCCATCATACCCGGCATGGATTGACGAGCACCAGAACGAACCGAGACGAGAAGAGGCATGCCCTCTCCGCCGCCGAATTTCTTTCCGTTGACTTCTTCCATTTCGTGAACATGTTTCACGATGTCCTCCCAGACGAAATCGGGGATCTTCTTACCCGAATCGTAGTAGAGGGTGCAAGCTTCGGTGGAGATGGTGAAACCAGCGGGGATGTTGATCCCAGCGGCAGTCATCTCGGCAAGACCAAAGCCCTTTCCACCAAGGATCTCTTTGCCGACTTTAGCGGCGTGAGCTTCTTTGAAGGAATATACGTACTTTTTCTCTGCCATTTTTTCCTCCTAATGACAATTAGTGGGGCACTAGCCCCGACGGGTAGTATCTTACCATAGGTAAAAGGGTTCTTAATATAGAAAAGATTCCCTTTATCGTTAATTTTTGTGTTATATGGCCTTCGTTAACGAAGGATATCGATTTTTTCTACAGCTTCCGCGAGGTTGCCCACGATAAAATCGGGTTTTGCGTCCGGGTATTTTGCGTAGGGGTGAGGGTCGCCGCCTAAAAGCAAGACGGAGTGGGTTTCGGCATTTTTGGCTGTTTGGACATCTTGAGTGGTGTCCCCAATAAACCACGAGGATTCAAAGTTGATGTTGTGGTCTTTTTTGGCTTTTAACAACATGCCAATTTTCGGCTTTCTGCAATCGCATTCCCTGGTATATTCCGCGACAGATTGCTCTTTCTTGATGGGGAAGTGAGGACAGAAGTAAATGCCGTCTAAATAAGCCCCTTCCTTGCCTAACTCCATTTCTAGCGTGGCCATAATGCGTTGCAATTCCCCCATGGTGGTCTCGCCACGAGCGACAATCGGCTGATTGGTGATGCAAACGGCTAGATAACCAGAGTCGTTAATTTTCTTAACGGCTTTCGCTGCTCCGGGAATCAGGTGGAGCATCTCGGCTTTCACGACAAAATCGCCGAAGACGTTGAGGGTGCCATCACGGTCTAAGAAAAAGGCGGTTTGAGGATTCTTGAGGTTTTTGCGTTCTGGAATTCCTTTGGAAACGTCGTTTGTTACTTTTTCTATGCTTAGTCGATCTTCCATTTTGACAACGTATTCGCTTGAGTGATACGCGTATAGGCCTTCAATAGCCAGCGTAGGGGCAAAAACATCGTCCCGGAAGTTCAGTGGGCAAATGTCGTCAGGATCATAAGTCGATAAAAAGTCTCCCGACACAATGGCTAAATCGGTGGGAATGATGTTTCTGTAGGCAAAATCTCTGGCTGCAGAGGTTTCTTTTGGCAGAACGACGAATCCCCGACCGTTTGGCTTGACGATAAGGACGTCCTTTTGTTCTGGGTGGGGTTCGGGGTGAACAAACGCGGAAATCATCGCGCCCTTTTCTTTATGAAATTTAAGAAAACGGTGAAGATCGACGTCTAAAAACAAATCCCCTGGGACATAGAGGAGGTCTTCGTCTAGTTCAGCCAAAGACGCGATTGCACCGGCATTTCCCTTTGGCTTATCGAGCAAAAGAAGCGAGACCTGTGTGTTTCCTGCTAAAAAATCAGGGACATCAGCTTTCTTTGGCCACGCGATAAAAAGATGGTCGACACCATTATGCAACAAAGATTCAGTTTGCCATTTTAAAAGTGGCTTTCCAAGAATTGGGGTATCCCATTTCGCGACACCATATCCCGGTGTGGCGAAGTCTTTTTTGTAGGCGGCGCAGTAAAGTAAGGCTTTCATGTCCTCATCATACCTTAAAACGGGCTCAAAATGAGTAGGGAACACATCGATGTTTCCGACATTTTGTTAAAAAGAGTAGAATGAGAAGCGTTATGAAGCAAAACGATCCCTTGATTCTTACTTTCGATTTCGGAACCCAGTCCGTCCGAGCCTCCCTTTTCAACAAAAAGGGGGAGTGTGTGGGAATGGAAAAAGAAACCTATCAACCCGCCTATTTTTCCCCAAAACCTGGTTATGCCGAAATGGATCCAAATGATTATTACGATTATTTATGCGTTGCCTGTAAACGCTTGGTGGAAAGTCATCAAGAAGAAATAAAACGCGTCCAAGGCATTGTGGTGGATTGTTTCCGTGATTCTGCGGTCCTTTTGGATAAAGAACGTAAGGTGATTCGTCCCATGATTCTATGGCTCGATTCCCGCATGGCCAAATGCGAAGACCCCCTTCCTTTGTTCAACCGTTTTGCCATTAAACTGGTTGGAATGGATTACGTCATCAAAATGAATCGTCGCCGTTCCGTGATGAACTGGATTAAAGAGAACGAACCGGAAAATTTCGAGAAGTGCGATAAATACGTCTCGGTATCTACCTTCTTTATTTATCGTTTAACGGGTGAATTAAAGGATACCGCCTGCTCCTATACCGGTCATTATCCCGTCGATACCAAAAAAGGCACTTGGTACAAAAAACCAACCAAGCACTTTAAAGGCATGGTGTTTTCCGTTAAAAAGTCCCAGTTGTGCGATTTGGTTCCGCCTGGAGGGGTTTTGGGCCAAATTAGCGAACAAGCCGCGAAGGAAACGGGGCTTCCCGTCGGGTTGAAAGTATTTGCCGGCGGATCGGATAAGAGCTGCGAAACGTTAGGCGCCGGAGTGGTGGATACCACCATGGCGGCCGTTTCGCTTGGAACGGCTTGCTCTATTGAAACAACGACCCCCCATTACACCGAGCCTGTTCGGTTTTTACCTGGCTACGCGAACGTGATTTCAAACTCCTATAACGTGGATATTCAAATTTATCGTGGGTTTTGGATGGTAAATTGGTATTTAAAAGAATTTGGACGTGAAAAAATCGAAGACTATTTTGTTGAGACGAACCCCGAAACCTATAACAGCCGTTTAAAAAACATTCCCGTTGGAAGCGATGGTTTGATTGTTCAACCCTTTTGGGGGCCGCTTTTGGACCGTCCTCAAGTCAAGGGGGCAATTATTGGGTTTTCCGATTACACGACTAGGGATCATGTTTACCGCGCCATTATTGAAGGGATTGGATACGAACTTCGCTATTCCTTGGATGGCATCCGCAAACAGCTGAAACGTCGCGATCGCATTCACAAAATTCGTATTTCTGGCGGCGGCGCGCAAAGCGATGAAATCTGTCAGATTATGGCGGATATTTTCAATCTTCCCGTTTCCCGAGTGCAAACGCACGAAACCTCTAGCCTTGGTGCGGCGATTGCCGGATTCTTGGCCGCGGGGGAATTTAAAGACCCTGACGAAGCGGTCAAAGCGATGGTTCATGAGGAGAAGACATTTGTCCCTAACCCGGAGAACGTTGAAATCTATGAGGGTCTATATCAAAACGCCTATAAAAAACTCTACCCCTCTTTAAAGGACGTTTATCGATACCTTTATGACTTCACTGCCCAATAAAAAACCACGCAAAATCAATTCAAAGGTGAGTAATTGAGTTATGGATGATTGGAGCGCTGACTTCGTTTCTTTCGAAAAATTCTTTGCGACAGGTCATACCTTGGCGGAGGGTTTTCTTTTTTCTCAACCCCTACTCAAGGCCATTCCAAATATTCACGACTTTTTGATCCAACAAATTCAAAATCTTGACCTTTCTCAATACCAAGAAATTGCACCTCAGTGTTGGGTTCATCCAAATACAATCGTCGATAAGAGCGCGGTCTTAATTGGCCCTTTGCTTCTTGGTCCCGGGTGCGAAGTTCGACCCGGTGCATATATTCGTGGCAATGTTCTTGCAGGAAAAAACGTTGTCATTGGCCATTGCACCGAGGTTAAAAATTCCATCCTTTTTGACGAAGTTCAGATTCCGCATTTTAACTACGTTGGAGATTCTATTTTAGGGTATCGCGTTCATTTTGGCGCTGGGGCAATAACTAGCAATTTCCGCGCAGATCACGGCCCAATCAAAATTAAATATGGCGAAAATGCAAGGATTTTACCCTTCAATAAAATGGGGGCCGTTGTCGGCGATTTCACGGAAGTTGGTTGCAACGCTGTTTTAAATCCCGGAACCTTGCTTGGGAAAAATTGCCGAGTTTACCCCCTTGCTTCCATTCGCGGGACTTACCCCAGTGAAACAATCGTGAAACAAAATGGAGAAACCTCTTGCGTGCGCCATCCAAAAGAAGAAGCACAATGAAAACAATTACGGTTTATGTTTTACCTCATGAAAATCTAGCGGCCTCCCAATTAAAAATTGCCACATTCATTGGGGAGGAACAATATTCGGCGTTGAAGGAAACGTATGGAGGAAAAGCAACATTCCTGCCTTCCGTTGCAAAAACTTATTTGCTTAAGAAATTTACGCCGAACAACCCTCTTTTTTATGGCTCAAACGGAAAGCCTTACCAAGACGGCTGTTTCTTTAATTTATCCAACACGAAAGACGCTTCCGTGATTGTTGTTGCGGACCAAGAATGCGGTGTAGATATCGAGGGAGAAAGAAACATGACCCCTGGCTTCCAACAAAGTGTTTTTGGCGAGGTGATCGCAAACGAGGACCCCATTGCTTGCTGGACGAGAAAAGAAGCGCTTAGCAAAGCGGAAGGAACGGGCCTTTCGGGTGCGCCTTTGCTGGATATACCTTTTAAAAAAGGACCGTCCAACTATAAAGGTCGCGATTATTTTGTCGTGACCGGCTATTATGAAAGATGGACGATTTCTGTTGCTATAGAAGGATCAGAAGAATTCAAAATCCAATTTGAAGAAGCGATTTAGTGCTTTGTTGGGTCTAATTTTTCACCACACTGACTGCAGAAAGAAGCATTCGGTTGGTTGATGTAACCACACCGGTGGCAGACAATGGTTTCCATTGGTTTTTCTGCATTACGGTGTTCGTCGGCATCGTGATATTTTTCTTGTCGAGCGAGATAGTCGTTTTGCTGTTCGCGAAGGGACTTTCGTTCTTGGTTTTGATAAGTTGCCATTGTGTGATCGGGGGTTGAGGCGGGGTTAATGGGAGGCGTAGCATCCTTCATTTTGATGGCCATTTTAAAACGGAATATCCAAGAAATGACAATGAAGACGACCGTAAAGCCAAAGGCGATCCAAAATACAAGGAAGGACCACTCCCCGTGCCCGGTGAAAATTAGAATTGGCATGAGGATAAAACAAATCATGATTGGTATCATGGAGATCCAAGAGACTTTTTTCCAAGTGTTGCTGGCTTTAACTGGGTTGAATTGATCTTTTTGTTGTTTCATTTTCCTATAATTATAAAACGGGAATAAGGATGCAAAAAAAGAAAATTTTGCAAATGATCGTGTTATTTTTCTTGTTGGTTTTCCCATTTGCCGTATAGTAATTTTGGAGGTAACTAACATGGAACAATGGATGTGGCTTGTTTGGCTGGGCATGTTTGTTCTTAGTTTGATTTTAGAGGCTTCAACGGAAGCGCTGGTTTCGATATGGTTTGCCGCGGGAGCGCTTGTTTCTTTGGGCTGCAGCTTTATTCCGGGCCTTCCTTATTGGGGCGAGGTGATTATTTTCTTTGCTATTAGCCTTATCGCTTTCTTTGCGATCCGTCCTTTCTTGACGCGATTTCAAAGAAGGAAACGTACTCCGACTAATGTGGATGCGTTAATCGGCTCGAAAGGCATCATGAAACTAGGAACCGACGAGTGGAATGTCGGCGAAGTCGAGTTGCGCGGGGCGATATGGACGGCCGTTTCGGTTAATGAGAAAATATCTATATCCGAAGGAGAACACGTGCACGTGGTTGCTGTTTCGGGGAATAAGTTGATTGTGGAAAAGGAGGACTGACTATGCCAGCCTGGGGAATTGTGTTAATTGTCGTACTCGTGTTTTTTATCTTATTGATGATTATTTTCTTCTCTTCGATTCGTATTATCGGCCAAACCGAGAAAGGAATCGTGGAACGTTTCGGTGCTTATCGGACAACTTGGGATACCGGCTTTCACCTCAAGGTACCCTTTTTGGATCGCTTGGCTCACCGCATTGACATGAAGGAACATGTTGCGGACTTTCCGCCTCAAAGCGTCATCACCAAAGATAACGTCACGATGCAAATCGATACGGTTGTTTTCTTTTATGTGACTGATCCGAAGCTATTTGCTTACGGCGTTGCAGACCCGATTCGTGCGATCGAATTGTTGTCGGCGACCACTCTCCGCAACGTTATCGGTGAGCTTGATTTGGACGAAACGTTGACAAGTCGTGACGTAATTAATGAAAAAATCCGCGGAATTTTGGATGCGGCAACCGACCCGTGGGGAATTAAAGTCACTCGTGTTGAAGTGAAAAACATCCTCCCGCCGAAGGATATCCAAGAAGCGATGGAACGTCAGATGCGTGCAGAACGCGAAAAACGCGAAAAAATCTTACTCGCTGAAGGACAAAAGCAGTCCGCTATCCTCATTGCCGAAGGTAACAAGGAATCCATGATCCTTAACGCAGAAGCGGAAAAAGAATCGACCATCCGTCGTGCGGAAGGTGAAGCCCAAAAATTGGTAGACATGAAAAAGGCGGAGGCCGATGGTATCCGCATGGTCCGCCAAGCGGAGGCCGATGGTATCAAAGCGATTAAGGATGCCGGTGCGGATAAAGCCGTCCTGACGATTAAGGGCTATGAAGCTTTGAAAGAGGTGGCCGACGGGAAAGCAACAAAGATCTTCCTTCCTAATGAACTAGGGAAACTTGGTGGAGTTGCTTCTGCCATCGCAGAAAGCATAAAAAAAGAGGAATAGCCTTATGCCTGCCTTTTTGGGCAGGCTTTTGCTAACAGGGGTATGCAGGTCGAAGAAATAAAGGTTCCTTACAAGGAATACCTTACTTATTGCAGAATCGCGAATCCCGATTGGAAAAAGAAGCCTTTACTATTGTTTCATGGCGGATCGGGTTCTACGTTTGAATTGTTTGATACTTTCGCATTTTCTTCTGATCGGTCCGTCATCATGTATGACCAAATAGGCTGTGGGCTATCATCAATCCCCAACGACTAACCAGAACTTTATTGCTCGGATACTTGGATCGATGAACTTCAAAACCTTATCGGTTATTTTCGATTAGACGAGTTTCATTTATTGGGTCACTCTTAGGGCGGAATGCTTGCTCAGCTTTATTGCTTGAAAACCGGGTTTAAAGGGGCGAAAAGTCTAATTTTATCTTCGAGGTTATCTTCTGCTTCGTTATGGAAAGAAGAAACACATCGTCAGATTCGCTCCATGAGTAAAGAAGATCAAAAGGCCATTGGAGAAGCAGAAAAGAATAACGACTACACCGCTCCAAAATTTCAAAAAGCCTTGGATCGTTATTTGAAGATGACCGTTTCGGATTATTCTAAGGACGACCCAAACGTCCCTGAATGCCTGAGAAGAAAGAAAAATCTGGGAAATGTCGCTTATAACACCGCTTGGGGTCCTAGTGAGTTTCAACCGCTTGGCAACTTCAAAGACTATGGAATCACGACGCAATTAAAAGAAATTCGCCTACCCGTCCTTCTTCTTTTTGGCAAAAAGGACGAATCGGATAAAACGGTAAACGAAGCCATGTACGATGCTTTGGCGAATACGACGAAAGAAAGGATGAGATTCCCGAGGCAAGACACATGACTTATTTTGAGAATTCCCGATGCTATTTTGAGGTTTTGTCTCGCTTTTTAGAGCGTAATGAACATAGGAAAAAGATAAGATGACTCCTGAATTTGGTTATTACACCGCATTAATTTGCGTATCCACAGGCATGATGGTTTTTTTGCGCCTTGCTGAGTGCAGGAAGCCGTGCCTTGCCTACACCGCAAAGAAGAATGATGTTTGTCCCTTTTGCATCGTGATGGTGACTGCTTTCCTAGAATGGGGAGGAGAGGCGATAGAAGAACTGCCGATGGCGTTAGCCATGTTTGACACGGCCCTGGAAAGCGAAAGAAAGACGGATCCTATGATGCCGACTATTTCTTATGGCTATGCTACCTGCAAACCAGGCGAAAAAACGGTTTTGGAAACGATCGAAGAGGCGGACTCGAACATGTACCGTACGAAGCACCGCTATTATTTAGATCACGATATTCCGGAAAATCGCTGAAATAAATTAATCTTCGCCTTTATCGTGAAGTTCGTTGTATTTTTTATTGGATCCTCGGCATAGATTCGGTGGGTATTTTGCTTCGTTTCTTCGCATCTTATCCATCATGATTTCTTTGACGTTTAAATGGTAATGATCCGCCATCATATAACAATAAGTGAGGACATCCGCCAATTCTTCTTTGACCTTATCGATGGATTTTTCTTTGGAATCCCATTGGAAAACTTCTAATAATTCGGCCGCTTCGATGCAGATACTCTTGGCTAAGTTTTCACCACTATGGAACTGATCCCAATCACGGTCCTGATTGAATTTACGCAAGACATCCATCATTTCTTCGTCGGTCATAAGTTTTTCCTCGCCTTGCATTATAAACCAAAAACAATGTTTCGCCCTGGCAAAAGCAAGGAGTACAATGACAAAAAAAGGAGGCCTTCCATGGCTGCTACCCCATTGTTATCGAAGAATGCCTATTTGCGTATTGGCGAGCGTCTTTATTCCCTGTATGAAGAAGAACATGGCGAAGATAAAACGGTTAAGAAATTAGATTCCATCGAGATTTTGGATCTTTATAAAGAGAAGGGTTCGAAATGGATTTCTCCAATGAATTTCGATGAAATTCACGCGGTGTTAAAACAATATAACGATAAAACAGATCCCGAACTCAGCAAGGTCATGCTTAACACTTATTTAGACCAATTGGAGGAACTTTGCCGCCTTCATGGGCTGATTCGTTAAGAAAGCCTAGAAAAGGGGTGGACACACCCCTAGAAAAAGAGTAAATTACAACAGCACTGAGCAGAAAGGTGGTGAGTGCGAAATGTCCGTGAAAGTTGTTGTCCGTGAGGGCGAAACCATCGATGACGCGATGCGCCGCTTCAAACGTGGCGTTAACAAGAGTGGCATCCTTCTCGAATGCCGCAAACGCGAAGCCTACCTTAAGCCAGGCCTTGCGCGCGCCATGAAATCCAAGATGGCCCGTCGTAAGAAGTTCTAATTCTTCTAACGATAACCAAAGTCGCCATGCGCGACTTTTTTTGTACCCAAAAGGATCTGCTATTGCCCGAAGAAGGGGGAGGGGAGGAAAATGGTTCCATGCGTTATTTTTGCTATATCGGTTATCAAACCAAAACAGTTGATAACCAAACTCGTCTCGTAGGACTTTGCATCCAAAAATGGAATTTGAGAGGGGAAAAAATTGCTGAATCTTGTCTTACTCCTCTTACTAATCCATCCTCTTTTTTCCTTTCTTTACGAAAGGCATCTTCGGAACCGGATGCTGTATTGCTTTCCTATAATGGGAAAATCCTTAACGCTATTCTGCACCTAGAAGCCAAGCTTGCTTCCTATCCTTTTGAAGGCTTAGAGACCTTCGACGTTAATGAATTCCAAGGCATTACATACGGCTTTGTGGAAATGGATATTCGCGATGCTTGGTGGCGCGTTTTCCATGAAAAGAAGCAGGACGTGGATGCGACTTCAATGGCCTTTATGGCGAAAAAATTGTTTGAATATGCCTGCGATTACGGCCAGGCAGTCCCTAGCGAAGTTCTTAATGATCCTTATTTTGATAATTGCCGCTGCCTTCCAAGGCAAAGGGATTATCATGTGGGTGGAGTATATGAAGAATCCCTGATTCATCGTTTGGTTCACCATTCCAGTTTGGAAGAAGTAGACCAATTGCTCTTTTTCGATATTGAGTGTTCGAATTGTGATCGAGGCGAAGGAAAAATTTGCGAATTTTCTTATTGCATCACCGATTTGAATGGAAATATCCTCAAGGAAGAGGAAATTTTGGTAAACCCTGGGGTTGGTGAGGAATTCGAATTCAAACTTTTGCGCCCAGGGGATGAGCTACACCTAAAATATGAGGCGAACGACTATTGGGCTTATCGCCAAGCCCCCTCCTTTGGGCAAGTCCTCTCCAAGATTGAATCTCTCCTGTTGGATTCTCATACTTTGGCTGCAGGATATGCGGTTTTAAATGATCTTCGTTTCTTGGATTATTCCTTCAACCGTTATGGAAAACGTCTCGAGCTCCGTGGCGCGTTTGACGTGCAAAAACTGTATACCCCGATTGCTCACCGCCAAATCAAATTGGAAAAGGCGTATGAGATGTTTAGTAACGGAACCCCCTATGATGACGGTCTGACGCCACATAGTTCATTGGACGATGCGAAAATGAGTGCAAAATCCTTCTTTTTCTACTGCAAAGCAAAAAATATCGATGCAAAAACCCTTTTAATGAAGTCACGCGAATCCTTTGTATTCCTCTTGGATTCCTTCTATGAAAATGTGGATGCAAGAGACTTGTCCGCCCAGTATAAATTCCGCCACGACTATAGCCTTTACGTGCAAGATTGCCGCGCTTATTTGAAGGACCTTTTCCAAAGTCGATGCCGCCAATTATTTTGCGATGCCACTTATTTAGAACGTTATGCTAACGAAGGAATGGGCAAGCGCGTTTTCTTTACCTCTGCTGTGCAAGAAAAAGGACAAGAGGCTGCCGACATGGTCGACGAGCTCATAAAAAAAGGTTATTTTGTCGCCCGTAAACCCATAGACGCAGACTATTGCATCCATGACGAATATGAGGATCCGGACCGTTTGTCCGCGTCCTTGAGAACGGAGGCGACGATGATTGTCTCCTTAAAAGAACTTCCAAATTAAATGGAGGGACTGGAAGAGCCTTCTTGATGGGCAGAACGATTTTTTCTGGCCTCTTCAATTAAGGCTTTAACGGCTTCGATTCCTTCTTTTTGATGAATAAAAGCCAAGTCCCATTCGTCCTTTTCCTCTTGGGTGGAACAAACGCTGTCCCGTTCATGATTTAGAAATTCGCTTGTTTTCACGGAAGATTCCACGGAATTCAAAACCATCTCAATGGCTTTTTCTCTTGTTGCATGCACGTGGGCCATCAATTCTTTAATTGTCATGAAATTATTTTAAGGCATGAAAGAATTACGTGCTTGCATTTTTTTGATGCCGCATGAACTTTTCTTTATGTTTCGTTCGATTCGTGCCCAAAAATGTCGGGATTCGTATTATCATGTTGTACTGCATTGAGCTAACCCCAACTTAGGAGGAATAGGTAACCATGCTTAACGAAAACGCCGTCGTCTTCTCATTGTCGGCCAACGAAGATTTAGCTTCGTCCATCGCTGACTTGCTTCACGTAAAACTCGGTGAACGCTCCATTCGTAAATTCCCTTCTGGGGAAACTATTGTCGAGCCGATTGACACGGTTCGCGGCAAACAAGTCTTCATTGTTCAATCGACTTGCCCGCCGGTAAACGAGAACTTGATGGAAGTTTTAATCTTCATTGATGCTCTTCGCCGTTCGTCTGCTCGTGAAATCAATTTAATCGTTCCTTATTTCGGCTACGCTAGACAAGACCGTAAAGCCAAACCGCGTCAGCCGATTACCTCCGCTCTTGTCGCTCACTTGTTGACGACTGCTGGTGTGGACCGCGTTGTCACTTGCAACCTCCACGCTGCCCAAATCCAAGGATTCTTCTCTTGCTTGGTGGACGATTTAAATGCCGTCCCTCTTCTTGCTAGACAAATCCAATTGGAACAAAAAGACTTCTCCAATGTTGTCGTTGTTTCCCCCGACCATGGAGGCGTTGCCCGCGCCCGCGTTTTAGCGGAAATCCTTAATACCCCGCTTGCCATTATCGATAAACGCCGTTCCAACAATTTGGAACCCGAAGCCATGAACATCATCGGCGACGTTGTGGGAAAACGTTGCATCATGATCGACGACATGGTCGATACTGGAAAATCCGCTTGCATCGGGGCCAAAGCCCTTTTGGATGCTGGTGCGACGGGCGTTCAATTAGCCGCTGTGCACGCCGTATTCAGCAAACCCTGCTACGATTTGATGAAGAACGGACCGTTTGAAGAAATCATCGTTACGGATTCAATCCCCCTTACTCCGGAATTCCGCGAACTGAAATTGGTCAAGGTTGTTACCCTTGCCAATATGCTTGCCGAATGCATTGATCGTATCGTTAACAATGCTCCGTTAAGTGCTGTCTATTCCGCTTACGGACCTGCGAGAGAATAAGAAACTAAAACTCGTGCCACCGGTTGTTCTCCGGTGGCTTTTTCTTTGGAAGCCTTTATAATGATGAAGCCATCGCGAGGAACGGGCGGCGAACCAGGTCAGGTGGGGAACCAAGCAGCCTTAAACCATCTGCTCCTGTGCGGTGGTTTTTCTCTTATGGATTTCATGGACTTGGCTTTAGAAGAAGCCCGAAAAGCATTTGAAGAAGGCGAAACCCCCGTTGGGGCGGTTTTGGTTCGCCAAGGTCAGGTTTTAGCCAAAGGTCATAATCATCGCGAAGCCAAAAACGACATTTCCAGCCATGCCGAAATTGAAGTCTTGAAACAAGCGGGACAAGCGTTGGGTTCGTGGAGCCTAGAGGGCTGCACCCTTTACGTTACGTTAGAGCCTTGTTTGATGTGTGCAGGGGCCATTTTGCAAAGCCGCATTTCTACTCTTGTTTATGGCGCGGATAATGTTGACGATGGAGCGATTTCTAAATATGGGCTCCTCACAAAGGGAGAACTCCTTGTCTACCGCGGAGAGAAAAGCCAAGAATCTGAACGGCTTTTAAAGAATTTTTTTCATACGCTTCGAAAGAAGAATGAGCTATAATTTTATTCCAATCATTGACATAGTTACCGATTAGACAATGTAAAGATTTTCTCATTTTGTTTCGCTTATATCTTTCATTTGTGGTATTATTCAGCCGTATAATATTTACGTCGATTTATTTAAATCGAGAAAGATAAAAATCTTTAGGGTCGCATGGGAAGGAAAAAAGTTCAGCAAATCGAGGAATACATCGCTTCTGCGGAGCCTTTTGATGTGGATCCTGCCATTGGATTAAACGAGACGCAAGTTAGTAAGCGGAAAAGCGAAGGACTTCTCAACACTACTAGGCGCCATCCCACGAAAACGTATTGGCAAATCGTTTGCGACAACGTTTTTAATTTCTTTAACATCATCCTCTTTTTGGTTTTTATCTTGATGCTCGTCGCTGGGCTTAGCTGGTCCCATTATTTCTTCATGCTGATTCTTTTCGCCAACATGGCGATCGGCTTGATTCAAGATATCCGCGCCCGCCATTTGGTGGATCATCTTTCCGTTGTTACAAGCCCTCGTGCCGCCGTTGTGCGTAATGGCAAAGAGCAAATGCTTGCCGCCGATCAAATTGTCTTGAGCGATATAGTGATTCTAAAAGCCGGCGACCAAATTATCGCGGACGCAAAGGTTCGCGAAGGAAAATGCTTTGCCGATGAATCTTTAATCACCGGGGAATCGTTTTCCGTGAAAAAAGAGCCGGGAGATCTTTTGCTCTCCGGCACCTTTTTAAAAAGAGGCTCCGTTCGTGCCGAAGTGATCAAAGTCGGCAGTGCCAATTACGCGGAATCTTTGGAACACGAGGCCAGCGCTTTCTCCCGCCCAAAAAGTGAAATTCGCCGTTCGGTGGGAACCTTTATGATGTTTACAGGCGTTTTTGCCTTGTTTACTGGACTTTGCACCTACCTTACTTATGGATTCCAAGGGAAAGGATGGGGCGATTTTTTCTTTGATTCCGAAGCCATTTCCAGTGTATCGGGATCGATGGTTGCTTTGCTCCCGGCCGGCATGTTCCTTCTCACTTCTTTGGCTTTGGCGGCAGGGGTAGTTTCTCTTTCGAAAAAGCGCATGGTCGTTCAGGAACTCTATTGCATTGAAATGCTTGCTCGTGTGGATACCTTGTGTTTAGACAAGACTGGCACCCTTACGGATGGCAAAATGAGCGTGTTCAAGGTTTGCCCATTAAAAGGGTATACAGAAGAAGATATTGCCGCCATGGTCCGCCCCGTTTTGCATTATACCCACGACGAAAATCCCACAGCTGTTGCTTTGCGGCAATATTTTGGAGAAGATTGTGACCGCATTTGCCACGATGTTTTGCCTTTTGATTCCGAAACCAAATATAGTGCAGTGACGATGAAAGACGGAGCTTCCTATTGCATCGGCGCGTATGGGTTTGTTCCTACCAAGGACAAAAGCGAAGCGGAAGCGTTGCTCTCGGAATATCGGGCTCGCGGATTCCGCTTGCTTATTGTTGCTCGTAGCTCGGACCCCATCTTTCAAGGCAGGGCGCCGATAGGAATGGAGATTTGCGCGGTTATTGCGCTATCCGACCACATCAAAGAAGATGCGGCAGCCAATATTAGCTGGTTTCAGAAAAACGATGTGACCGTCAACATTATTAGTGGCGACGATCCCCTTACCGTATCAGAAATCGCAAAACAAGTCGGCGTTAAGAACGCGGACAAAGCCATTTCTTTAAATGGGAAAAGCATTGAAGAAACGAAAGCATTAGCTGGTAAATATGCCGTTTATGGCCGCACCAACCCGGAGCAAAAGGCGGCGTTGATTACCGCTTTAAAAGAACAGGATCACAAAGTCGCGATGACAGGCGACGGCGTCAACGATATTTTGGCTTTGAAAGTCGCGGATTGTTCCATTGCCATGGCCAGTGGCTCTTCGGCGGCAAGAAACGTCAGCCATTTGGTGTCCATGGACAACGACTTCTCCAAACTTCCGGATGTTGTTCGTCAGGGAAGACGCGTCATCAATAACCTTCAACGTTCCTGCTCCTTGTTCTTGAGCAAAACATTTTTCGCCTTCTTCATCACGGTCCTATTCATGATTTCCATGTGGGCGGGTGGACGTACCTATCCCTTCTCTACCGCCAATATGCTTGTTTGGGAAATCTTCTCGATTGGCGTGCCGGCGTTCTTCTTGGCCTTACAGCCCTCGGACGATCGCTTGAAAGGCACTTTTATGGGCAATATTTTCCGTCATTCGGGCCCTGCGGGGCTTTCGGAGGCGGTTGCCGCCTTGCTCCCCTTGCTCCTTTATTCCGTTTGGACGAAATCCTATACCGATTTCTCCCCGGGAAGTGACCCCGCCTTCAAGGTGGCTTGCTGCATGTCCGTGATTGCCTTCACCTTGCTTAGCTATGCCGTTTTGTTCCGTATTTGCATTCCCTTCACCAAATACCGCTTGGTGGTATTCCTTGGCTCGTTGGCTTTAGGCGCGATCATCGTGATTTCGGACGCCTTTAACGGTGGGAAAATCACCGCATTGTCTTATGAAGGCATTAACTGGGGGTTCCCCATTGCCTTGACTGCGGTCTCTCTAATCAGCATCGGCACCTACTATTTACTCGACTATTTAATCCTTCGCTCCAAAGGCCAAACCAAAGAAAGCGAAGAAAAACCAAAGGGAGACGAAAAACATGGTGACGGAAGCCAAATTTAAAATAGCCCTGAAAGAAATGATGAAGACGAAGCGCTTGGAGGAGATCAATGTCACGGCGCTTTGCAAGAAGTGCGGAGTGCACCGCCAAACCTTCTATTATCACTATCAAGACATCTACGATTTGATTGCCGCTATTTTCCTCAACGAAGATTTAAGCGAAGCGGAAAATGCCAAAACCGTGAAAGGGGTTTTGATCGCATTCAGCGACTACGTGTATGAGAATTTCTCTTTCTTTCGCAGCACCTATAACTCCGCAGCCCGTGATTTTACCGACGATTTCATCTTCGGAAAAATCAATGCGACCCTCTTCGCCCTTTGGAGCAAGGATAAGAAAATCGGCATCAAGAAAGCCGGAATCCGCGATGCGGCGAGAAGGTATTCCCATATCGTCGCAGACGAATTTGGCTATTGTTTTAAAAACCCGCGTTTATCCCCAGAAAGCTTTAAGAAAGCGATGACTTCTTTTATTGATTTATCCATTGCCACCATGCTTCCTGCCGTAATGGAACTATCCAAAAAAGAAGAAGGGGGCGTGGAATGAAATTTGATTTCAGAAATCCCACTCGCATCCTTTTTGGCGAGGATCAAGAAAAAGAAGTGGGTAAATTGCTTCAAGATTATGGGACAAAACGCGTCTTGTTGCTTTATGGCGGAGGCTCCATCAAGCGTTCCGGCCTTTACGACATTGTTGTCCGTTCATTAACGGAATCTCAGGTTGAATTTGTTGCTTTAGGCGGCGTGCGTCCTAACCCCACGGCTTCCTTCGTCCGCGAAGCGTTAAAGCTAGTGAAAGAAAAAAAGATTGATTTCTTGCTTGCCGTTGGCGGTGGCTCTGTCATCGACACGGCCAAATCCATTGGGGTAGGGGCCTATTACGAAGGCGATCCCTTTGACTTCAATCTTAAAAAGGCTGTCCCAGAAAAAACGATGCCGGTTGGCGTGATTTTAACCATTGCTTCTGCCGGCAGCGAATCCAGCAATTCCTGCGTGATTCAAGATGACGAAATGGGAATCAAACAAGGGTTCAATAGCGACCTTATTCGCCCCGTATTCGCGATTGAAAACCCCAAGTGGGCCTTAACGGTTCCATCCTACCAAGTATTTGCCGGGGCTTCCGACACCATGATGCATAGTTTGGAACGTTATTTTAATCCAAGTGAAGAAAACCAGCTCGCGGATAGTTGGGCCTTAGATCTCATCCGTTCTACGATGGAAGCGGTAAAAAAACTGAAGGAAAACCCCAAGGATTTATCTGCGATGGGAACGTTGATGCTGAATAGTTCTTTGAGTCATGACGGATTAACTTCCATTGGAAAGTCTTCGATCTTCTCCGTTCATCCCCTTGAGCACGCCTTGTCGGGGTACCGTTCTTCGATTACCCACGGCGCGGGTGTTGCTTTGCTTTATCCGGCCTGGGCCAAGTATGTTTATCACCAAGATCTTGGCAAATTTGCCCGTTTGGCCAAAAAAGTCTTTGGGCTTTTAGGTGCAAACGATGAAGAAACGGCTATAATGGGTATCCGTGCCATGAAAGACTTCTTTTCTTCCATTGGCATGCCTGCTTCCTTTGGGGAAGTCGGCTTGACCTTGTCGGATGTTCCCGCTTTGGTCTCTCTAGCAACAGGTAACGGTACACGTGTGGTTGGTCGTTATCCCCAACCGCTGGAGGAAAAGGACGTGAAGACGATTTACGAAAGTCTTTGCAAAGAAGGAGGAATATCCTTATGAAAAAGAACGACTTTGCTATTTTCTTAGTCTATTTATTTATGTTTGCCCTGGCTTTGTGCGTGGGCATTTTCGCGATTCGGCCCTTGGTCATGGATTACGGAAACAAATTGCCGATCCATTATGTGGCTCTTGTTGTTTTGGCGTTGCTCGCCGGCGTTCTTTTGAATTCTTTGCTTTTGGAATTAGGGCACTTGCTTGGTGCTCGCGTAGGTGGTTATGAGGTCTTGTCCTTTGTTGTTTTGGGACTGGGCTTCAAAACCAAAGAGGGCAAGAAACACCTCGGACTCCATTCGTTTGATGGGCTGACCGGAGAAACCCGCGTATCTCCTAAAGACGTGGAAAAAGCAAGCCTAGGGGCCTATACCTTTCTCCCAATCGTCTTCTTCATCGCCGAAGTCGTTGTGATGATGGTTTTGAATTCTCTCGCTTCCAACTGGGTGAAAACCGATGGGGCGAACGCTTGGATTCAAATCTTTGCCATTACGACCATTTCTGTCGGGGGCATGATTTACCTTTATGACATCTTCCCCTTCCGCTTGGATTCCATGAACGACGGCTATTTGCTTAGCCTCATGACCCATGCAGGAAACCGCATCCCTTATAACTATTTGCTCCTTCGCGAAAAAATCCGTGAAGAAGGAGGAGAAGTCCCCGAAGTCCCTGTTTTTGATGACATCACGGACTTTACCGCTTATCTCAATGCCTTGACCGCCTATAAAAAGATTGGGGAAGGCGATTTTGACCAAGCCGTTCAAATTCTGGATAAAACCATTGCTCAAGAACGTGGCGTTTCCGCTTCTACCCGCAATGATGCTGTTTGCATCAAATTAGCCCTCTTATTGGCCTCTAGCAAAACGAGCGTCGGAAAAAAATATTACGAAGAGCTCCATGATGACGTGAAGAAATTCATCTCGGATCTTGGAACCGTCCCTGCGCTTCGCTGCTACTTGCTGATTTCTTCTTGCATCGAAGAAAGCGAAGCGGAATCCAATTACGCTTTGGATAAAGCAGGCAAACTCCTTAAAAATACGGATGAGGTCTTCCTCGATTCGGAAAAAGCCTTACTTCAACACGACAAAGACTTCGTCGCTAAACTCCACCCCTCTTGGAAACTCTACCCACTTCCTTGGGAAGAAAAGAAAGAGGAAGAAGACGAGTCGAATCGTGACGAAAAGGAAGACGAAGAAAAGAAATAAAGAAAAACGGGATGCCATGATTTAAACTGGACCCCGTAATTCGGACAGTCTAGAAAAAACACCCTACCAAAAAGAT
>UQCQ01000011.1 GCA_900539595.1 uncultured Mollicutes bacterium | reverse complement strand
GGAGACCCTATGGACGGAAATAAAACGAACGTCTTGGAGATTCGCCATCTCTCTAAGAGTTTCGGAAAAAACCGCGTTCTCCATGACATTAACCTCCAAGTCAAAAAAGGCACCGTCCTTGGCTTGATGGGCGAAAACGGCGCAGGAAAGAGCACGATGATGAAGTGCCTTTTTGGCGTTTATAGCATGGATGAAGGCGATGTATTGCTCGATGGCAAGCACGTGAATTTCAAAGACCCGAAAAACGCGTTGGAGAACGGAGTTGCGATGGTCCACCAAGAATTGAACCAATGCTTGGACCGGACGATTCTAGACAACCTCTTCCTCGGACGTTATCCCACGCGCTTTGGAATGGTGGATGAGAAGGCGATGTTAGAGAGTGCGAAAGCCCTCTTTGATCGGCTGAACATGGACATCAACCCGAAAGCGGTGATGCGCACCATGAGCGTTAGCGAACGCCAAATGGTTGAAATCGCTAAGGCTGTTAGCTACGACGCCAAAATCATCGTTTTGGATGAGCCGACGAGCTCGCTCACGGAACGCGAAGTCAAAAAGCTTTTCAAAATTGTGAGTGACCTTCGCGAAAAAGGCGTTTCCTTTGTCTACATCTCCCACAAAATGGATGAGATTTTTGAAATCTGCGACGAAGTTTCCGTCTTGCGTGATGGTCAGCTCATCATGACGAAATCCACCAAAGAAACCAACATGGAAGAACTCGTCTCCGCCATGGTCGGACGTTCGCTTAGCCAACGCTTCCCCCCGGTAGACAATGTTCCGGGCGAAGTCATCTTCGAAGTAAAGAACCTCTGCACGCGTTACGCTCCCAAACTATCCGATGTTTCTTTCTCCGTGAAAAAAGGAGAAATTTTTGGGATTTATGGCCTTGTCGGCGCCGGAAGAACGGAATTATTGGAAACGATCTTCGGGCTCCGCACCATTCGTAGCGGCGAAATCCTTTACAAAGGAAAACCTCTCCACTTCAAAGGGGCGAGCGACGCCATCAAATACAATTTCGCTTATTTGACGGAAGAAAGAAAAGTATCCGGAATCTTCCCCCGTGGAGACCTCACCTTCAATACCTGCATCTCGAGCCTTGGCAAATACATCAATGGTTTCTATATCAGCGATGCCAAAATGAAGGAAGCCACGGAACGGGAAATCAAAATGATGCATACCCGCTGCATGGGAGCCGATGACAGCATCATGGCTCTTAGCGGCGGCAACCAGCAGAAAGTCATCATTGGAAAATGGCTGGAAACCACGCCAGACCTTCTCCTCCTCGACGAACCGACCCGAGGAATCGACGTCGGGGCCAAATATGAAATCTATCAATTGATCATCAATTTGGCGAAAGAAGGGAAGACCTGCCTTGTCGTTTCCAGCGAAATGCCAGAAATTCTTGGCATCACCAATCGCATTGCCGTTATGAGCAATTACCATCTCAGCGGCATCGTGGATACGAAATCCACCAACCAAGAAGAACTGCTCCGCCTAAGCGCGAAGTACTTATAAAGGAGTCAACTTAGCTATGGAAAACATCAATTCTCCTGCTTATGAGGAGTTGAGAAAAGACCTCGCCGAGCGTCAAGCGCGCATTGATGCGCTTTGCCAAGACGGCGAGAAGCGAATCAAGGACCTTGGGAACGAGATCCGCAGCGTCCGCAACAATCGGCAAATCCCGAAGGAGACCAAAGCCCAAATCATCGATAGCGACAAAAAGATGATCGAGGAAGCCAAAGCGGTCAAAGCGTCGAAAAAAGAAGAACTCGCCAAAGAACGTGCTAGCTTCTACGTCGCGGCCAAGAAAGGCTATCAAAGCTTCCTCAACGAAAAGAAAGCCGCTAACAAAGCGGAAAAAGAAAGCGCGGCGGCCCTTCGCAAAGAAGCACTGACCAAAGCGGCACAAGAACATCAAAATCGTATGGCAGCCCTTCGCGAAAAGAAGGCAGCCGGAGCTTCGAAAGAAGAAATCCGCAGCGAAACCATCGCGATGCACAAAGCTTATGCCCTTGCCAAGGAAGACGCGGAATCCGCTTATTCGGAAAAAGTCACCAACAACAAAGATGACCTCCATTCCCTCTATTTGGAGCGTTCCAACGCGATTAAAGACGCCTATGATGGCCATGCTCCGATTCAAGAAAAAATCGCGGATCATTTCGAGAATTATCGCTACAAATTCAGCCTCCGCGATTTCATCTTCAATAACGGCCTCTATTTCGTGATTTTGCTTGCCGTCATCCTCGTCACCGTCGTCTATGCGGCAACCAATGGCAAATTCCTCTTTACCTGGCCGGTTATTCTAACCATTCTGGAACAGAGTTCGCCACGTCTATTCTTCTCGTTGGGCGTCGCGGGACTCATTATTCTGGCCGGTACCGACTTGTCTGTTGGACGTATGATTGGCATGGGCGGCGTCTTAACCGTCATGTTCTGTACCACCAGCGGCATCCCCGAAATCACCTTTGCAGGAGCTTCCCTCGACTTCTCGGCGATTCCTCTTGGGCTTCGCGTTGTCTTCGGCTTCTTGCTCTCGACGATTGCCTGTGCTTTCTTCTCTTGCTTGGCTGGCTTCTTTACCGCCAAATTCAAAATGCACCCGTTCATTTCGACCCTTGCTAACCAATTGATGATCTTCGGTGGCATGGTTCTTCTCACCGATAACGGATATACCGGCATGCCGGATAACAATGTTATCAAAAACCTCACCGGTCGTATTGGCGGAGGCATCACAGGCTTCCCCATCATGATTATCTATGCCGTGGTTCTTGTCGCGGTGATGTGGTTTATTTGGAACAAAACGAAATTCGGTAAGAATATGTTCGCCGTCGGCGGCAACCCCGAAGCGGCTGCCGTTAGCGGTATCAACGTCTTCTGGACCACGATGGGCGTCTTCTTGATGGCTGGTATCCTTTATGGCCTTGGCTCCTCCATCTTCGGCATCTATTCGACTTCGGTCAAAGCTCAGAACGGACAAGGCATGGAAAGCGATGCCATCGCAGCTTGCGTTGTCGGCGGCGTCTCCTTCAGCGGCGGCGTTGGTACGATCCATGGCGTTGTAATCGGCACTCTCCTCTTCCAGGCGATCGCCTACATCCTCCCCTTCATCGGCATCGGCGACTCCAATGCTCAGCTCTTCATCAAAGGCTTGATCATCCTCATTGCCGTTACCTTCGACTGCGCGAAATTCTTGAAGAAGAAATAAGCAAATTCCACTACAATAAAGGGGCGTTTCCAAAACGTCCCTTTTTCTAACCATGAATATCTATACTTTCTTTAGTATCGCAATCATCGGGATGCTTGCTACCTATGCGGTTGCCATCGCCTACATCAAATTCCTTCAAGGGAAAGCCAAGGGAAAAATCGCCGATTGGGCGGTCATCCTCACTGCGATTGCCTTTGGAGGGCCGGCATTGCTTATTACCTATATGTCCAAAGACGTCCGGTTTGAAGATATGGCCCATCATCGAAGATATTTGATTTTTGGGATTCTCCATACCCTTTGGCAGGCGGCCCTAATCTTCTTGCTTATTTATTTCAAGGTGTTCCAGGAAGCCTAAAACTTTTTGATAATATCGATAATCGCCGTCTTTCTTTACATAGAGGACGGTATTTTCCTGACAGGCGAAAAGCAATGGGAAAAAGTAATTTTCCAACTTGTAATGTTTACGGCTGAGCGAAGTTTTCACAAAGAGGCGGAGAAAATAATCTTTCGCTCCGCTTTGTTCTTTCTTCTTTTCTTCTAGTCGGTCCAGCATCCCCAAAACGAAATTCAATTCGGTGAGGAGTTCGCTTAAAGAAAGCGAGGGGTCGATTCTGTAGATATCCGCATCTCCCCGAAGGACGTCCTGCCATTGTTTCTTGGAGGCGATTTCTTGAATAGAGGAATGGGGGCCCTCTTTCCACAAGATACGGTTTTTCTCATAGATAACGGAGGACTTCGGCTCAGAAAGGAAAAGGAGAGAAGGAGAAGAATTTTCCTGCAAAGGGGAGTCGACAAAGCGAATTTCGATTCCTTCTAGCCCCTCGTATTTCACCCCGTTTTGCCTGGACAAGGTGGAAGTTTTTTCTTTGGAAAGCAAGGACAAGGACCATTCCTTGTCTTGAAGGGAAACGACTTTATAAGCTTCTAAAAAAGAAGAGGGCAAGGAAGAAGCGCAGGAAAGTTGCTTCATTGCCGAAGCTCCACCAGGCTTTCCAAAGCGTTCAGCGAGGCAATGCATGGAGCATAGCCGGCGTCCAAAGGCAAAAGCATTTCGGGGCGGTTGAGGAGAAAAAGCAAACAGGCGTCGCTGCAAAGTTCCCCCACGGATTCTTTCTTCCCAAACAACTTGGTGAAGGGATTTTTGGCTTCGGTGATGCGCTTATTGCTCATTTCATCCAACTTTTTCCCCGCAGCTTTCACTCCATCGATAAAGCAGCTTCCTTCCGTAAAGGAAGAAATCACGACGTTGTAATCGCCCTGCAAGCAAGCGGAGCCGCTTGCTTCTTCGCAAGAATGGATCTTTTTTAAATGATGGACGACTTCCTCTTTATGGCCGTCTAAGGTTCCATAGATTCCAATTTTAGGCGCGTCGATGATTTCCATGTTGACGGATTTTAGATAGTCCAAAGCTTCTTCAACGGCCTTGTCCATCGTCTTCATTTCGTAGGAATCAAGAAGCAGGAATGCGGTTTGTCTCCCTTTTCCCACTTCGTAAAAGTAGGAAAGCACTCCGCGATTCTCTTTTTTGAACAAGCGGTACTCTTCTAAGGAACCAAAAAACAAGGCGGGTGAAGAGGCTTTGTCATCGTATTGCTTTAACGATAATACCTTGCCCCCTTCCAAGGTAGAAAAAGAGCCGGGATCTTTGGAATAGATCTCCAATTGATATTTGTTGTTTTTATGGGAATAGACCTTGAAGGAGGAAATGACATCCTCGGGTTTGACTAATTTATTTAAGAGAATAACGCGAATGGTTTTCATGGGTTAATTGTAACGTAAGAAAGAGGAGAAGGGGTGAGGGATTTTGGGCAAAAGAGAAAACGTTTTTTGCAAAACCCTTCGATGGGTACCCAAAGATGCGCCTATAAAAAAGAACGCCGTTGAAGCGTTCTTTTATAAGCCGAGGAATCTCTCTACGCTTCCCTTGGGAAGGTATCCAGTGCTCGAATCCACCGCATGACCATCTTGGAATTTGATGAGGGTGGGAATCGAAGAGATGGAATAGGCCGCCGCTAGTTGCTCCACCGCATCGACATCGACGCGAAGAACCTTGATTTCGGGATGTTCCTCCGCGATTTGAGAAACGATGGGGGCTAGCATTCTGCAAGGTCCGCACCAAGTCGCGTAGAAGTCGACGAGGACAAGCCCGCTGGCAATCTCTTGCTGGAATTCTTCAAAGGAATGGATTTCTTTTTCCATGAGGTATCTCCTTTCACCCCTTTATGCTAGGGAAAAAAGAAGGAAAAGAATAGCAATATGCACCGGGAAATAAAGATAAGTGAAAATGCGGAAGGGCTTGGAGTCATACCCCCGTTCCCCGTTATAGAAGGCTAAAATCAAGCCGCTGAACAAAGCATAGGTCTCCAAAGACATATCCGTCTCAGGGCTAATTTCTCTCCCTGGGGTCATATAAGAAATTCCCCAGAATAAAACAATGACGGCAAGAAGCAAGCCCACGCTTAATAAATTGATGGCCTTTCTCCCCATGCTCGTTTTTAAAAATAAATCGGGGTCGATTTTATTTTCAACAAGCCGTTGGCCGTAGATGAGCTTTACGAAGCTAGGTGCATAGAAGAAGCATAAGGCGAGCCCTAAGCCCAGCAAGCTATATCCCGCGCGAAGATAACGGGGAAACCAAAGGATGATGTTATCTTCGTAGAAATGGTCGTAGATCCCGCATCCAAAAGAAATGCATAGAAAGGCAATCGGAAGGATCGCCAATAGCTTCTTTGGGCCTTTTAAGCGTAAGCAGGCCAAGGTTAAGGCCAAGAAGAAAAGGTCGGTAAAGGGCTCCGGATCTAAGCCGTCTGGAGAGAAGAAGCGGTTGGGAAAGGCATAAACCATCAGCGTCTCAAAGCCCGTGATGGCTAGGTATAGCCCGCCTAAACGAAGAAGGTATTTCTTGAGATTATGAGTGTTGCGGATTCCTTCCGCGAGCATGAAAACAAATAAAGGGAAAGCGATGCGGCCTAAAATCCGGAAGAGGTATCCGGTTTGATAAGCTGCCGAATCCGTCGAATAAGAGCATAGGAAAAACCCGATGTGGTCCAGCGTCATCAAGATGATTCCTAGAATCTTCAAAACGAATTCGCTTAGAACCAAGTGCTGTTTTTTGAATTCTTCGCTCATGCGCCCTCCTGTACCATCATGGTTAAGAAGATGGAAAGAAGGTTATTGAGGGAATGGGCCGTGAAACTCGCGGCGATCCCGCCTTTATCGTAAGCAACGGCCAAAACCACCCCGCCGATGATATAGGAAGGGATGTTATAAAGCTCGACGTAGATGTCTTCGGTTCCAATCGCGTTCCACCCAAAATGAATGAGAGCAAAAATCAAAATGGAGAGGACATATCCCAAAGCCTTATGGAAACGGGAGAAAAAACTGAATAAGCCAACGCGGTAAGCCATTTCTTCGCACCACGGGCCCACAAGCCCAAAAATCAAAACGGATAGAAGGGGGTAAGCCGCGATTAAAGTCCGCAGGGTGCTTTCGTTCGCGTTATTTTGAAACTCGAGGCCTAAAGAAGTCAGGATGGCGTTAAGGATCACGCTATAAAAGGAATTGGCCATCAAGGTGACGAGGAGGCCACCGACTCCCCAAGCATAGGCCTGCCAATGCTTGAAGGAGGAGAAGAACCCTTTCCACGCGTTCCATAATAGCAAAGCCAATATCCCAAATAGAATCCCGTAGGAAATGAAATTCACGGGCCCTTGGAAAGCGGGAGACATCGCGTATTTTAAGATGTCTTCTTGGGTGCATCCGGGGTTTTGGGTTTGGAAAGACCATAGATAAATCTGCTGGATGAAAGAAGCGATGATTTGAAATCCCGCCCAGCCAAGGGCGAAGATGGCTAACTGCTTCGGCCAGCTTAAAATCAAATAATGACGGAAGCTTTCCGCCTTGGGGTCGTCGTTTTTTCTGCCACACCCGGGACACACAAGGTCCATGGGGTCATGACGCTTCCCGCATTTTGGGCAATGATATACCTGAAAATAAGTTTTCATTTCCCTATTCTAACACGGAAATAAAGGGGAATAGCGTTTCTTGCTAAGCCCATCGTTTCCTCTTTCTATATAATAAAGAAGATATGCGTTACCCCTCTTCTCCCCAACTAGGGACCTCCTCCCTACTCCATTCGCGCTTTGAGGCGGTTCTCTATCCTCTTAACGAGGAAGCGGAAGTAGGGGTGATTCTTGATTCCTTTAAAAAGAAACATCCCAAGGCGGACCATTATCCTTACGCTTACGTATTCGAAGGAAAAACCAAAAGCAGCGATGATGGGGAACCAGGAGGCAGCGCGGGCAGGCCCTACGTGGAAATATTGACCAAAAACGGCATCGAACACGCTTTGATCGTCTGCGCTCGTTATTTTGGAGGAATTAAACTTGGCGTTGGCAATTTAAGGCGTTGCTTCGTGGAAGCGGCGTTAGACGCCATCCATCAAGCGGAGTTTTGGACTCCCGTAGAACGATATTGCTATACCGTTTGCATCGATTATTCCACTTACGACACCTTGAAGCGGCTTTCATCCCGATATGGATTTTATTTAGAAAAAGAAAAATTTGACGAAAGAGTTGAAACGCGTTTTGTTAGCAGTGATAAACTGAATAAGACATGGGAGGAGATGGGATTAGGCGCCGTCCCCTTGCCAGAGCCTGAACGCGTTACCCAATTAGAGAAATGGAGTTCCAATGATCATTCAAAATAATCACTTATACCAAGCAAGAAGAAAGCGTCTTTTCAATCGGATGGACGATGGATCCGTCGCCCTCATCTTTTCCGGAGTCCCCAAAATCAAAAGCGAGGACGAGGACTATCCCTTTGAAGTCCAGCATTCCTTCTATTATTTAACGGGCATCGAAGAAGAAGATTGCTGCTTGATGCTAGTTTCCAATGCGGGGGAAAGAAAGGAATACCTCTTTGTTCCGCCTTTTGATCCGGTGAAGCAAAAATGGTACGGCAAACGTCTTTCCTTGGACGAAGCCTCTCAAATTGCTGGAATCCGTAACGTTTTGGTCAACGGATCTTTGGAATCGCGCGTAAATGCCGAACTTTGCGGCGCTTATAGCGATTTTGGAACCGTGGATAAGGCCTATTTGGATTTGGGTCCCGAAATTAAAATCGCCGCGGAAACCACCACAAAAGATTACGGGGAAACCTTAAAGAAAACCTACCCGGGTTTAGTTCTTTATGATGTCGCCCCGTTACTTATGAAGATGCGCATGGTCAAGGAGCCCGAGGAAATCGAATGCCTCCGTGCCGCCTGCGCCACGACGCGCCTTGGCGTTCAAGCCCTCATGGCGGCGACTCGCCCGGGGGTGCGCGAATTCGAACTTAGCCATATTTTCTCCCACGTGATTAGCGATGATAACGCCTGCAATGGGTTAAGCTTCAATACGATTGTGGCCAGTGGAAAGCACGCCTGCACCTTGCATTACCCTCATCCCATGGGAACTCTCAAAGACGGGGACATGCTCCTATTAGACTGCGGGGCTAGACAAGGCTATTACTGCGGAGACGTGTCTCGTTCTTTCCCGGTCAACGGCAAATTCACCCCGATTCAAAAAACGATTTACGAGATTGTTTTGGGGGCCAACAAAGCCGTCGCCCAGATGGCTCGCCCCGGAGTCACGATCCAAGAACTCCAATCCCTTGCCTCCACCTATATGGCCAATGAATGCGTGGCTCATGGGCTATTAGAAAAGAAAGAAGACATCACCAAGGTTTATTGGCATAGCGTCTCCCATCATATTGGCCTTGATTGCCACGATGTCAGCGACCGTCAAGCTAAACTAGAGGCGGGAAACGTCATTTCCGACGAACCGGGACTTTATTTTGAAGAACTCGGCATTGGAGTTCGCATCGAAGATGACCTATACATCACCGAAAAAGGATGCGAGGTCCTCACCGCGGACATCATCAAAGAAGTGGAAGATATCGAAGCTTTCTTCGCTGGTGGCAAACGCCCCTTTTAACCGCCCCGGCCAACTATTTTTCTTCGCTTATTTGTTAAGTGCTCAAGATTTCGCATCTTGGGCTTTTTTTCTTTCGGAAACTCGAGCAAATCCCCCCTTTTTTGTAAGGGCTTTCAGCCTATAATTACCCTTATGAAGAAAAAATACATCCTTTCCATTGACCAAGGCACGACTTCTACCCGTGCTATTTTTGTCAATTCCGTTGGGGAAAAAGTCTTTCAGGCCCAACGACCTCTTGATTTATCCTACCCAAAACCCGGTTGGGTGGAAGTTGATGCCGACCGCATTTGGATTTCAGCAATCGACGTTATCAACGAATTGTTGGTTTTAGCTAACGCCACGATGGATGAAGTGGCTGGCATTGGCATTACCAACCAACGCGAAACCACGATCGTTTGGGAAAAATCTACCGGTAGAGCGGTTGCCCCTGCCATTGTTTGGCAATCCAAACAAACCCAAAAACTTTGCGATGCTCGGGAAGATAAAACGGAACTCATCCAATCCAAGACGGGTCTTCGCATGAACCCTTATTTCAGCGCCTCCAAAATCCGTTATATTCTTGACCATATTCCCGACGGGCAAAAAAGAGCGGAAGCAGGAGAACTATTATTTGGAACCGTTGACAGCTGGTTGATTTATAAATTGACTCGCGGCCATCACTTAACCGATGTTTCTAATGCATCCCGTACCATGCTTTACGACATTTTCAAAATGGACTGGGACGAGGAGCTTTGCCGCATTTGGAATATCCCGATGGCGATGCTCCCCAAAGTCCAAGATAATTCAAGCGACTTCGGTGAAGCTTCCTATTTCCCGGGTGGTGTCCATATTTATGGGGTGGCCGGCGACCAACAAGCCGCTTTATTCGGCCAATGCTGTTACCACAAAGGGGATTCAAAGAATACCTATGGGACGGGCTGCTTCATGCTCATGAATATCGGAGATAAGCCCATTTTGTCTAAACAAGGATTATTGACGACGGTGGCTTGGCGCGAAGCAGGGGTGACGACCTATGCCTTAGAAGGATCCGTCTTTATTGGGGGAGCCATCGTTCAATGGCTTCGCGACCAAACCCGTTGGTTTGAAGATTCCTGCGACTCGGAGATGTATGCGGAAAAGCGCCCAGACACCGCCGGAGTTTATTTTGTCCCGGCTTTTGTTGGATTAGGGACTCCTTGGTGGGACGATGAAACCCGGGGAGCAATCTTCGGCTTAACGCGTGGGGCGGAACGCCATAACATCACTCGCGCTGGCTTGGAATCGATTGCCTATCAAAGCAAAGACGTCATCGAAGCGATGAAAAAAGAAGCGGGACTCGAATTAAAGTCCCTTCGCGTGGACGGGGGAGCTAGCGCCAACAAACTCCTCATGCAATTCCAAAGCGATATCCTCCAATGCGAAGTCCATTTGCCCGTTTGCCTGGAAACAACGGCCTTAGGCGCGGCTTATTTTGCTGGACTCACCTGCGGATTCTATGAATCCAAACTCGATATTGAGAAAAACCACGCGATTCAAATGAAATATACCCCCAAGATGAAGAAAGAAGAAGCGGACGAGCGTTATGAAGGTTGGCTCTGCGCCGTCTCCGCGGCTAGGGCTTTTAAACCCAAGAAGCATTGCTAAGAGGGGTTCCCTTTCGCTTCCATCCCTTTTAAACTTAAGGGATGGATTTCCCTTGGTTTGAAAATGCAATCGTCATCGCCCCCAAATCCCTCCAAACGGAGGAATGTTTCCTGCGTTTGACCTATTCCGAGCTCGTCCGTTATTTTTCGGCTGATTTAGCAAAATCCTTGCTTTCCGACGATTCAATGGAAGGCAAAGCCAAGCGTTTCGCCGCCTATTTGGTCGATCCGAGCAAAACCTATCAAAGCCCGCGTTTGGCTGAAATTCAAAGAGAACTTTTGGGGAAGAAACCTAACCGCAAGATGGAATTCAAAGGCCATCCCGTGATTTTTGATGGCTATCCTGAAGTTTATGGGGTTTATTTTGCCTATCTCCTCCAGGAACTGCCGAACCTATCTTCCTCCTGGGCTTGCCCCTTTCATCCGGGTTGTCCAGAGTTTGACGAGGAAGAAGAATGCTTTTATTCCTCTTTTTCCAAGGAAGAAATCGAAGAACTCGGTTACCCTTCTTTGCAAAAGTATCTTCTTCGTAAAAAAGAAGCGGAATCATTTCCCTTTGTCTTAAACGGGAGTAGCATGGAAGCATGAACGAAATGGAAGCAAGGAAACATTTTGAGATTCTCGCGGATTCGCTTGGTTTGCCTAACGAACTGAACCGCGACTTCCTTTTTTCGGCTTTTGAAGCGTGCCTCGAAGGGGCGAAAGGCTTCCAAGTAAACGGAAAAGAAATCCAAGACCTTGGAATCAATCCCGCTCAACTTGCCCTTTATTTGTTTAATGAACATTCCTTTTATCTATTGACTCACCCTGACCAAAAGCAAGAAGAACTGGTGAATGATGAAGACTACATGAGCCTTCTTTGCTCCATCAGTCTTGATAAATATTTCACCAATGAACGCCTTGCTTATCGTATGGGCGGGCTAGCTTCCCGGTATAGCCCTTTGATGTCCACCCTTGACCTCTATCTCAATTTTATTTTGGGGATGCTATCCCGTTATAAGCGAAACGACCCGGAAAAAACCTTGATCGTCGATATTTTGAATAAAGGGTTCCAGGTCGCTAAATGCGTGTCGATGCTACTCGAAGGCGGATTCGAAACAGAAGCCTTTTCCACCTGGCGCACCCTCCATGAAAACGAATGCATCCTCCATGTTTTGGTTAAATACGGTAAGCCCGTGATGGATAAATACCTTCGCCATATCCAATATGGCATCGCTTTCCGGGGTGGATTGCCCACGAAAGAAGCTACCGACGCGATGTTTGTGGAAATCAAAGACAACATGAAAGCCATCGACTTAAAGTCCAAGGACATGAAGCGTTATATCGAATACGGATGGCTGCTTGGCGTTCCCGATGTCATGAAAATCGAGAATTTCAAATTCAATTTCCGCGATGGAGTGGAAAAAGTAGCGGGCCTTTCCCAATATAGCAAAGTTTATGAAATGTCGAGCGAAGTCACCCATTCTAGCCCCGTCCTCATTTATTCCAAGAAGAATTATTTCTTCTATATGTCTTTACTTAATCTTTACGAATCCTTCTTCCGAATCGAGAAGATCTTCGCTTCCCTTTACATGTCAACGGTTTCCGACGCCGAAAGGGCGAGCTACATTCAGATGCGGAAACTATATTATGGAGAACTGCTCGCCGCCCATTCGGTGGCTAAGCAAAGTTTTTACGAACTGACCAACAATAAAAAGAAGTCAGATTAGTTTTGCCATTCCCATAAAAAAGTAAGGAATTGTACTTATTTTTTATTTTCGAAACTGAAATATTCGCCATCTATGGTTATGGCGAATTACCGATTTTTCCTTCAAAAATAGACATCAATGATTCAAGTAAAAACCAATCCGTTTAAAGTTTGAAAAATATAGAAAATACGGGTTTTTTTCGGAAACCAAAAAGGGGAAAAGGAGAAATTCAAATGATTGGAGCTTTGGTAAATGAGCAAATATCATGCACGTTTTATTTTGGAAACTACCGGATGAATGCTTCAAAATCCATTCTTACAATTTACTTACAATGTTAAAAAAGAAACCGCTTACCATTGAAATGAAACCGCTTCCAAACTATATTATTGGCATGCAAAAAAGAACTTTGGGGTAAGCGACCCAAGCCTTCTTTTCAGCAAAAGCGGAAGACCTAAGATCTCCGCAGAAAGGCAAATATGAAGAAAAATTTATCGCTTCTTGTCGTTTCTGCCGCGCTTATTGGCGCGACCCTCACCGGTTGCGGCGGCCATGAAACCTCTTACGTCGAAGGAGTCATTGAACAGGCTCAAAAAATGTCAGCCAATGAACTCTATGCCAAAGCCATTGAAGAACTCGATGGCAAGACCCTTGTTGGCGTTGGCAACTCGAGCCGTGGCAAAACCGCCCAAGCCTATTTCATCAATTATTTGAAAGGCTTAGACGCTGAAGGAAAGGTTTCGGAAAAAATCCGTAAAGAGTTCCCTGGTTATAAAGAAGATTTCAAGGGAGCCGTTGACTGGACCCAGCCGAAATCCAATGGTATCTTCGCTCAAATCGACGCGGATGTCGCAGGCAGCAATCATCAGCTCTCGATGACCCTAATCCAAGATGCCAACCAAATCGATGCCAAAGAAGTTCAAACGGGTAATCTCTTGAACTATGTCCCGAAGGAATGGGAAGGCGATGCTGATAACAAACAGCCGTTTGCTCTCCAATCCTTAAACAAAGTCTTTGAATTCAATAACCTTGATAAGACCAAGACCTTCAAGAACTGCTGGGATTTCGTCCGCAAAGACGAAGCTCCGATGTTCATGGCTCCGGCCTCTGAACCGGTTGGTCGTAACTTCTTGATCATGCTCACCAACCAAAAATATTCGGACATTCTCCAATCCGCTGCAGAGGCGATTGGCGATGCCACGGAAAAGAGCCGCATTAAGACGGTCGCTGATGGACTAGAACAAGAAGCAAAACGCATGAAGCTCACCCATCCTTCGGCCAAGTACGGCCTCGCCTATATCAAACTCTTCATCGAGCAATACAATGAGCAGCCCGATGATGGCCCGATTTGCGCAAGCCTTGTCAAGAAGTCGGCAGCAGGACAAAGCGGATTGCTTGTTTATTCCAAACTTCGTTCCATCAGTGAAACGGATGAAACGTCCAAGAAGAACATTACCATTGCCGCTTATCAAGATGGCTATAAAGGCATCGGCGGATACATGTATAAGCATTATCTCCAAGTCTTGAAGACCTCTCCGCTTCCCTGGTCTAGCTGTGCCTTCATCCACTTCATGACCTGCACCTATGATGGCTTCGCCGCTTGGGGCAGAGATATCGGCGGATATTGCTCCAACAACAAAGCGGGCGTCAACCAAGACCACTCCGCGGATGGAAAGGGCACCCTTGCCACCGAAAAAGACGAGAAGGGAGTCTACGCCTTCACCAAAGACGCCACCAAAGAGACGGTCTTCCCGGCTTTGAACGACAAAGGCTATTCTTGGTGGACCGGAACCGGCGACGGCAAAGGCAACATGGTCATCGAAGATGGTGCCTATTGTGCCAAGATGGATATCACCGTCGGCACCTGGCTTGATAACCTCAAGGCCTAATCAACCTTCCCCCATAAAGTTTTGAAGGCCGCGGAATCTCTGCGGCCTTCTTCCCTTGCTTAGGAGCATCTTATGAAAACAGAAGCTACACCCTCCTCCGTCAAACAACGGGGGAAGTTCGAAATCATTCTGTCCAAAATCGGTTCCTGGATCAGCCGACCGGAGAACCTTGTATTGTTGATTTTGGCGGTTTTGCTTTCCTTTTTTGTTCTTTATCCTCTTTGGTCGATCATCCAAAATTCGTTAACGGTTCACCCAGGCAAAGAATATAACTTTGCTCTCGCCACCGGTTACAACACGAAAGGACTTTCGGTTTCCAACTGGGCGAACTTATTAACGGGCGATTACGGGAAAAATTACCTCTGGGTACCGCTAGGCAATTCTATTGCTTTGGCTTCACTTAGTTGCTTATTTGCCCTCATTTTCGGTGGATTCGCCGCTTTTTTAGTCACGCGCACGAATCTCCCCTGCAAGAAATGGATTTCGACCGTCTTTATTTTCCCCTACATCATGCCGCAATGGACGTTGGCTCTTGTTTGGAAAAACCTTTTCTGGTCGGCTTCCGTTACCGGCGGAGCGGACGGATTCATCGCTTATTTCACCGGGATCCATTTCCCCAAGTGGTGGTGCCAGGGTGTCTTCCCATGCGCCATGGTTTTGGGAATGCACTATGCCGCATTTGCTTACATTCTCATCGGTGGCATCTTCAAAAACATGGATGCCTCGTTAGAAGAAGCGGCCACGATTTTGAATACCCCTCGTTGGAAAATCGTCTTCCGCATTACGATTCCGATGATTGTTCCAGCGATTTTAAGCACCATTTTGTTGGTCTTCTCTAGCGCCGTTGGCTCTTACCCTGTCGCGCACTATGTCGGTGGGAAAAGCTTCCGCGTTCTCGCAACCTCATACGTCGATTTAAAAGCCATCACCGGCGAAGGCTTTGCCGCCATCATCGGTATTATGATGCTCATCATCGGCTTCTTGATCTTGATTGTGAACCAACTCTCCCTCCATTCGAGAAAGCAATTTATCACCGTCTCGGGTAAATCCGCCCAGGCGACGAAAATCCGCTTGAATCCCGTGGTGAAATGGGTGTTCGCCGTCTTGCTGATCCTTGCTACGGCCCTAACCTCCATCCTTCCGATTATTTCCTTTGGTCTTGAAACCTTCCTTACGAATCCTGGGGACTATTCCTCCTTCACGACGAAGTGGTGGGTCTACCACGAAAATGCAGAAGCGGGGATGTATGGCCAATACGGGGTTCTGTACAACAAAACGATTTGGACGGCCTTCCGAAATCAGGCGATTGTCGCTTTGGTTTGCTGTTTGGTCGCAGGAACGGTGGGATTCCTTGTTGGTTATGCCGTTTCCAAAAAGCGCAGAAGCAAATTCGCAGGCTATGTCAACGGCATCTCTTTCTTGCCCTACCTCATCCCTGCCCTTGCTTTCTCCGCTGCCTTCCACGCCTTCGGACTTCAAATGGGCATTGCCGGATTTGCTGGAACGATGTTCTTGATGATTCTTTGCGGATCCATCAAATACATCCCGTTTGCCTCTAGGAGTTCCTTGTCCGCGATGATGCAGCTTTCTCCGGAAATCGAAGAAGCCGCTGTCATCCAAGGCGCCCCTTGGTGGAAGCGCATGACCCGCATTGTCATCCCCATTCAAAAATCCGCGATTATTTCGGGTTTCTTGCTTCCCTTTATTACTGGGATGCGCGAACTGAACCTCTTTATGTTCCTCGTGTCCAATAATGACCAGATGGCCACGACGTCGCTCTCCTATTTCGATGAAATGGGCCTTACCGCCTTCTCCAGCGCGGTCAACTTGCTCATCATCATCTTCGTTTTGGTCGCTAACTTACTCGTCAACTTATTAACCGGTGCCTCCATTGATTCCGGCATCGGAGGAGGAAAGAAAAATGCCTAAGATCGTCTTAGAACACATCAATAAAAAATGGGGCCAATTCTACGGGGTCGATGATTTGAACCTCGAAATCCCCGACAATGGCTTCATCACCTTGCTTGGCCCATCTGGCTGCGGCAAAACCACGACGCTTCGTATGATCGCGGGTCTAGAAACCCCGACTTCGGGACGCATTACCATCGGCGACCAAGTCGTCTTCGATAGCGAAGCGGGAATTAACGTCTCGCCTTCAAAGCGCCACGTTGGCTTCCTTTTCCAAAATTATGCCCTTTGGCCCAATATGACGGTTTATCAAAATATCGTCTTTGGGTTAAAGAACGTCAAAGAAGAAATGGAAGTCTTCGATTGGAAATTGGTTGCCGACCGTGACTATCTTCGTTTGCTTGCCAAGCCTGAAAAGGTCCTGGCATTAGCCAAAGACGCCGCGGATAAGGATGGCAAAATCAAAGCGGATTCAGCGATTTTGAAGATTACGGATTACTTTGAAGTTTCCTATCCCACGGCAAAACGCGCCTATAAACTTGTGGAAAAAGGCGTGGATGCGGCTTTGGTCGAAGCGGAAAAGACGAAAATTGAAGCGGAGATGCAGACTATTCAGGCTAAATACGAGGCCAAAGGTATTCATCTCGATGAAAAATTCCGGATTCTAGACAAGACGGGCGAACCCAAAAAAGCGGTGCGTCGTTTGTCTCCAGAAGAAATCGATTTGAAGCTCCGCGCCTCGGCAAGAACCTTGAAGATTGGGCCGTTTATGGACCGTTATCCTGCTGAGCTTAGTGGCGGTCAGCAACAACGTGTCGCCATTGCAAGAACCCTTGCCCCGGGACCCAAAGTCCTATTCATGGATGAACCTTTGTCCAATTTGGACGCGAAACTCCGCTTGGAGATGCGTTCCGAATTAAAACGTCTTCACATGGAAACGGGAGCGACCTTCGTTTACGTTACCCATGACCAATTGGAGGCCATGACTTTAGCGACGCGGATTTGCTTAATCCATAATGGGGTCTTGCAGCAATATCAACCTCCGCTAGAAATCTATCATCGCCCGGCTAACCTTTTTGTCGCCGACTTTATCGGAACCCCGGCTGTCAACCTGATCGAAGCCAAGGGAAAGCGCAACGAAAAAGGACAATTCGTCTTCGATGTCTTCGATGGCAAGAAAGCGATTTTCACTCCGGACGATCCCGAATTTGATTTGGAGAAGAAGCGAGATATCCTTGCTAAGAATCAACGTCCCATCACGTTGGATAAAGCCAACAAAGACGGACCCTTCCCCTACAAGATTCCGCTTGTCACACCGAACTTGGATGCACCGGATAATCCTACAATCACCCCCGATGATTTTGTCCTGGGCGTAAGAAGCCAATACATCACCATCAACGAAGAGGGCGATTTGAATGCCAAGGTCTATAGCGCCATGCCTACTGGCAAGGAAACCACTATTCGCTTGGAAGTGGGAAATTATTTGCTAACCGGCGACGAATTCGGCGCGGTCGACTATCCCATCAACACGGAAGTCAAAATCGGATTCCGCGGACGCCACATCATGCTCTTCGATCGTTCCACCCAGCAACTCCTTTGCCTAGGAACCCTCGAAATTCATTAATTTAACCCATTTTCTTTTCTCCTTTCGGCCCGGGAACGGTTCTTTCCGTCCCGGGTTTTTCTTATGAAAAAGCAAACCTTGGGTTATGAAACTGACAAAAAGGATTCACTCGGCATTTCGGTAAAGAGTGCACGTGCACAAAATAATATTGACACCATGTTTTTTTGTCTTTACTATATGGGTGTGGCCGAGCACATAGAACAATAGTTTTATGACTATCAAAGAAATTGCAAACCTGGCAAATACCTCTAGAGGAACCGTCGATCGCGTGATTAACGGTCGTGGAAAAGTCTCCAAAGAAGTGAGAGAGCGTATTTTAAAGGTGATTGAAGAAACCAATTTCAAGCCCAACGAAATTGGGCGCAGTCTCTCTTTGTCCAACAAGAAATTAACGATCGGTGTCGTCCTTGGAAGCGAGAATAACCCTTTCTTCAATTTAGTGGCCGATGGCATCGTTAATGGCGCGGATAAATATCGGAATTCCGGTTTGAAAGTCATCGTAAAAAGGGCGGATCTTTTTAACAAAGAGTCCATTCTACAAGCTTTAAGCGAATTTGATGGTACCGAACTGGATGCATTAGTTGTTTCCTCCTTAAACGACGAAGAAGTGGTGGAAAAGATCAATTCTTTCCATATCCCCGTCGTGACGGTTTCGGTCGATACCCCCGTTCAAAAAATATGCCACGTCGGTTCAGATTATCTTAATTCCGGACGCTTAATCGCCAATTTCATTAATCTCGTCCGCGAGTCGGGATGCAATCTTGGCGTGGTCATTGGGTCCAAACAACACACCGGTCAAATTGAACGCTTCAAAGGATTAAAGGAAATTATCCACGACAACATCAAAATCGTGGACGTGAAAGAAAACTTTGATAGCGAGGAAATCTCCAAAAATGTCGTAAGCGACATGATCGCCGAACATCCTGAAATGGATTTAATCGTCTTCCTAGGCGCTGGTATCGTCGGAGGTCTGGAAGTGTTAAAAGAACATAAGAATCAAATCCGTGCCATCACGGTGGACCAAAACGAAGCCATCAGTGAGGGACTCCAATCGGGTTTAGTTTTAGCCACGATTACCCAGCACCCCTATACCCAAGGCATTAAAGCGATGGAAGTCCTTTATGACTTCTTGATCCGGAAAAAGAAAGTGCAGGACAAGAAAGTCATGGATAACTCCATCGTTTTGAAGGAATCCATCATTCCACATAAATTCATTGATTAAAGAAAGGAGATTGATTTTATGGGAAAAAGACTTGTGACCCTGGTTACCTGCCAATGGTCCGACCTCGACTTCGAAACCCTCTGCGCTACGGCTAAGAAAATGGGCTATGACGGCCTTGAATTAGCCACCTGGGGGAATGCATTTGATTTGGATCGCGCCTACGAAGATGATTCGTACATCGCTTGGATCAAAGAGACCTTAAAGAAAAATGGCTTGGTCTTAAGCGCCCTTGCCACCCATATCATTGGGCAATGCGTCGCGGATCTCCCCGACCCTCGTCTCAACAATTTCGCCCCGGCCCGTTTGGCCAATAAGCCCGAAGAAATCCGCGCTTGGGCCATCGAATCCATGAAGAAAGCCGCGGTTGTTGCCAAAAAGCTTGGCGTGCAAACCATCTCTGGCTTTACAGGTTCTCCCATTTGGAGATATCTCTATTCCTTCCCTCAGACTACAGAAGAAATGGTAGAAGAAGGATTCCAAGAAGTCCGTCGGCTTTGGCTCCCGATTCTTGATGTCTTCAAAGAAAACGGCATCCGCTTTGCCCTTGAAGTTCACCCCGGTGAAATCGCCTTCGACTACTATTCGACGAAGCGTTTGCTAGAAGTCTTCGCCGATCGCCCAGAATTCGGTCTCAACTTCGACCCCTCTCACTTGCTTTGGCAAGGCGTTACCCCCCATATCTTCCTCGAAGATTTCATCGACAGGATCTATAACGTCCATATGAAAGACGCAGCCGTCACCCTTAATGGAAGGACTGGGTTGCTTGGTTCCCACATTGATTTTGGCAGCATAAAACGTGGCTGGAATTTCCGTTCCCTTGGACACGGCCAAGTCAATTTTGAAGAAATCATCCGTGTCTTGAATGCCTATGACAATCATTGCGCCCTCGCCGTCGAATGGGAAGATTCCGGAATGGAACGCATCAGTGGCGGAACCGAGGCCTGCGCCTTTGTCCGCAAAGTTGATTTCGAACCAAGCGACGTCAAATTCGACGACGCGATCGCCAATAAATAAGGAAGAAGCCCCATGAAAAAAAGACTGACCTATGGCATGGTGGGCGGCGACCTCAAGGCCTTCATCGGCGAAGTTCACCGCAAAGCCATCAACTTCGATACCAGGGCTACCTTGGTTGCCGGCGCTTTTTCCATCGACCCCAAACTCGCGGAAGAATGCGCGGATGCCTATAACGTCGATCCTTCTAGAAGATATAAAGACTATAAGGAAATGGCGAAGAAGGAATCGGAAAGGGAGGACGGCATCGATTGGGTTTCCATCTGCACCCCGAATTTCCTTCATTATGAAATCGCCAAGGAATTCTTGCTCCACAACATTAACGTCGTCTGCGAGAAGCCGCTTTGCTTTGAAATCGAGCAAGCGGAAGAACTGGTGAAGCTTGCCAAAGAAAGAAATCTGATCTTTGCCATCACCTATACCTATACGGGCTATACGATGGTGAAAATCGCCCGCGAGATGATTCGCAAAGGCGAAATTGGCAAAATCGTCTCCGTCAACGTGGAATATGCTCAGGATTGGCTGATTGATTCCCTTGATCCCAATAACCAAAAGCAGACCTCTCTCTCCGTTTGGAGAAGCGACCCCAAATATTCGGGCATCTCCAATTGCATCGGGGATATCGGAACCCATGCCGAAAACATGGTCCATTACCTGACCGGAGAAGAGATCACCAAACTCGTGTGCACGACGGATAGCTATGGCATGGCCCTAGACATGAACGCCAACATGATTTTGGAATATGAATCAGGCTTCAAAGCGGCCTTATGGTGCTCGCAAGTGGCCTGTTCCCACCTCAACGGACTCCGCTTCCGCGTCTTCGGTGAACGCGGTTCCCTCGAATGGGATCAAGAACACCCCGACTACTTGCAATATACCCCCAAAGGCCAAGCCCCCCAACTCTTCGCCCGCGGTGCAGGGTACCTTGCTAAATACGAAGCCAGCAAATATTCCCGCATCCCCGTGGGCCATCCCGAAGGTCTTACGATTGCCTTTGCCAACATCTATAAAAACGTCATCTCGGCGATTTTAAAGAAAGAAAACGGAGAAGAGCTAACGGAAGCCGACCTCGATTTCCAAAAAGCCGAGAATGGCCTCGATGGAGTTCGCTTCATCCATAAGGCGATCGAATCGTCCAAGAAGGGCGAATGGGTCGACTATAAAGACTAAAGAATTCAGGATGTTCCATCCTAATTTGCAAATTCCTTTCGATGGGAAAAGGAGGTAAAAATCGAAGAAACACACCATGGTTTTCCGGGGGTTTATCGTTAGAATGGCCCCCAAAAATAAAGAATTTCAAAGAAACAAATGGAGGAAAAAAAGATTTCTATGAAAAAATTCTTAGTTGGTTTGAGCGCGGTGGCCGTTCTTGGCCTTGGCGCCCTCGCATCTTGCGGCGGTGGAGGAGAAAAGACGATTGAAGTCTTGGTCCAAACCGCCGACCACGGCTGGACGGGTGCCGTTCAACAATACGCTCAAGAAAAGGTGGATGCCCTCAATAAAGAAGGCAAATACAAAGTCAAATTGACCGCCTGCGAATCCGCTACCGACGAAGCGAACAAGATCGATGACTTGCTCGCCCACAAAGATTCCCTCCACGGAATCGTCATGCTCCCGATTGACAATACCCTCGAGAGCGCCGTTACCAAAATCGCCAAATCCGGCGTGAACTTCGTCCAATTCGACCGTGTTATCTCCACGGATGCCATCGATAACGCCGCCAACAGAGTCTCCAACGTTTTGGGTGACAACTATGGTATCGGCGTTGCTACGGCCGAAAGATTCATCAAGGATGGCTTGACCGCCGGCGAAAAGATCCTCATCTTCCCGGGCGACAATTCTTCCGTCCCTGTTTCCCGCAATAACGGCTTCTTCGATACCTTGAAGTCCAAAGGCGGCTGGAGCGATGCCCAAGTCAAAGCCATCGATTCCACCGACTATACCGGCTGGAGCAGAACGAAAGCCAGAGAACTCTTCGTCGCGAAGGGCGAAGCTCTTAAAGACTACAAATGGATCTTCACCCACGATAGCGAAATTTCGATGGGTATCCTCGAAGAACTCAAGGCGACCAACGTTAGCCAAGCGGTCAAAGACCACTTCAAGACCAACGTCAAGGCCCTTGCTTCCTCTTCGGGCTTAGATGAAATGTATGCGGTTCTCGAGAACAAGCATACCGGCGATTACGGTGGAACTTATGGTAGCGCCGACCTCTTCGACGTCACCTATGACCCCGCCATGATCCAACAAGCTATTCAAGATATGGTGGACCACCTAGACGGCAAGAAGGTGGAAAAGAACCACGTCATCGGCGTCAACGTCGTCGACAAAACCAACGTCACCAAATTCAGAGGATTTGGCAGCGGCAACTACCGCAAATAAGTTGATTCATCGTTAGAACATGCTCCTGGGGCGGTCTTCGCCTCAGGAGCATCTAAAAAGGAAAAATTATGGAACTATTACAAATGAGCAACATTTCCAAATCCTTTTTCGGGGTTGAGGTTTTGCACAAGGTCCATTTTTCCGTTTCCAAAGGCACCGTCCACGCTCTATTAGGCGAAAACGGTGCGGGGAAATCCACATTGATGAATATCTTGGCTGGCATCTATACCAAGGATAGCGGCACCATCGTTTTCGACGGAGAGACCTATGACAACATGACGGTCAAGAAGTCGGAAGCGGCAGGCATCGCCTTTGTCCACCAAGAGCTCAATTTATTCAATGACTTGAAAGTTTACGAAAACATATTCCTAAACAAGGAATACCAGTCCAAGGTATTCCGAAAAATCAATACGAAGAAAATGATCAAAGAGACCCAAGCCCTTTTTGATGATTTAGGCGTCGTGATTAATGCAAATAGCGAGGTGGGTTCTTTAACCACCGGAGAAAAGCAATTGCTCGAAATTGCCCGCGCTTTGCACCAAAATGCGAAATTAATCATTCTGGACGAGCCGACGACTTCCCTTGCGAACGAAGAAATCGATAACCTCTTCCGGATTGTCAATAATTTGAAAAAGGAAGGAAAATCTTTCATTTTCATTTCCCATAAGATGCCCGAAATATTCAGATTGGCCGATGATTATACCGTATTTAGGAATGGCAGTTTCATTTCAAGCGGAAAAATCAAGGACACCACACCGGATGCTCTCACTTCCGATATCGTTGGAAGCGCCTATTCGGATGGGGACATCTACGAAAAACGGGAATTGGGAAATGTCATCTTAGACGTTAAAAACCTGTATGGAAAAGGGTTCAATGACGTTTCTATTCAGGTGAAAAAAGGAGAAATCATCGGCTTTACCGGCCTTCAAGGGGCGGGAAGCAGCGAATTCCTCCAAACCATCTTCGGGGTGATACCTGCGGAGAAAGGGACCATCCAAGTCAAGGGGAGGTACCTCAAAAAAGGGCGCATCCTCCACACGATGAAAAATGACGTGGCGATGGTGGCAAGCAACCGCAAGGAAAATTCGATTGTCCCCGAGATGTCGCTTTTAGAAAATATGATGATCGCCGAACACCAATTAAGCAGTGGCCGTCCGGTCATCCATTACAAAAATGAACGCGTAAAGTTTGATCGATACAAAGCAGAGCTTGGCATCAAATGCAATTCGCGGGATGACCTCATCACGTCTTTGTCTGGCGGTAACCAGCAAAAAGTCATTTTGGCCCGTTGGCTCAATACCGATAGCGATATCCTGATTTTGGATAACCCCACGCAGGGAATTGACGTCGGAGCTAAGGCGGAAATCTACAAATTGATCATGAAGTTGTCCAAGGAAGGGAAGACGATTCTTTTCAATACTTTGGAGATCAATGAAATCAAGAAAGTGGCGGACCGCTGCATCATTTTCTATCACGGCCACGTCGAAAAGATTCTAAACCATGACGAAATCACCGAAGAACGTGTCATGTTATATGCAACTAACGCCCACAAAGTCGTGCGTGAAAGCAAGAAGGAGGAAGCGCTAAATGGGTAATTCCGCTAGCAAAAACAAAAAGAAATTATCGTTTGGCGAATTGGCCAAAGCCAGTTGGAAAAACGGTAGTTTCCTCTACATTTTCATCGTGATGTTTTTGTTCTACATCTCGGTGAACAATTACATTACCTGGAACTCGATTACCAACATTTTAAAAAGCACGGCCGTCATTGGGACGTTGTCTTTGGGAATGGGGTTAATCATCATTTCCGGAGATATTGATTTAAGCGTCGGGGCGAACTTCGCCTTCTCTGGTGGCATGGGCATCTTGGTTTATAAGGAAGTCTATGACGTCGCCGGGCATGGCCTAGCTACCTTCGTGTCGATTCTAGTCATTGTCGCGGTCGCTACGATCATCGGCTTCATCAACGGAATCATGGTTGGCAAATTGAAAATGCCTGCATTCATCGCGACTTTGGGCACCATGTTGATCTTTAGGTCGCTATGCAAATACATCCTAAAAGCGATTCCGACCGATAGCGGCCAGCAACAGCAGACCTACCAATTAATCGACTATTATTCTTCCCCCTATTATTCACTAGGAAACGAATCCGCCCTGACGATTCCAATCGTTGGCATCATCCTCATTGTCTTTGTGTTACTTGTTTATTACTTTGCCAAGCACACGAAATTTGGCCGCAGAATCTATGCTCTTGGCTCTAATTCCAAGGCCGCTTCCCTAGCGGGTATCAACGTTCCTTGGACCAAAGCGACGATCTTTGCCATCGCCGGAGCCTTCGTTGGTTTATCCGCGGTCCTACACGTCTCGATTTATTCCTCCATGGATTCTTCTACGGCGGGTATGTCTTATGAGCTTTACGCGATTGCTTCCTGCGTGATCGGCGGCATCTCGATGAATGGAGGAAGAGGCAACATCATCGGCATCCTCTTCGGGGCATTATCCTTCCAAATCATCGATAAAATCATCTCCGCGGTGAACCTTAATCCGCTCATTAATGACACGATCAAAGGAGCTATCCTCTTGGTCTCCATCATCCTTCAACTCATCATCTTCGATAAAAAGGCGTTCTATAAGTTCTTGGAAACGATTGGACTCAAATACAATCCCGAGCAAAAGGCATGCTTGGAAGCCAAATTGGCCAAGAAAATCAATTCGATTAAGCTTTCTTACGACAAGAAGATCCATCGCATCTTGGAAAAAGACCTCGATAAGAAGGAAGCGGGAAAAACCATCGGTTTATTGCTGGATGAACGCGACGAAAAAATCGCTGCCCTCACCTTGAAATACGACCGTCTTATCGATGACGCCGCTCAGAAATTCAAGCTCTACGAAAGAGAACGCAAGATCAAGGAAGCCAAAAAGGCGGCTTCGGCCCAAATCAAAGAAAAGGCCATCGCAAACAAAACGATTCTCAAAAAGACGCGTTTCCAAAATGGCAAATACCTCAAACCGACTTTGGAGAAAGAAATCGCGCTCGAAAAAGAATTGCAGGATGTTCAAGAAGAAGCCTGGTCGAAAGTGGATGAATTGATCCTGGATATCTCCATCCCTCAAGAAGTGGCCCGCCACATCTATGACCGGGATCGCGCTAATCCATCCTTGGACCAAGGAAAACTCGAGGTGACCTTCGTGAAATTCAACGAAAGCCTCCAAGAAAAAACGAAAAACTACAACCAGTTCGTCTTGGACCGCAAGAAGAAAGAAAAAGAGGCTTTGGATGCTTTGATAGCCAAAAACGAAGCTCTGATCGATTCGAATAAAGAATTAGAAGAAGGCCAGATTAAGGAAAACAAAGCTCGCTTAGAAGTTCTTGAAGCCAAAAATAAAACCCAAGAAGAAAAGAAAGCAAAGAGGGAGGCTTTGAAAAAGGAAAAGATCGAAAAGAAATTAGACCTTAAAAAGGCGAACCTTGAAAAAGAAAGGGAAAGAGAAGAATTCCTCGATTCGATTAAGCAATCACGTTCTTTACAAAAAGGAGAAAAAGAATGAAGAAATATAGTGAAATCGGCAAGATTGAATATCTTGGCCCGTCGTCGAAGGAGCCGTTTGCCTTCAAATACTACAATCCGGAAGAAAAGATTCATGGCAAAACCATGAAGGAGCACCTCCGTTTCGCAATGTCCTACTGGCACACGATCGATTACTGTGGGACGGATATGTTCGGCGGAGATACGGAGGACAAAACCTTCGGAGAAACCGATCCGATGAAGATCTACAAGGCCAAAGCCGACTTTGCTTTCGACCTCATGGATAAACTAAGCATCGACCTTTATTGCTTCCACGATGTGGACGTCGCCCCACAAGGGAAGACGCTTCGGGAATCCCTAGAAAATTTCAAGGAGATGGTCGACTACATCGAAGTCCTTCAGAAGAAGCACAACAAGAGACTCCTTTGGGCGACCGCGAATAATTTTGGCGACAAGAAATTCATGGCGGGCGCGGCGACTTCTCCTAATGCTGACGTTTTCACCGCGGCAGCGGCCAAAGTCAAAGCCTGCTTGGATGCCAACGTCCGGCTAGGCGGCACAAGCTACGTCTTCTGGGGTGGACGCGAAGGCTATGACACCTTGATGAATACGAACATGGGCTTAGAGTTAGACAACATGGCCCGCTTCCTGCGCATGGCGAGGGATTATGGCAGAAAGATTGGCTTCCAAGGCGATTATCTTTTGGAACCCAAACCCAAGGAACCCACGAAACACCAATATGATTTTGACGCGGCGACTTGCTGCAACTTCCTCCGTCAATATGGCTTGCTTGGCGACTTCAAACTGAACATTGAAGCCAACCACGCGACCTTGGCCCAGCATACTTTCGAGCACGAACTCCGGGTGGCGCGCCTCAACGGGGCTTTCGGCAGCATCGATGCCAACCAAGGCGATCCGATGCTAGGGTGGGATACCGACCAATTCCCGACTAATATCTACGACACGGTCAAAGCGATGTATGAAGTCATCAAGGCTGGTGGATTCGTTAACGGAGGACTCAACTTCGACGCGAAAACCCGTCGTCAATCCAATACGTTGGAAGATATCCTTCTTGCCTATATCGCCGGCATGGATACCTTCGCTCTTGGCTTACGTCTCGCCTATAAGCTCATCGAAGACGGACGCATCGATGAATTCATCGAAAAGCGTTACGAATCCTATAACCACGGAATCGGCAAGAAAATCGTGGATAACCAGACCACGTTAGAAGAACTCGCCGAATACGCGTTGACCGTCAAGAGCTTTGACGTCGATAGCGGACGCCAGGAATATTTGGAATCCGTTCTCAATAACATCCTTTTCGATAAATAACCATGGAATACTATTTGGGCATCGATTTAGGCACCTCCTCCATCAAGGTGAGTTTGGCGGATTCATCGGGTTCGATTTTAGATAGCGAATCCAAAGACTATCCTTTGATTTTGCCTCGCCCCAATTGGAGCGAGCAGGATCCCACCGAGTGGAAGAGGGCCCTAATCGAAGCCTTGGGGGAGCTACGCAAGCGGCACGATTTAAGCCAAGTCGCTTCCTTAAGCTTTTCCGGCCAAATGCATGGGCTGGTCCTATTGGACGAAAACGACAACGTGATTCGCCCAGCCTTGCTCTGGAACGATTCGCGAACCGTGGAAGAAGTGGATTACTTGAACCAAGAAATTGGAACAGATTTATTGCTTCGCGAAACCAGCAACATTGCCCTATGTGGTTTCACGGCTCCCAAAGTCCTTTGGGTTTATCGTAACGAACCGGAGAATTTCTCCCGCATCGCCAAAATCATGCTCCCCAAAGATTATTTGGCTTACGTGATTTCCGGGACATTCGCTAGCGATGTGAGCGATTTGAGCGGAACCTTGTTCTTCGATGTGAAAAAACGCGATTATAGCGATAAGATGCTAGAAATCCTGCATATCCGTCGCAAGCAGTTACCTAAAATCTGCGATTCGAGTGAAGTGATTGGAACCGTATGTGAAAAATTCTCTCGCCTAACTGGCCTCTCCCCAAACTGCAAAGTCGTTATCGGCGGGGGAGATCAAGCCGTTGGGGCTACGGGAACTAACACGCTGCAAGCCGGGGATATTTCTATTTCCTTAGGCACCAGCGGGGTGGTTTTTGCTCCCAGCAAAGAATATTGCTTTGATCCCAGCGGAAGAATCCATTCCTTCCGCCACACCACGGGCAACTTCCATTTGATGGGTTGCACCTTATCGGCGATGGGGTCTTTGAAGTGGTTTTTGGAAGACGTTTTGGAAACCAAAGACTATAACAAAGAAATCGAAGCGATTGGCGAAGACATCAGTGACGTCCTTTTCCTTCCTTATTTAATGGGGGAAAGAAGCCCAATCAACGATCCTCGTGCGAAGGGTTCCTTTGAAAACCTTTCCTTGTTCTATAAGCGCAGCGACCTCGTCAAAGCCGTCCTCGAAGGGATTTGCTTCTCCCTTTATGACGTCTATTCCGTCATGAAAGAAGATGGGGTGAGCGCCAAAGAAGCCCGCGTCATCGGAGGCGGGAGCAAAAACGATAAGATGATGCAGATGCTTTCCGATATCTTTGGCATTCGCATGAAAAGTATTTCTACTAGCGATGGCGGGGCCCTAGGCGCCATTATCCTTGCGATGGTAGGAGATGGATGCTTTGATAATGTCTACGAAGCCAGCAACCAGCTGGTCGTTGACAAGAAAGTCTTTGATCCTAACCCTGCTCAGCACGCTCTTTACGAAGCCAAATTTTTCACTTACAAAGAAGCGTATCGAAAATCCAAAAGTTGATTTTTCCTTCCTCCTTTCCGCCCCGGGAACGGCCTAAACAGCCGAACCCGGGGTCCTTGACGGATGGAGCTACCGGACCCTATAATCTAGATGTGGTTTTGGGAGAGAGTTGATATCTCTCCTTTTTCACTTCTAGGCTAGGAGGAGCACGAGAAGCAACAGGGCGATGTCGAATAGAAACATCGCAACAAGCAGCTTGTCGAACATGCTTTTTCTCCCTTTCTAGGCGTCCGCTCCTTCCGCTTTTGGGAATCGGCTTCATGAGAAGACCCCCCTTATTTAGAACGATTTTTTTAAAAATCTTGTCGAAATATTTTTGGAGTTTCCAAAAGAAATAGGAAATGGATCAGCGTAAAAAACGTTGTTGGTGCCTTTTTATGCTTGCAAAAAAACTTTTGAAAAAGGATAGATGAATTCCCAGTTTCGTAGGAATTAGGCCCAACATTCTTCTTTTGATGCAAAAGAAAAGAAAAAGAAGGATTCCTTGCGTTAAAATACTTCCATGCCGCGAATTGAAATCGAACATTTAAGCGTCACGTATCTAGGAAAGAAGAAGCAGGAATATCCGGCTTTAAAGGATGTTAGTTGCATTTTTCCTAGTGGACAAATCAGCGCCATCATGGGCGGATCGGGGTCGGGAAAGACCTCTTTGTTCCGCGCCTTGACGAGCCAACTCGCTTATGATGGGGTGATTCGTAGCGATGGAATCGATATTTCGACGTTAACCCCAAAGGAGCGTCGTCTTGCCTATGTTCAGCAGGAATTCGCCCTCTACCCCCATTTGACCGTCTTTGATAATCTCGCCTTTCCCTTGAAACTGAATCGCGAAGATTATCCTTCCATCACTTCCAAGGTGAAGGAAATGGCGGATAAACTGGACCTTTCTTTCCTTTTATCTCGGAAACCCCGTCAACTTTCTACCGGCCAAATCCAAAAAGTTTGTTTGGGGCGCGCCTTGATTAAAGATCCTGACCTCTTGCTTCTAGATGAACCTCTTAGCAACGTGGACGGGCCTCAAAGAGAAGAACTATTAAATGTCATCGAAAAGACGTTAAAAGAAGCACGTGTCACCGCGATTTATATTACCCATCGTTTGGAAGAAGCCCTTCGCGTCGCTTCTAACGTCTATTTTCTAGAAGAGGGGATGCTCGTGGATATCCAGCCTTCTTCTTCCCTTAAAAATAGCGTGGCCGCCTTTAGCCTTTGGGGGAACAAAGAATGAGATTTAAGCCCTCTAACAAAGCCTATTCCATCGACGACTTGCCCGCGACGAGGCAAAAGCAATTCGTAGATTTTTTCAAAACCCGTCCCGGTTTATTTTTCCAACTCGGTGGAGTTTTGCTTTTATTCGCCCTGCCCTTTTTAGCCTGTTTCTTATTTAAGTATTATGGGATTCTTTACCCGGCTTCCCAATCGCTTGACCCAGAAGAATTCGAAGCTTTCTCGAAAACGAATACCCTGGTTTTTGACGGGGTATATGCCCTTTGCTTTTTGCTGATCTTCCTTGCTCTAGCGGGCTTAGGGCGTATCATCCGTCAATGGGCATGGGGGGAAGGCATCTATTTTTGGCGCGATTTTGGCAAGGGAATCCAGCAAAACGGCAAGACCGCCTTGCTTTGCTGGGTGCTTTTTAGTTTGGGGTTCTGGGGTTCGGATTTGATTTCGCTGCTTGTTCCCTCTTTATGGGTAAGCATTTTCTTCGATGGACTCTGTCTTTTGCTTTTGCCTTTTTTGATGATGCTTCTCGTCCAAAGCTTGGTTTATTCCAATCCCTTGGGGAAAGCTTTGGCCAATTCTTTTTTCTATCTATTTAAAAAGCCGTGGTGGGTGTTGCTTTTCCTCCTTTTCCCGTTTGGTTTTTTCTTGCTTCCTCTTATTGATTCGATTTTATGGCAGGCGTTTAGCTATTTTCTTGTTTTCTTCCTTGCCATGCCTCTATTTATGACGGGATGGGAACTCTATTGTTTTTCTCTCTTTGATGCCTATACCAACCAAGAGTTTTACCCTGAGATTTATCAAAAGGGTTTAAGGGGGGAATTTCAAAAATGAAGGACCTCTATTCGCCTTCTTTTGAAATTCTTCGTAGCCAGAAGAAAAAGGACCTCGGTTTAGGATTTATTCCTCTTGTCATCGGGTTAACGGCCATTTTATTGATTTTCTTTTTTCATCCTCGCTCTTGGACGATAGCCTATTGCTTGCTTTGTATTTTCATCGCTCTAATTATCGTTGTTCTTGATTACTATTTCTGGTTTTATCGTTACGCGGGTGACCGGGCAAAAGAAGCCTATTTTCGTCGTCTTCAATCTGGCCAAGCTGAACGCAAGGTCACCTATTTAGGAGAGAAACGGACTTATTATTCGGAACGTCTTTGTTTTGCTTCCCTTCGTTTTTTAGAAGGGGAAAATGAAATCGAATTACGGATGTTAGAAGAAGTAACGAACCCTTTCGTGGAAGGAAAGACGTATTTCATTTCCTCCGTCCATCATGATTTATGCTCCTACCAGGAGGCGGAAGAATGAAAAAACTAAGCCCCTTAAAAGCCGCCTTGCGTTATGACGCTTGGAAAATCCTTGCCGTATTTGGGGTTTCTAGTGCCGGTCTCGCTTTTGCTTTTTCCACGAAAGACCGTTTCAAGGACCATGAGATTCTTGACGTCTATGTGACGGGTTCTTCTTTGGATTCCTCCTTTGCAAAATCTTGGTTCGAATCCGTGCCCAATTCCAAGATCCAAACGGTCCATTTTACCTTCCACACCCCTAAAGAAGAACAATATGCGATTGTGACTTCGACGATGCTTTCTAGCGTTTCTGATCTCTATATCCTTCCTTCTAGCCAACTCGAAACTCATCCTGAATACGCGATGTATTCCCAAGCCCTAAAAGAAGAAGAACTATCTCGCGTCTCCCAAGTTTCTTCCCAAAGTCAATTCTACGCGGATGCTTCGGGCACCAAACGCGGGGTCTTGCTCTATGACAAAGAAAAAGAAACCCCCTATAGCGCGATGATTTCCAAGTGGTTCAACTTAGAGGAAACCTCTTATTTATTCGTGTCGAACGTCTCAACGAACCGGGAGGATACCTCAACAGCCGGAGAACCTCTTTTATTCGAATACTTCGTATCTTTTTTGGAAATGGCAAGTAGAAAATAAGAGGAAGGGTTTCTTCGAATTTCATGGTAAAAAAATGCTACTAGTTCGTCATGCCTAGCTCTTTGAGACTAAAAATCTTTGCCCTAAAATGGAAACGCTTTCAAAAGACATCCATAGGGAGATACTATGAAGAAAAATCAAAAAAGGCTCATCGCCTTGGGGTTAGCATCGATGTCCTTGGTTCTGGCGGCCTGCCAATCCGGGGAAAATAGCAGCACATCCTCTTCCACGTCGGCTTCGAGCGATACCATCGATGATACGCCGGTAATTCCCACCCCGACAAATGCCTCCATTCGCCTTGTTTCTCCAGAAGAAGGGGCCTCTTTTTCCATTACTCCGGAAGCCATATCCACCTATTTGAACGCGGATACGGAAGCCAAGCAAATCGAAGCGATTGCTAAGGCTAAACTCGCTGAGAATAAGGATCTAACCTCCTCCCCAGTCCGCTTATCGTGGCAAAAAGATGGTTCGGCCTATTACACGGTATCTCTTGCGGATAACCCTTCCTTTGAAAATGCGGTCCAGGCCAAGGTTTCTTCGCTTTCTACATCCTACGAAGCCAATAATTTGATCCCCAATTCTACTTATTATTGGAAGGTGAAAGGCACTAGGGCAAACGACGAATCCAAGGTCCAAACCTTCAAAACCACGGGTGCTTCGGTCCGGTTTATCTCCGCTCCAGGAGCTTATAACATCCGCGACTTAGGCGGATGGAAGGCGGGAAGCAAGACGCTTCCTTATGGCAAGCTCTTCCGCGGTTCCTTGCTCAATAACTTCAATGGCTATGCCGATTTAAACGAAGCGGGGAAGGAGACGTTCAACAACGCCCTCGGCATTCAAACTGAAATTGACCTCCGCCAGCCGGAAAAAGACGACGGAAACCAGTCGGAGTGTTTCTTCGATCCCTCCAAGAAATACGTGAAAGCTCAGCTTGGCCAATATAACCGCATCCTCGATCCCGAAAATTTTGCGTCCGCCTATGACCAAAATAGTTATGGGGCGATGGTGACGAGCACTGACAAGAGCCTTTCTAACGCGGCCTACGCCAATGACGGCATCACCGTCCGCTCGTTGCGCGACATCTTCGCGGTCCTTTCCGACGAATCGAATTATCCCGTCTATTTCCATTGCAATGCCGGCGCTGACCGCACGGGAACCCTAGCCTTCTTGATTGAAGGGCTATTAGGAGTGAGTTACGCGGATACGATTCGTGACTTTGAGCTCACGAGCTTCTCCAAATTCGGCGAACGCCTCCGCAGCAAAGTCGACGGCGATCAATTCGATAAGAGCGGCGTCTATATGGACGTCATTAACGATAATTACGTGGGCTTCGGTAAGCTTTATCAGGATTTGATGGAGTATTATGGGGACGGCAAAGACGATTTATCCCTTGCCATTTCCAACTATCTGACGGGATATTGCGGTATCCTCCCCTCGCAAATTCAGAAGGTAAAAGAAATTCTATTAGAAGAGAAGAAGAACGAATTCCGTCTTACCTCCACTCAAGAATTCGTCCTCGAAGGAGCTTCCACCCTCTCCCTAAATCTAGAAGAAGCAGGACTTGATGAGAATTCCATCTCGTCCATTACTTGCGGTGGCGTGGCCCTTGGGAAAGACGCCAGCGCGATTGATGTAGCAAAACTCAATGCGAAAAAGATCGCCGGGGAACGTGAATTCGTAGTCGAAGCCAAGAAAAATGGCAAGGACATCACGGTTTATGCCCCCACCATTCTTATCACCAAAATGATTAAGACTGTGGAGGAATTTAAAGCCATTGACACCTATCGTCCCTCCAATCAGCGCATTATCAATTTCGGTTATTACCGTTTGGCCAATGATATCGGTTCTTCGAAGGAATTGGTGCGGCCCCTTGGCTGGATCAGCGATCAGCACAATAGCACGGGAGCCAGCGGATTCCGCGGAACGATCGACGGCGCAGGCCATAAGGTCTATGCCCAGGCTTCCTACGGTGGCCTCTTCTCCATCGTTGGCGGCGGCGCCAAGATCCAAAATGTCGAATTCGTTCTCCCAAGCTTTGGCACAGCGAGCGGAAACAACTCCGTTGTGAGCCTATTCGGCCCCTCTTTGTGCGGAGCCGTCATCGAAGACGTTAAATTTACCGTCCTCAGCGATGGGTTCGGAAGCAATTACGCCAAGTGCCTCTATGTTTCTGGAGCAGGCTTCATCGCTTCCAACGTCACCCACAGCACCCTGTTCAAAAATGTGGAGGTGTCGTCTGTGGCCCCCATCGTCTCGCTATTTGGCGGGGTAAGCTATGAGGGCATGGGTGGAGTCGAACTTGATAACTTCACGTTAAATTGCGACAAAATTGCTTATGCGGGGCTTCGCCGCACGACGAGCGTTAGTCAAATCACTGCCGCTAACGGCGTTCCCGTGGCTTCTTTAAAAGGAGTGAAGGGTTCTTACAAAGCCTTCCACGAGGAAAAAGTGACGCTCGATCTCGGGTCCGAATTCGCTTCAATTGATGTGGGAAGCGCCTATGGTTCGATGAGCCTTCAAAATGCCTCTTATAATGGGACCCCAATTGCCGGGGCTGCCCTAGATAACCAAGCGTTGATGTTTGAGACCTCCGCGGTGAACGCGAAAGACGGCGACACCGGATTCCTCGAACTCAGTTTGGAAAAAGAGGGGCTACGCTGCATCTATTCCATCCCGGTGCAGTGGTTAAGATAAATCAGAATAAAGGAGAAGATTTCATATGAAAAATTCGAGAAAAAACATGCTAGTCCTCTTAGGGCTAGCTGCCTTGACAGGAAGCCTTGCTTCTTGTAACGGAGGCGGTGGAGGAACCAATTCCACCATCACGACGGTCAACATCTTGCTCTTCAACGGCACTTCGGGCCGCGATTGGCTTAACCAATCGACTAAGCGTTTTGCCGAAGCCAACAAGGAGACGTCCTTTGAAGACGGCAAAACGGGCATCACCTTCAAAATCCAACAAGCTAAAGGCGTTGCCTGGAATAGCGAAATCAAGTCGACCGGCAACGATATCATGATTTATGAATATAACCCGGACATCTTTCAATTATCCGCCCAAGGTTATTTGCTTGATTTGGACGATATCGTCAGGCCCAAGGAAGCGAGCATTGAATCCGGGGTTTTGGAACGTTTGAAAGGACCAGATGGCAAATATTATGCCCTTCCGCATTACGAATGGTTCCCAGGCGTTAGCTACGACAAAGATCTATTCAACGAAAAGAATTTCTATTTTGCGGACCCCTCCGTGGACGCAGAAGATGTGGAAGTGGCCAGCACCCCCTATGGAACGGGTCGTTTCATCGCCGATAAAAACATTCAAAAGTCGGTCGGTCCTAACGGCATCCGCGGCGACTATGATGATGGTCTCCCCAGTTCTTTGGAAGAATTCAACATCCTTTGCCACAAACTTTATAGTGATGGCGTCTCCCCCATCCTCCTTTGCGGATCGGGTCAATACTATTCCTGGAAATTCCCTCTTGCCTTGTGGGCCTCTTTAACCGGGCCCGAAGGGATGAGAAATACCAGCTGCGAATGGTCCAACGCGGAACTTGACATGGTCACCGGATGGAAAGACGATGAACTCTTTGCCAAAGGATCAGGTCTCAAGACGCCGGTTACCGAAAAAGTCGTTCTAAACGAAGAGAACGGTTACAAGATGTATGACATGGCGAACCGTTATTATTCCCTTGCTTTCATGGAAATGGCCATCGACAACAAATGGCTGGACCCGGAAGCCCTCGCCGACTCCAACCAATCCCCAACCGCGGCGATGAACTGGTTCATCAACGGCCACAACAACAAACGTTATGGAATGTATTGGGACGGATCTTATTGGTGCCACGAAGCCGCCGATGTCGGAACTTTTGAGACGTACCGTCAAATGAACCCGACGAACCCCGATCGCCACACGGCATTCATGCCCTTGCCCACCCAACTCACGGGGCAAGTGGCCGAAGGAAAAGGCAAAAAGCCCGCCCTCGTCAATACGGGTTCGACTCTGACTTTCGCCAATGCCCGCGTCAAAACCAACGGCAAAGAAAAAGCGGTCAAAGCCTTCTTGAATTTCCTCTATTCCAACGAGGAACTCAGCGCCTTCTCTGAACTCACCGGATTGACTGCTCCGATCGATTACACTTGGGATCGCTCCAAACTCAATAACACCTATTACGACGATTTGGCGACCCTTCGTGCCGCAGGAGAAGTCATTCAGCCCTCTTCGACCTCGGAACGTTACAAAAAGAACCTCATGTCCTTCGTCTTTGGCTATTCGATGACCATCAGCAGCTTCCGCATGCCAAACGGCGTTCAAAACGCCGGCGGCTATTTGGATCCGTTCACCAAATACAATTGCACTTCCGATTATATCTTTGACAACACGAGGTTCAGCAAATCTGTTTGGGATTCCATGTCCAAATAAACCCACGGATCATTCCTATGTATTCCACCGTTACCCACGGAAAAAAACGAAGATGGAGCAAAGGCGAAATCAAGCATTTCGCCTTCTTCCTCTCGCTCATGATCATCCCCATCATCCATTTCTTCGTGTTCTACATTTACGTCAACATCAATTCCTTCATCATGGCCTTCCAAACCTATTCTCTGGACTATGATGTGGGCCGAATCGTGACGAGCTTTGCTGGATTTGATAATTTCGTCGCAGCCTGGAATTCGTTCTCTCAATATCCTTACATGTTGAAGAATTCGTTGATTTTTGTGGCCATCGACCTCTTTATTTCCCAGCCTCTCGCCTTGCTTGCCTCTTACTATATTTATAAGAAGAAGCCGGCAAGCGGATTCTTCCGCACCGTCTTGTATTTGCCGCAAGTCCTTTCTTCCGTCGTTTTGGGCATTCTCTTCAAATATGTGGTTCGGAATGCCGTCCCCGAAATGCTCTTCCAATGGTTTGGAACGGAAAAAATTGACGCGTTGGCCGAGCCTTCCACCCAAATTTGGATTATGATGCTCTTCAACATCGTCATGAGCTTCGGCGTGAACGTTCTTCTTTATTCCAACGCGATGGGCAACGTCAATCCGGCCAACATCGAATCGGCGGAACTGGAAGGAGCCAGCACCCTCTCGATTTTCTGGCACGTCATCCTTCCCAAAATCTATCCGACGATCGTTAGCCTCGCCATCGTCATCATCTCTCAAGTTTTCACGAGCCAATACCAGGTATTCAACATTTATGGCGAGAATGCCTTGGCCATGGGAAACGTCGGTTATTTCATCTACATCAACTCTTTGAAATCCGATATCCTTGGCAGCATCCCCAATTATTTGAACTATCCTGGGCTCGCGGCGTTTGGATTGATGCTGACCGCCATCATCGTCCCGGTGGTGTTCCTCGTTAAATTCTTGCTGAATCGCTTCGGCCCCAAGGAGGACTAACCTATGGCGAAATATCGTTCGAAAGCCCCAAAGCCAAAAACCAGCAAGACCGATAAGGCCTTCTACGTCATCCTTGCCGTGATTTTAGCTTTCTTCGCGCTCATTCTTCTCTTCATGCTCTTATGGGGCTTCATGACTTCCCTTAAGAGCAAAAACGATTTCGAGCAAAATGGACCGATTTCCTTCCCTTTGTTGGATTTGGCGAATTGGGAGAACCCCTTGGCTAGCAACCGCGAATTCTTCCAATTCCGCAATTACGGCCTCATCTTCAAAAATTTCGTTTTTATTGAACTCAATTCCAGTTGGTACGTGGGCAATAACCTCGTTTCTCATAGCCAAGAAAATATCGGCTTCTTAACGATGCTATATAACACCTTGGTCTATGCAGGAGTCGGGGCCCTAATTTGCTCGGTGGTTCCGGCGATTACCGCCTACCTCACCTGCAAATACAAATATGTCCTCTCCACGATCATCAACGTCGTCTTCACTCTTATGCTCTCAATTCCGATCATCGGCGCCCTCCCTTCTGAACTTACTTGGCTCCGCCAACTCGGCATCTTCGATAGCATCTGGGGGAACTTCCTCCGATTCTTCTCGGGGGCCGGTATGTATTACTTCGTCTATTTTGGCTTCTTCGCTTCCATTAGCAACTCTTACCGCGAAGCCGCTGAAATCGATGGGGCGAATGACTTCACCGTCATGTTCCGCATCTATTTCCCGATGGCCATCAAAACGATCGGCACCGTCTTCTTGATTCAGTTTATCGCATTGTGGAATGACTGGCAGGCCACGATGCTATATCTCCCCACCCATCCGACCTTGGCCCGCGCCGTTTACGAAATGTCGCTCGGCAAATCGGACATTGGCACCGGAGCCGAGAAATTCTTGCTCCAAACGGCGCCATTAAAAATCACCGCCTCCATGATTCTGGCGGTCCCCATCACCATTCTATTTATTGTGTTCCGCAACAAACTCATGGGTAACATATCCGCGGGCGGGTTGAAGGAATAACCAACACCGGAGGAACTTTATGAAAACAAGCAAATTCGTTGTCGCTCTCGCTGCTTTGTCCCTTCTTTCTTTGCCCTCGTTCCAAAACGGGGTGCTAGAAACGAAAGGCGAAGCCACTTCTTTAAGTGGATCGGAAATCCAAGAGGTTTATAACCTCGGCGAATACATCTATATCGCCAAGGACACGGTGATCCAAACTGGAGATAAATCCGTCAAAGTCGCTTCGAGCGTCTTGACCTATCCTGATGGCACCAAACAAATGGGCAGTGCCTATAAACTTGACGCCTTTGGCTCTTATGAAATTACTTGCTATGGGGAAGATGGCACGATTTTCGCGAAGAAATTCAACGTTTATCAAGACGTCTATTCCTTTAACGGAAACAAATCGACCATCGATTACGGCAACCTCAACAATTTTTTTGCAGGAAGCGGCTATGCCTATGGCTTAAAACTCGGCCTTACCGAAGGGGATACCTTTACCTATGCCAAGCCGATTGATCTGAGCAAGAGCAAATATCAAAAGCTCATGGCTTGGAACATCATCGATTTAGAGCAAAAGCCGACGGTCCATTCCATCACCTTGCGGGTGACGGATGCCTATGATCCCAATAACTATTTCACCATCACCAATAGCAAAGGGACCTATTATTACGAAAATTACGTCACGACTTCCTATAACGGAGCCCGTAACGCGGGGTTAATCGCCGATGACTCGGGATCGGTGGAAGTGGATGGAAAATCTTACCGCATCAATTCCCAAGGCGGCACGCGCATCACCGGCAATAGCCCGGTTTCGAAGTCGATGAACAACGTTTCTTATTATTTGGATTCCGCTGATCCCTCCCATTATCGCATTTATGCCGCCACCGACGCGGCGAGCGAATACGTTTTGGTCGCCGAATTCAATAATGCCGGCATCTATGGCAACGATACCTTCAAAGGATTCAAGAACGGACTCGTTTATATGTCGGTTACCGCTAGCGGATATAGCGGGGTTGAACTAGCCTCCCTTGAAATCGGCGAAATTGGCGGTGTCCGCGGCGATGAGTTAAACCCCATGGATTATTACAAAGACCGCATCGCCCCGATTTTTGATCATAGCGAAGACGAAGAGGCCAAAATCATGGGTGGACTTGAAATCGAAGTCCCCGCGACAAAAGCTTATGACGAAACCGGGCTTCGCGGCGAAGCCACCTATAGCGTCTATTACGGCTACGATTCCTCCGCGAAGAGACTCGTCGCAGTCAAAGACGGCAAATTCCTGCCGGACCAAAAAGGCGTTTACACCATCTTGTATCGCGCAGAAGACGTCTATGGGAACGTGTCCACGAAACGCTTGGACCTTTCCGTTTCCGAATTTGGAAGCGAAGGCCTCAAGATGGAAGTGGTTCCCTTGGAAAACATGGTCGCTGGCAAGACGGTTCAATTTAACAATTTTACGATGGAGTCCCTGAATGACGACGCCGTCGTCGAAATCGAAGTCACTTCGCCTCGTGGAGAAAAGAAAACGGTCTCTAGTTTGGATTCTTATCTTTTAGAACAAGCGGGGACCTATACGCTCCAATATCGTTATCACGACCGTTTCTATTCCGGCGAAAAAGAATACAGCTTCACCGTTTCCGCCAACAACAAAGCGGAGTTCTCTTCCAAAGACGTATACCTCCCCCATTATTTCATGAAGGGAGCTACCTACTCCCTCGATGCTCCGGCGGCCTATGGTTACAATGAAAACGGCGCCCAGCAAGACGAAGTGGTGGGAGAAGTCCAAATCGACGGAAAGGATTACGTCGCCTTTGACCCCGCCTCCTTCACGGCGGATGGGACAACCTGCAAATTCCGCTTCTACCCCAAATCCAATCCCACCGACACCATCGAAACCGAAACGATCCCCGTCGTGGACGCGAATTGGAACAAAGATGGCAAGCGCGTGGACCTCACCAAATATTTCGTTGGGGATTTCGAAGGCAAAAACGTCGAAATCAGCGAAGGGGAAAACGCCGATTTCGTCCGTTATCAAAGCAAAGTCGCCGGCAAGGGCAAGATGGAATTTATCAACAAATTGCTCTTCTCTCCGATGCAATTCAATTTCAAGGCAAGTGGAGTCGGTGCGGTGACGCTTCGTTTCCTCCCTTATTATGGGGGAGATGAAATCACGATCCGCTTCGAAAAAACCGGCGTCTCCGTCAATGGCAAATTCAGCACGGGGAACGAAGACTTCCTCTCTACCGGCGCTTCCTTGCTTTATAGTTCTGCGACCTCGACCTTAACCGTTGCGGGGGCCAATTTCCAAATCGAAAACCCCTTTGTCAACGATGCGATGTTCCTCCAAATCGAAGCAGAAGGGCTGTCCACCTCCTCTTATTTGGATATCTCTTACGTGGGTAATCAGCCCTTCCGTTCCGGATCGACTCGCGACCGCATCGCCCCGATGGCTTCATACGAATTCCCAGAAAAGATCGCTAAGCTCAACGAAACGGCTTCCATCTCTAAGCCCAACGTCGCGGATGTTTTATCTCCTGCTGGGGATGAAAAACTCTCGATATCTGTCATCAAGAACATCGGCGGAAGCGTTCGCCGCGTCAAAGACCTCGTCAGTGGCCAAGATATCTATGAGATGCGCGATTTCAGCCACGCCTATTCCTTCCGGATGGATGAATATGCCTCTTACATCATGAATTTCGTCGTTATGGATGGATTCGATAACGCAATTACTGGCGGCTTCAAGGGCATGATCAGCGTTCTCGATGGAGAAAAACCAGTCATCAATTCCTTGCCTTCCACCCATAAGATCAAAGCCAATACCCAGGCTACCCTTCCTAACATCACGGCCACGGATAACATGACTGCCTCGGATAAGATTGAAATCTGGCATCTTATCTATGATAGCGAAGGCGTGTTGATCGCCATGGTTCCTAACGGCAATGCCGTCAATATCAAAGACAAGGGCACCTATACGGCTCACGTCACCTGCCAAGACGAAGAAGGCAATGTGGCCTATGGGCAATACACCTTGATCGTCGAATAAGGAGGGATGAAATATGAAAAAAGCAAATCGCAAAAAGATTCTCTTCGCCTTCGCCATGTCTTCCGCGACGCTACTAAGCGCTTGCGGAGGTGGGAGTAGCGAAGACCAAAGTTCAGTTCCTGGAGCTGGAGAGACGGTTTCGGAAAAACACCGCTTCTCCGCGACGGAAACCTCGGATTATCTCGTTAAAAACGGCAAGAGTTCCTACAAGATTCTCGTCCCGTCTACTAGCGACGACCAACTCCTTTACGCCCAAAGCGAATTGACCACTTTGTTCAAAGAAGCAACCGGGGTTGATTTGCCCGTCGTGACCGATGATGGCAACGTTTCCTATAGCGAATCCGCGACCTATCTTTCCTTGGGGCAGAATAATTTCTGGGCCACTGCGGCTCTCGAAGCCGATTTAAGCGGATTTGGAAGAGACGGGGTCCGGATTATGACCAAAGGGAAGTCCGTCTTCCTCTTTGGCCAAACCAATTATTCGACCCTTTACGCGGTCTATGATTTCTTGAAGCTCAATTTCAATTTCGAGACCTATTATAACGATCGGTATACCCTCGATAAAAACGTCAAGGACGTCAAACTTTACAACTATGACGTCGTGGATATCCCTGATGTTTCTTTCCGCCAAAAAAGAGGACTTCTCTATCCGACGGCGAGCCAAAACCAGATGTTCCCTTATCGCATGAGGGTGACCGATGACTCCGGCAGCCTTATCCTTCCGATTTTTGAAGGGGATAATCCGAACGGAGCGTGGAGCGGAAACCACAATAGCTTCTATTATTTCCCCAAAAACAAATACCAAGCCGAGCATCCGAAGTTCTATAACAGCAAGGGCGATCAGCTTTGTTTCACCGCTCACGGAGACGAGAAAGAACTCGAATTCATGGTCGAATGCGCAGCGAAAAAGATCGAACAAACCCTTACTTGGAAGCCCACGGCCCAATTCCCAAGTTACACCACGGCCTTCCTTGGTATGAACGATGTTCCTGACCTCTGCGACTGCGAGGCTTGTAACGCGGTGAAGGAGAAGCACAATAACGCCATCTCCGCGACCGTCTTGCTCTTCATGAAAAAAGTCGGCAAGAAGGTCAATGAATGGATGGATTTGCCGGAAAACGCCGCCTATAAGCGTCCGCTAAATTATTCCTTCTTCGCCTATCAATCGGCGATGACTCCTCCCTTCAAGGAAAATGCCGACGGCACGTTTACCTATGATCAAGATATCATCCCAGATGAAGGGGTGAACATCATGCCCTATGTTGCGTCGATGAACTTTGACTATGGCCGTTCTTTCTATAGCCAAGCCAATGAAGAGGCCCGCAAAACCTTAAAAGCCTGGGGCAATTTCTATCCTGGCACCTGGGCGTGGAGCTATGGCGGATTCTTCAACGATTACATCACCTTCTACGATATCTACAATTTCTATAACGATTACCACGAATATCTGGCCCGTTATAACTATTCCTTCTCCTTCGAGCAGGTGAAAAACGACCAGCGTGGCGCCGATCCGGGATTCGGGGGACTTGCCAATTACGTCCTTTGCAAGAAGGCGTGGGATTCTTCTTCCGACATGGACGAGATGATTAACGACTACATCAACAATGTCTATGAAAATGCCGCCCCGGCGATGAGAGAGCTCTTCGAAAAGCTTCGTCTCTGGTTCGCTAAAACCATCGAAAAATTCGGTATCGGCAATGGCGGTTCCATGCAAGGGGACATCTCTGGCAACAAGAAATATTGGGGATATGGCCTCGTCCAAGAGCTCTTCGATATCTGCGACAAAGCCTATGATTCCTTGAATGTGTACGCCAAAGACGCCGCCAAATACAAACGTCTTAAAGCCTATATCGACATTGAATGGCTCATTCCGGCGAAAGTGGCGATTTCTTGCTACGAAGATAAATTCACCACTTCGGAATTCATCGCCATCAAAAAGAAATTCAAAGACATCTGCCTCGATCAAGGCATCAAAGACATCCGCGAATTCGTTTCCATTCAATCCTATCTTGAAAGTTTGGGGGTATAACCAGCATGAAAAAATCCAAAACTATCCTTGCCTTGGCCTTATTGCCCTTGGCTTTAGGCGTTGTTGCTTGCGGTTCGGAACAAGGAGGAGCCTCCTCTTCCCTTACGACGAACCTAACCTTAAGCGACGCTTCGCTTTCCTTGCTATTTGGAGATACGTATGAACTATCTGCGAATGTCTCCGATCCTAGCAAATTGACCTGGACGAGCACCGATGAACGCGTGGCGAGAGTAGAAGAAGGAACCGTCACGGCCACGGGGGCCGGAAAAGCCCAAATCGTGGTCAGCGATGGCGTTTCTAGCGCCTCTTGCTCGGTGGAAGTCGGCTTTGGAGCCTACCTCCCGAGCCTAGAAATCGAAAACATCGAGAATAACATCGTTTTGGCAAAAGGATCATCCTTTGCTCTCAAAGGACAGGTGTCCTTCCGCGGCAAACGCTATTCTTGCCCCATTGTGATGGAGCTTCCCAGTGATGGCATCCTTCAATTAGACGGCAATTCCATCCTCGGAAAGAAAGCAGGAACCACCCACATCACCGTCAAGGGCCAGTGGCAAGGATTCGACAACGCCGAAATGAAGAAGACGATCGAAGTCAAGGTCGGCGAAGACATTTCTATGCGTTCGGAAATCGTTGCCGGCGGACAAAACACCGTCTCCAATCGTTTGGAGCTTTCCCTCATCGATTCTTGGCAGGGTAAATCCTATAACACCTCGGCCAAGGTTCGCTTCGTCGCCGTGGAAAACGGCACGGAAAAGAAAGCGACGATTTCTGCCGATGATAGCGGCGTGGTCGAAGTCTCTAGCGACGGCACCGTCACTGCGAAAAAGGTGGGGACCGCCCTAGTTTCTGGGACCTTTATTAGCGAAACCGGCACCACCTATACCGCCAATATCCGCGTGGAAGTCATCTCTCCGCTAGCCACCGCGACGGAACAGTTGAAGATTTCTTCCGAGGCTCCGTTCCCCTTAAAGCAATATTTTGGGGAAGGCGCAAGCATTCTCCAAGCTAAGCAAGGGGACCGCGAACTGAAATTCTCCTCCAATGGCTTCCTTTATGATTTGGAGGAGAAAGGGGCCGATTCGGAGCCGATTCTGCTTATTACGAATAAAGGCGGGCTTTATTTCCCCGATACCTTTGTCTATACCCGCGCCTTAACGAAAGACAATTTCTTAAGCACGCTCCGTTTGCAGGCCGGAAGGGTCATCGACGGCTACTACATCTTGGATCAGGACATCCTCGACCCCATCGATATGACCTCGCAGATTCAGCCTTATTACGTCGATGGCGATGAAAAAAACCGCTATTTCTGCGGCACTTTCGACGGACAGGGCCATACGATTGCCGCCAAAGTCGGACGCGCCGGAATTTTTGGTGGAATCGGCGAAACGCCCACGATCAAAAACACGCATTTCGAATTCACCTTCGCCAACAAAGACTTTTGCTCGGGCCTTGCCTGGAATACGTGGACCAATTGGAAAGGGTGGAAGGCAACGTTATCGAATCTCTACATCACCACCACCAATTATTACGATCATTCCTACGCTTTGTTCGAAGCTCGTTTTAATAGCCTTGTGATGAATGACATTTACGTGAAGCTGACGCTAGATCCTAGCTGCGGAGAAGTGACTGCCGCCACTCAGGAAAAAGGCTGCCTCTTCCGCACGGACAACACGATTACCAATGGTCCTTCGACTTCCTTTGAAGGCGATTTCCGTAACGTCCAAGTGGTAACTGAAAAATTCATGCCGATTTCTAGCGGCTACATCTCCACGAATTTGTTCACCAGCTATGCGCGTAACGACAAAGATAAACTCGGCGACTACGAAACTGCCGGGGTGTCTACTCAAGTCATGTGCTGCGTCCTTGGCTCCAAACCAGACAATGAAAAAGCGGCCCTATTTGGAAAGCTCCCCGGAGCGACTTGGTATTTCGCCGCAAGCAAAAATACGGACCTCGTCTGGGTTTACGAAGCCCAGCCCACCATCAATAACGGAGGAATTTATCGTTACGACACCGTCAAAGAATTACAGGATTCCGGAGTGAGTTCCGTTGGTTCTTGGGTTGTGGAGTAGACTATGATTTTTCCTCGCTTCGCTCCTGGCGAATTGATTCTTTCCGGATATCCGGGGAGTCTAGTTCGTCTCGTGGAGGAAAAAGAATTCCTCGACGAATCGAAATATCATCTATTCGCTTCCCAATTCGACCTCCGCTCCGATGCCTCTGGCTCGTGGCGGGGCGAATATTGGGGGAAATTCGTCCGCGGCGCCTGCACGTGCTACCGCTACCTCCCTTCTCAAAAGCTTTATCGCTGCATTGAGAATTCCGTTTTGGAGATGGTAGAGATCGCCAAAAAGAACGGGACTCTTTCGACCTATCCTCCCGAAAAAGACTTATTTGGCTGGGATGTGTGGTCGAGAAAATACGCTTTGCTAGGGATGCTTTCCTATTACCAAATCTCCAAAAGCGAAGCCAAAAAGAGAAAGGTGCTTCGTGAAGTCGAACGTCAAGCCACGTTATTAACCAAACAAATCGGGCCGAAGAAAAACCAAAAGGGAATTTTGGAGACCTCTTCGATTTATGGTTCCCTCAATAGCGCTTCGATTCTTGGACTTTATTGCAACCTTTTTAGCCTCACCAAGAAGCAACGTTACCTCGATTTTGCTTCCTATATCGTTTCTACGGGTCTCAGCTACAAAGAGAACTTGTTTGAAAAATTAGAAAAAACGGACGAAGACCCCTATCAATGGGAGACGCGGAAAGCCTATGAAATGATTGCCTGCTTCCAAGGCGTCCTCCGTTATGGGCTCATCACGAGCGATCCCCATTGGATCGAATTGACCAAGGAATTCGTCCGCCGCGTGGAAAGAAGCGAATTCACCCTCATCGGCGGATTAGGCTTAGATTCCGAATTCTTTAGCCACAGCAAGGCTTTGCAAGCTCAGCCGACCCATCAATCCGGATTAGAAACCTGCGTCACGGTTTCTTACATGTCCTTGCTGATGGATCTGCTTTCCTTAACGGGGGATGCCAGTTATGCCCGGATGCTAGAAACGATTTGCTTCAACGCATTACCAGGAAGTGTCAACGACCAAAACCAGACGATGGAACTCGCGGAAGGACGCATTTGGCACGGTGATACCTACGACACCCCGCCCCACGAAAGCTATCTCTTTGATTCCTATACCCCGTTAGTCAATGGACGCCGCGCGACGTTAATCGGCGGATATCAACGGATGCAAGACGACCGCAGTTATGGCTGTTGCGCCGCTAACGGAGGATATGGACTTGGCTTAATGGGCCAATTCGCCTGCATAAAAAGAGAAAAGGGATTTGACGTGAATTTCTATTCCCCCTTCTCCTTGAAGACAACCCATAACGATAAACCCATTGCCCTTCAAATGAAGGCCAACCTATTCCAAAGCGGCAAGGTTACCCTTCACGTTATTGGAAATGGAACCTCGTTTGCTTTGCGACTTCTCGCCCCGACTTGGGGCAAGGCCAGAATCTCCATCAACGGAGAAGAAGTGCTTCCCTTAGAAGAAAACGGATATTTCGTTTTGAATCGTCTTTGGAACGACGATCAAATCAAGATCCTCTTCTCGCGCCCCGTGAAGATTCATGCCTGCGAAGACAAAATCGCCTTCACCAAAGGACCGATCGTCTTGGCCGCGGATTCGCGTCTAGGCGATGTGACGGCCCCCTTTACTGAATCGACGGCTGCCAAAACGGTGAAGAACGTCGTTTTCCCGAACCAATTGACCGTCGAATTCCCTGACGGGAAGAAATTGGTCGATTTTGCGGATAGCGGCAAAAACATGGACGACCCCACCGAACGGATTTCCGTTTGGCTTACGAAAAATAGCCTTAGGAGGATTACCAAATGAACAAAGGCAAAATCATCTTCTCCCTCGCCTTCGCGTCCTTAATGGGACTTGCATCCTGCGGGGGCAACAACACTCCTGCGGACTCTTCGACCTCTGAGCCGACTTATACCTATTTCAGCGTCGCTCTCCCCCAAGGGGAAGGGTTTAGCGCGAAAGCTTTAGAAGGGTATGATGCCTCCAAAGTTCAGGAAGGCCATGAATTCCGATTTGAGGTAAAGCCGCTAGAAGGCTACCGCATCGCTTCGGTTCATCTAGATGGGGAAACCGATATTCTTCTCCCCAACGACCATTATGAATATACGATCCCTGCGGTAAAAGGAAATCGAAACGTTTCGGCCAAAGCGGAGAAAAACACGTATCCCGTCGCTTTTGAAGGCGAGAATTTCACCGTGGTTCCCGTAGAAGGAGAACAAGGAGAAATCGCTTATGGCGGCACTTTCCGCTTCAAAGTGGAACCAGAAGCCCATAACATCGTTACCGGCGTGTCCTTGATGGACACCCCCTTAGTCCCGGATGAAACCGGCGTTTATTCGATTCCCAACGTCACCTCGAAGATGACGGTTCGCGTTGCTACCGAGGAAGAAACCTATCGTTTGACTCTTCCTGCAGGTGGACATTTCACCTTAAATTTCGAAGACAAGGATCTTGATTTGGCTGCGATCCCCTATTCCAAGACGGTCCGTTTCCAAGTGACTCCTGAAAAATATTATCAAATCCTTTCGGTGAAACTCGGCGATCAAGTCTTGACTCCTGATGCATCGGGATTCTATTCCTTCACGGAAAAAGAAGGGCAAGTGAGCCTGGGGGTAGAAGCCGAAATCCTACGTTGCAACGCCACGTTTAATGATTTGACTTCGACTTCCTATCCTTCGCAGTCCGTCGACGCGGGGACGTTACTTAGCAAACCCGCGGATCCCGTTCGCGCGGCAGATGATTATTATGATTCCTATACCTTTAAAGGTTGGTATAACGGAACCGAGCTCTATGATTTTGCTAAACCCGTAGAAGGGGACATGCAATTGACCGCCCGTTGGGAATATGGCAACCAAAAGAAGCAATATTTGGATAACTGGAAACGGGAAGACTTTGTTTGCGAAAACGGAGCTCTCACCGCGAAGGTTGATGATGGTTTCTCCAATATTTGTTGGGCCGGAGACCATATTGATATGGAGCTCAAGGCCCAGTATTTAAAGGAATTTGCCCGTACCGACGAAGACGGAATGATGTTCAACCCCTATGGTGGATCCTCAAGCGGGACGATTGTCTTCCCCGCGACGGATTTCCGTAGCCTATTAAGCGGAGGGAAGGTCGCCAAAATGGAACTTGGTGGCTTCAATAGTTGGAACAACCTCCACTTCAAAGCTGGCGGACAAGATGTTCTTGTGAATGAGAATCAAACGGTCCAATCCTTTGATAATCTCACTCGGACCGAAATCTATTTCTATGTCGATCCTTCTAACCGTGTGCGTCTGTATTTTAGGGACCGTTTGGTGGAGAATCCTAACAAATATGCGGATCGTTATGGCGAAATCTTCTTAACGGAAGAAGAAGCTAGCGGCAAAGCCAGCATTTCGATGTATTCCACGCAAAAAGGCGGAGGCCGCCGTTACTGGATGAGCCGTCTCCAAGTCGTTCATGGCGAGTCGACGTTCCTGAACGTGACCAACGAATCTGGATTCAGCGTTTCTAATGGCGCCCTCAAGACCCAAAACGAAGCTATTTCCGAAGCATTGGCCAACAAAGAATGGACTTTGGCGATTAGCTCGGCGGGACAAGCCATTGGAATCCTAGGCCAAAACGAAAAAGGCTCGACGACACTTAGCTTCAACCCCATCGACTTCACGGATCTATTTAGCCAAAACCAGGGCATCCGTTTCACCCTTGGTAGCAATTTAGCAGGAGAAGGTATTTATCTAGGCTCGGGCAGCAACCGCAATAGCCTTGGCCAAACCGGGTATCGCCCCGACCTTGGCGCGGACATGACCCCCACGACGATTCAAAATACCTGGTATAACTTCGAGGTTCGTATTGATTCGGCGAACATCACGGTGAGGAACCACGCGGAACAAAAGGACTACATCATCCCGTTAGATGAGAACATCGCTTCGGGAAAGAAAGGCCTCTCCTTCCAACTTGGAAGCGAATCCGCGGGTCATTTCTACCTCTTGTCCCATCTATCAACCTTCCATTATTGATCCAAAAAAAGAAGGAACAAAAAAGGCGCTTCCCAAACGGGAGGCGCTTTTGATATGGAAGGAAGGAATCAAACGTCCGCGTAGCAGGATCCGCCGATGAATTCGCGCATCAAGGAATTCGACGGCACCCATTGATCCGGCATGTCAATGAAGTATTTGAGCATCCGCATTAGCCGCATCGCGTCGGGGAAATAAGGGGATTCTTCTTCGATTTGGCTCAGTAACGGCATCGCGTATTTCTTCAAAACGGGAAGCTCATAGGAAAGCATGGAATTATAGACGTAGTCGCTTCCTTCTTGATAGGGATAAATCCATTTGAATTCGCCTTTGCGGACACTAGGCCACATGTCGAGGGTTTCTTCCGCGGGAGAAGAACGGAATTGGTAGTCGCGAACAATGCGGCGAATCAAACGGAGGTCGGTAAGGGATAAAGGCGTATGGTCGTCGAGGTTAATCTGCGCTTGCGGCGAGATGAAGATTTTGAATTTCTGCGCCTTGGGGATATCGTGGTGCATCTGGTCATTGAGCGCATGGATCCCTTCGATGATGATGGGCTCGCCCGGGCCAATTTTCAGGATTCTTCCCGGGACGCGGTGTCCGACTTTGAAATCGAATTTCGGAAGTTGAACCTCTTCCCCGGAGATGAGGTCGAGCATATTTTGGTTGAATAGGGGGATATCGAGACATTCAATGGATTCGTAGTCCGATTTCCCGTTTTCATCCTTCGGCATTTGATCCTTGGGGAGGTAATAGTCGTCCAGCGAGATGCGAATCGGACGGATGCCGCGAGAAAGCAATTCGATGCGTAAGCGATTGGCAAATGTCGTTTTGCCAGAGCTAGAAGGACCGGCGATGCAAATCAGGCGGATGTCGTCGATATCGTCTTCGATGAGCTGGCCAAGCTCGCAGAGCATGCGGTTATGGCGGGCCTCGCAGAGATTGATGAAGTCGATTTCGCCTAACGTCTCGATGGAGTGGTTGATGCCGCCGATCGTAGAAGAACCAACGGTTTTAGCCCAATCGTGGGATTCGGTGAGCGCGCGGGAGAAGGTCGGGGCGTCCTCAAAATCGGGAATTTTTCCTCCGGCTTCGGCACGCGGATATTGAAGCAAGAATCCCGGCGCGTACAGGCGTAACTTATAATCGTGAAGATAGCCGGTAGAGGGCATCATGTGGTTGTACATATAGTCCACATAGTCCCCGCAGGTATAGATGTGAACCGTTTTCTCAGGGCGGTAGGGGAGCAAGTCGAGTTTGTCCTCGAACCCGTGCTCTTGGTAAAGCTTCGCCGCGTCTTCTTTGGAGATGATTTGACGTTTTAAGGGTAAATCCTGCTCGATGATCGATTCCATTTCATGCTTGATGCGGAGCAGCATCGCCGTGGAAGAGACGACTCCCGGGGTCAAAATATGAATGGAGATGGAACGAGAAACGTTATAGGCAAAACGGATTTTTAATTCCGGATAGGCGTGGCGGAAGGCCATGGCCGTGACATAACGTAATGTAGCTTCGTAGACTTTGACGGCTTCGGGGCTTTTGCAGTCGATGAATTCGACCTCGCAATCGTAATAGAGTTCGTAGGTGAGTTCGCGAATGCGGTTATTGACCTTCGCGGCGACAATCCGCTTTTCGGGGTCGCGGTCTCCGATGATCTCCAATAACGACGTTTTTTTATAATAGGTTTGGACATCATTTCCGACTTTTACTTTGAATTCCATGAACAACCTCCTTTTTGACAGCCCATAATGAAACCATGAAAGGGCTTTCTTGGCAAGAAAAAATGCCAAGGGCTCCCGATATTTTACAAGAAAAATACAAGGGCTTTTGACGGAAACGGTTTTTCGACCAAAAGGGGCTCAAAACCATTGAAAGGGTGGATAGATAGCCGTAATATATTCCATATTATGGGTAAGTTTGCAAAGTCCTATAAAACGTGGAAAGACGGAACGAAGAATCTCTTCCTCCTTGCCGCGATTGCCCTTATCGGATTCCTTGCCCTGCTATTTGGATTCTTTATCGGCAACCCCGGTCTTCCATTAGGATGGCTGCTCGGCAGCGCGATTGAAATCTTTGCTTATTTTACGATTGACCGCGGATCCTCTTTCCTCCTATCTTCGGACGCGGACCCCAAAAAAGGAGCCTTAGGCGCTTTCTTTGGCGTCTTCCGCATGGCTTTATATGCGGCGGGCCTTGTTCTAGGAGGGTTTGCCACCTATCGTTGGGGGAGCATGGCTTCCTCCTATTGCAACGTTTGGACGGTCTTCGCAGGATATCTCCCCATGGGTGTGGTTTTGATTTGCACCACTTTCTTCCGCTCCAAAAAAGGAGAAGACCCCGCATCGAATAAGGAGGAGAACAAGAATGAATAGCATCCTTTATTCTTCCAACCCCTTAGATGACATGATCAAGAACTTCCAGGATTGGTCGTTCCGTCTTTCTGGGCCGGTGATCACCTCTCTTATTGTCATGGGGCTTGTGGCGATTTTTGCAATCGTCGCGGGCATCCAAGCACATTTCCATGATCCCTTAAAGCCCACGAAAGGACCGTTATTTCTTTGGGAATGGTTCTATGAAACCCTCGAATCTTGGGCGGAAGACATTATGGGCAAGAAGCCCGGCAATTACACTGGGTATTTCATGGGCCTATTCGCCTATTTGTTTCTCGCTTTCATTTGGTCGATCACCGGCATGCCGAGCGTCATCGACACCTTGATTATTCCCTTCACCCTCTCGGTAGTCATGTTCATTTTGATTCAAGCCACTGCGCTTCGTTATCAGCATTGGGGTTATTTCCATCGTTATATCGAACCGGTTGTTTTATGGCTCCCCATCAACTTATTGACAATGTGGACCCCGATTATTTCGACCAGCCTTCGTATGTTCGGCAACGCCCTTGCCGGCAGCGTCATCATCGGCCTTGTCAACTGGGCCACCAAATCTGCATCCATGGCCATTTTCTCCTTCATGGGAGAAGCGGGTCAAATCATCCTTGGGCCGATTCTTATCGGCGTCTTCAACCTTTACTTTGGCTTATTCTCCGGGTTCATCCAAACCCTGGTCTTCTCTTCGCTCAACGCCGTCTGGATTTCGCAGGAAATGCCAGAAGACGACTCCATGGGCACGGAGAAGCAAGTGGCGCGAGGAGAACCCTTGAAGGAATAAGGGATTAAGAAACACCCAACAGGAGGAATTGATATGGGATTTCTACAAAATGCATTGGCTGTTTTGGCCGATACGAGCAACAATTTGGGCTTAATTGCCATCGGAGCCGCGATCGCGATTTTCTCTGCCGGCATGTCGTCTCTTGGCGAATCCTGGATTTGCTGCCACGCGATTGATGGAATGTCGCGCAACCCCGAAAACCAAAAGAAATTGCAATCCACGATGATTCTTGCGGTCGCTTTGGACGAATCTTGCGGTATTTACGCTCTTATCGTCGCGATCCTTATCATCTTCATTCTCGGCGGGAAAGTGGCCTAATCCCCTATGGATTTGGGATTTTGGAAAAATATCCCCCTGCTTGGCGACGCCTCTGATCCCCCATTCTCCGATTCGGATTTCATCAATAAACTTTTCCCTAACGGTCTCTGGGATCTCGTCATTCAGCTGCTGGCGTTTGTCGTCTTATTGCTGATTGTCTTTTTCCTTGGCTATAAACCGGTGAAAAAGATGGTTGCCGCTAGACGTGCTCACATCGCCAATGAAATTTCTTCCGCGGAAGAAGCGAATAAAATCGCCCAAAAAGCCGCTCAAGAAAAGGACGCGACCATTGCAGAAGGCAAGGCAAAAGCGAGCCAAATCGTCGCCGATGCCAAAATGCAAGCTGAAGGCGAACGCAGCCGGATTTTGGAAGAAGCCGCCCAAGAAGCCGAAAGGAAAAGAAAGCAGGCGGATGCCGACATTGCTCTTGCAAAAGAAAAATCCAAGCAAGACGTGCAGCGGCAAATCGTGGAGGTTGCCCTTGCGGCATCCTCAAAAATTTTGGAACGCGAAGTCTCCGAACAAGATAGCAAAAAGCTCGTCGAAGATTTTGTTTCCGACATCAAGAAGAAATAAAACATGGAAGAAGTGGCGAAGAACTACGCGACAGCCCTTTATCGGCTCGTCGATGAAAAAGATAGACCAGCCTATTTGAAGGCGCTCCGCGACACGGAGGGGCTTTTTGCTTCTTATCCCGACTTAGAACGGGTCCTTTGCTCGTATTCGCTTTCTCTTCAAGAAAAGCAAGCTTTATGCGACCAAATTTTCCTTCGCCTCTACCCTCTTCCCTATTTAAACGACTTTTATAAAGTTCTCGTCCGTCATCATCGGTTCAATCTTTTCTCTTCCGTTGTTTCTAGTTTCGCCTCTTTGGTGAATGAAAGCCTTGGGATTTTAGAAGGCGTCGTTTATTCGGCCGCCCCTTTGTCCGAGGAAGAAAAGAAACGAATCGAAGACGCCTTGGCCGAACGCCTTGGCGATAAAGTGGAACTCACCCCGATTTTAGATCCGGATTTGCTCGGTGGGGTGAAAGTGGCGTTGGACGGCAAAGTCTATGACGGGAGCTTACGCCACAAATTACAAGAAATGAAAAAGCATCTTCTGCAAGGAGGCAAGGACCAATGAAAATTGATTCCAATGAAATCGCCGCGTTAATTAAAGCGGAAATACAGGGATACGAAAGCAAACTCGAAACCGATGATGTCGGTACGGTCATCACGGTGGGAGACGGCATTGCCCTTTGCTATGGCTTGGATCAAGCGATGCTTGGCGAATTGCTTGTTTTCCCTAACGACGTCTATGGCATGGTCATGAACTTGAATCGCGATAACGTCGGTGCCGTTTTACTCGGCTCGGATAACCAAATCGAAGAAGGCGACACGGTGAAAAGAACTCACAAGGTCGTCGAAGTTCCCGTTGGAGATGGGCTGCTGGGGCGTGTCGTTAACGCCCTTGGCGAACCGCTGGATGGCAAAGGAGCCGTTCCGTTTACGAAAACCCGCCCCGTGGAGCGCATCGCTCCGGGCGTTATGACGCGTAAATCCGTCGATACCCCCTTGGAAACGGGCATCAAGGCGATTGATGCGATGATTCCGATTGGACGCGGTCAGCGCGAGCTGATCATCGGCGACCGTCAAACGGGAAAAACGGCGATTGCCCTTGATACGATCATCAACCAAAAAGGCAAAGGCGTGAAATGCGTCTATTGCGCAATCGGCCAAAAGAATTCCTCCGTGGCCGTTTTGGTAGAAAAACTCCGTCAAATGGGGTGCATGGATTATGTGACCATCGTTTCCTCCTCAGCTTCCGAATCCGCCCCGCTTCAATATATCGCCCCCTTCGCCGGCATGGCGATGGCAGAAGAATGGATGGAGCAAGGACAAGACGTCCTCATCGTTTTCGATGATCTTTCCAAGCACGCAGTCGCTTATCGTACTTTATCCTTATTATTAAAACGTTCTCCGGGACGCGAAGCTTATCCGGGTGACATTTTCTACCTCCATTCTCGTTTGTTAGAGCGTGCTTGCCGCCTCAACAAGGATTATGGAGGGGGCTCGATCACCGCGTTGCCGATTGTTGAAACGCAGGCTGGCGACATCTCCGCTTATATTCCCACGAATGTTATTTCTATCACCGATGGTCAGATTTTCTTAGTGACGGATGCTTTTGCCGAAGGGCAACGCCCCGCTATCGATTCGGGCTTCTCGGTGTCTCGTGTTGGTTCCTCCGCCCAAATCAAGGCGATGAAGCAAGTCGCCGGCGGTCTTAAAATTGAACTCGCTTCTTACCGCGAAATGCTTTCCTTTGCCCAATTCGGCAGCGACCTCGACGCCTCGACGAAGAAGATTCTTGCCCACGGCGCCGTTTTGATGGAATGCTTGAAGCAAAAGCAATATTCCCCCTATCCTGTTTGGAAGCAAATCATCGAGCTTTATTGCGTCAAAAACCGTTATCTCGATGAACTAGAACGTTCTGAAGTGGGTCCATGGTTAACGGCAATGGATTCGTTCATGGAATCTCGCCACAAAGAAGTGATTGACGAACTCATGGAGAAAAAGAAATTCGACGATGAACTCTCCGCCCATTTTAAAGCGGCGGTAGAAGAATTCGTCGCCTTAAGGAAGTAATATGGGGAGCGGTCTTAACAAAACCAAACGTCGCATCGCCTCCGTCACCTCGACCCAAAAGATCACGAAGGCCATGGAGATGGTTGCCACCGTGAAGCTCAAACGCTTCAAGGATACCTTTGAACATGGCTCCTATTATCTTCGCGAATTAGAAGGCATTTTCGCCCGTGCTTTAGCCCTATGTCCTTCTCTTCCTTACGCCAAAGAAAACGAAGGGGTGGATGCGATTTGTTATCTCCTCGTCACTTCCAATTTAGGGTTATGCGGCGGCTATAATTCCGAGCTTTTCCGCTTTGTCGAATCCAAGATTCACAAAGGGGTTGATACCTTGATTGTATTAGGAGAAAAAGGAAAAGCCCATTATTCCCATGATGGGGCCTTCCATTTAGACGAAACCTCCTTGGATTTAAATGCCTCTCCTCTTGATTGCACCAAAGCAGGGAAAAAACTTCTCGAGGATTTTACCAAGAAAAAATACAAACGGATTGAAGTCATCTCCACCCATTACGTGAATTCCCTTCGCTTCGTCCCGGAATGTTTCACTTTATTGCCCATTTCCCCTTCCTATCACGAAGAACCCTATGAATCTTATGCCCCGCCTCTTTGGGAGCCTAGCCCCAAAGAATTCGTGGAGAATAACCTCGCTTCCTATTTAGGGGCGGAGCTCTATTCTCGAATTGGGGAAGCCGAACTATCCGAGCAAGCCAGTAGACGCAACGCGATGGAAAGCGCCAACGACAACGCCGACGAGTTGCTCGACAAACTCCGCATCGAATACAACAAAGCCCGTCAGGCTTCGATCACCCAAGAAATCACCGAAGTCGTCAACGGTGCCAATTCCCAAACGGAATAAAGGAGAACACATGAAGAAAGAAAGCAAAATCACGAAAGAAAACGCCTATGATGGCGTGATCGTGGAAGCCGTCGGGCCAGTAGTGGACGTTCGCTTTGAGCAGAAGCACTTGCCGGAAATTCTTACGGCCCTCGTTATTCCCCTCGGCGAAGAAAAATCCTTAACGGTGGAAGTCATGCAACATATTGGCGATGACGTCGTCCGCTGCGTCGCCATGGGAGCTACCGATGGTTTGGTTCGCGGGATGAAAGTCATCAACACCCGCGGTCCGATTACGGTTCCGGTTGGCGAAAATACGTTAGGACGTATGTTCAATGTCCTGGGACAGCCAATTGATGACATGCCCTTTGAAGCGACCTCCCGTATGCCGATTCACCGCGCGGCGCCGACTTTTGAGCAACAAACCACCCAGCGCGAAATCCTAGAAACCGGCATTAAGGTCATTGATTTGCTTTGCCCGTATGTAAAAGGCGGCAAAATCGGTCTATTTGGCGGAGCAGGCGTTGGCAAAACCGTCTTGATCCAAGAACTCATTTTTAACCTTGCCACCGAACATAACGGCACCTCGATTTTTGCAGGCGTTGGCGAACGCAGCCGCGAAGGCAACGACCTTTACCATGAAATGAAGGAATCGGGCGTTTTATCCAAAACCGCCCTGGTCTTCGGCCAGATGAACGAACCCCCCGGAGCGCGTATGCGCGTGGGCTTAAGCGGCCTTACGATGGCGGAATATTTCCGCGATCAAGAACATCAAGACGTCTTGCTTTTCATCGATAATATCTTCCGTTTCACCCAAGCTGGCAGCGAAGTTTCCGCCCTTTTGGGCCGTATGCCTAGCGCGGTTGGCTATCAACCGACCTTGGCAACCGAAATGGGCCAATTGCAGGAACGTATCACTTCGACGAAAGATGGCTCGATCACCTCGGTTCAAGCGGTTTATGTCCCTGCCGACGACTTTACCGATCCGGCTCCGGCCACGACTTTCTCCCACTTGGACGCGAAGACTTTGCTCGACCGCAATATTGCAGCCCTTGGCATCTTCCCCGCCGTCGATCCCCTAGAATCCTCTTCTAATATTTTAGACCCCAATATCATTGGGGAAGAGCATTACAATGTTGCTCGCGGCGTCCAGCAATTGCTCCAACGTTATAAAGAACTCCAGGACATCATCGCCATTTTGGGTATCGATGAGCTTTCCGATGAAGATAAAGCCATCGTCAATCGCGCCCGTAGAGTTCGTAATTTCCTCTCTCAGCCGCTTCACGTGGCATCGAGTTTCAACGGCTTCCCCGGCATTTACGTCCCCGTCTCCGAGACGATTCGCAGCTTCAAGGAAATCTTAAGCGGCAAATATGATAACCTTCCCGAAGCCGCGTTCCTATATTGCGGAACCATTGAAGACGTGGTGAAGAAAGCAGAAGGGATGGAATAATGATTCCACTCACCGTCTTAACGCCAAAAGGAATCGCCGTTGACGCGGAAGTGGATTCTTTCATCGTCCCCGCGGAAAAAGGACCCTTAATGATTGAAAAAGGGTATACCCCGACAATTGTTTCTTGCCTTCCTAGCGGCGTCCTCAAGATTTGGATGGGCGGAAAGAAGAAGTTCTACGCCTTATTCCAAGGAGTTCTTCACGTGAAGGAAAACCGTGCGGTATTGCTATGCCAAAATATCGAAGAAGGATCGACGATTGACCGGGCAAGAGCCGTGTCAAAAGCCGATTATGACCGCGATATCATCGAGAAAAAAGACCCCAACACGGACGTGGAATACGCGCGGATTTCCCTTGCCAAACAAATGGCGCGTCTCCAAGCCAAAAATCTATCCGACGGTTCGTTAGACGCTTAATCCTTCTAGTTGAACCCAAAGTGGCCTCTTCAAAAGGCCACTTTTTCGTGAAAAAAATTCCCACCCTCC
>UQCQ01000010.1 GCA_900539595.1 uncultured Mollicutes bacterium | reverse complement strand
CCCGTTTCTCAATAGGCCGTTTTCTCAATGTGTCCTTGACATGGGGTCCACATTACCTGCGACGGCCTGCTTTTTGTTTTGGAATAAAGAAAAGTGTTCTTGAGCAATAGACCCAATACATATGTTTCATTTGAATTTTTACGCTTTTGTTAAAATTCAAACGAAAATTAGGAGAACGTTAAATCGACTTTATTCATTAAAAAATCGATAGCATTAATATGAGTGATGCCATTTCTAGAGGTGTCTTTTTTATCTAAGGAGATGACGTATTTTGGCGAATTGTCTCTAATTTTATCGAGAGTGCCATATTCCCGGTTTAACGTGGATTCGCTTTCCATGTAATACGATACTTGGGCGAAGCATTTTTTATTTCCTTTTATGACAACAAAATCTATTTCTCCATCTCTTAGTTTTTCATAAAAAACTTCGTAACCCCTTGATACCAGCTCGTTATAAATGACACCTTCCAAAGAAAACGTTTCGTCTATATCAACGCTCAATCCCAAAGAGTTTTTCATTCCAGTATCGACAGGATAGTATTTTTTTGTCCCATTAAGCCTTTCTTTCCCTTTTTGATAATGAGGTTCGCATTCAGCGATTAAATAGCATTCAATTAAATAATCTAAATAGTTATTAATCGTTATCGATTTCGATCTTGCTTCTTCGTTGGTTATGCCTTTTTCCAAAGCTTTGGCAGCCGACATTGAGGAGAATGGTTTTCCCGATTCCGACAAAACATAATTAGCCACGCGCTTAAACTCATTTTTATTGATTTTTTTATGCGTTCTAAATACGTCTTTTTCGATAATGGAATCAAATATTCCTTTAAGATATCTCCTGGCTTCCATTTCGTTGTTTTCATTAAATCTTTGGGGCATGCCGCCTAATTTTAAAAAATCTCCAAAATCCTCATCATAATCAATTGGCAAATGATTAACTTGTTTAAATTCTACGTATTCAGAAAATGTAAATGGCAGTACTTCAAATTCCTTTGCCCTGCCGGTCAGTTTGTCTTGCAATTTTCCGCTCAAGAGTTTCGAATTGCTGCCCGTGACAAAAATAGAACAATTAAAACTGACCCTAATAGCTGCTAAAGCGACCTCAAAATTCTTAATATTTTGAATTTCGTCGATAAAAATATAGTACCTACCCCTATCTTTTATTAGATTCGAAATCTTGTTTTCCAGTTTTTCGCAAGTATTAATTCTTCTGCCTTCAATGCTTTCCAAGTCAATTTTTATTATATGGGCGGAATCAACGCTATCTTGGATTTCAGCAATTATTTGAGACAAAATAACGGATTTGCCACACCTTCTGATGCCAGTGATCACTTTAATTAAATCCGATGCATAGTAGGGTCTAATTCTTGCTAAATATTTGCTTCTTATTATATTTTCCACAAGAAAATATTATTAATTATTCGTTTGAATTTCAACATTTTTGCAAATATTCAAATGAAAAACAAACTTATCCCCGAATTTGCCAACACTTTCAAAGTTCGGAGGCGCGATTGGTATATCAACTTCAAATGGGCATTTCTAAATACCGAAAATACAAATTACATTTGTGCTTTAACAAGAAAAACTACCGCCGAAGCGGTAGTTCATTCTCTTAGGTGGGGCGCGATAAGGGAGTCGGACCCTTTCATGTCCGGTTCACAGCCGGATGTGTTAACCGTTTCACCAATCGCGCCACGGCTTAGATATGATAGATGCGTTGCCGACTATTCGCAAGGGAAAAATTCACAAAGTGCGAATTCTAATTTCTAGGCTTTTATGCCCATCGAAAGCGAGGTTTAGCCTTCACGGATCGGCAGGGAGACGGTTCTATGCAAAGCGGTCCTTATTCTTTTGCAGAATCGGATTCCGTCATCGGGTATTCGATATGAGGATAAACGGAAGAATGGTTCGCAAGGCGGAAATACTGCTCGCGGCTAAAATCCTGCCAATGGAAGAAAAGATTAGACAAGCGCAGGGGATATTCGCTTCCGTCTTTTTGGATATAGGTCACTTGGAAATAGGTCCCTCCATCGAGATCCGCTTCTAGACGCGTCGCTTTTCTAAACAAAGCTTTTTGAAGGAAAATGTAATTGAAATCCAAATCTCTCGCATCCTTAGATCTTTGAATTTCCGGCGAATATTTGGAAGGATCCACCCCCTGGTACCCAGATTCCAAAACAACTTCTTCTAGTTGGCTTCTCGACAAAGAAGAAACCCAGGGGACCAACTCTTTTAATTGGTATTCTCGGTCCGAATAAAAGGGATCCGTGGTAACCGTGAGGGTGGAATCCCGTTCAGGCATAACAAAATCAAATTGCAGAAAGCCTTTATATTTTTGTTCATGGGAAGGAAGGATTTCGATATTGTTGATGAAGGCATGGAAGGAAATGTCCGTCACTTCAGCGATTCGAAATTCAAAATCCGTTCCAAAGGTATAGTAACCAGACTTCGGCAAATCATAGCAAAGATGGGTATCCCCTTGGACTGTTAAAGCATACACGGGGTCGCCGTAAGGAGTCGTGATAAGCCCCATGTCACAACTTGCCAAAAGGCATGTGCTAAGACAGATCGTTTTGACAAAGCGAGTTCTACTCCTTTTCATTTTCATTCCCCTTTTCTTGATTTTATCATCAAGAAGACGACTAGTGTGTGATTTTTATCTCTAGATAATTTTTGGCTTCTAGCAATAGGGGCAATTCCCTTCGTTTGACAAGTCCAGCCACCCCATGATCTTCTTGCTTGCGGTAAGCTGATATGGCTTCATCGATCGAATAAAAATCCGTGTGTTGGATAAACCCGTCTCCCTCTGAAACAAAATGTTTCTCCTTTTGAGAAAGGATGCGACATAAATAAAAACGGTTGATGTTTTTTCGTCCGATTAAGTTATAGGCGTCTTCCACTTCTCCTAATGGACAAATAACTTGAATATCCGCCCCCGTTTCTTCGAGGCATTCTCGCTTTACGGCTTCTTCAAACGTTTCCCCTTCATCCACCCCTCCCCCAGGAGTCTCTAGATAAGTTTGATTTCCAAAAATATCGTCGCGATGAAGCGTGTGCAAGGCAATTTTATTTTGTTCATTGAGCAAAATGGCACGGGCGACAAGACGCGTGTGGGTGAACCCGGTGAAAGGGTATTCATTATCCGTTAAATGAAGATGCAACATGGGCTTATTCTAGTTCAGCCCAAAAGATTGGTGTATCATCAAAAGCGATGATTGTCCTTCGAAATCGTTTTTTAGCCCTCTTCTATCGTATTCTAGCCCTTGGGGCCTTTCTTACCTCCCTCGTCTTCTTTTGGCGAGAGTTTTATGAATATACCTATGCGCCCATTTGCTATTTTGAAGTAGAAGCTGGGCTTTTTTATCTCTTCATTTTGTTTTTGGCCATTATCCTCAATATCATCGATCTCCGTCGTGGCATCAGTGGGCTGGCTTCTAGCGTCTACATGCCTGTAAGCCTAGCTGCGACGGCTTATTGTTTTATCGGCGGAATCATGGGACTTGGATATATGTTGCCCTTTCAGGGAATGAAGTCGCTTCCCTGCATTCTTTATTACGTTGCTCTCATTTTGATTCCTCTCCTCGAATGGATTTTATTCGAAGAAAAAGGCGGGGTTGCTTTTTACACCGGATTGAATTGGATGATTTATCCCGTTCTCTATATGGTGTTCTCGCTTTTCCGTGCAGTTATTTTCCCCGATAGTCCAGTTATTGAAGCGAACGGCAGCATGTACTGCTATTCCTTCTATAACCCCAATGATCCGCTCTTCTTCCTTTGGATTTTCCTCTCGTTCCTTGGAATGTTTTTATTCTTCGTTTTCCTTTTGTTCCTGAACAATTGTTTGGGAAGGAAATATAAAAAGAAGAAAAACATCTTGTTTGATTAGGATTTTTTGCCTCTTTTCCCGCGTAAGACTCGACGAAACAAAATCCCTTCTCCGTCGATTTTTGCCCTTTTTGGTTCATCAAATTCCACATATTCTAACATCCACTTCTCCGGCTTCCCCCGAGACTGGACTCCTAAATATACCGTCCGGAAGGTGTCTTCTTTTCGGTAGACCCTTGCATAAACAATCTTCTTCTGATCTGGGGTGATAAGAACAAAATCGGGACGGCGAAGCAAACGACCTACCGATTCCAATACCTTCAAATAATCATGGGGGCGATGCGTGGCCAAGCGATTGACCTCATAGGCATCCATGTAAATGGATACATCGCTAGTTAAACGAAGTTCCAACACCTCCTCCACTTTTCTCGTAATTCGTCCTAGTTTTAATGGCGGTTCTTTCATTTCCATTTTCTTTTCCTCCATAGAACTTAGAACGAAAAAATCGAAAAATTTTTGATAATTATTTTCGCAAAAAATCAAAAGTCCACACGGGATGGTGGAAATCACTCGAAAAAAAGCGATAATGATTCCATGAATCCCTACTCAAAAAATGGCTCTTCGTCCTTCGCCCTTGGCACCCAAACAACGTTTTATCTTTTAGAAAAGATGCCAAAGCAGGCTCGCCGCATTTATATTTCCCCCCTTCAAACTCGAGATGAGACCTATCAACGGCTTCGCGAATTAGCCAAGCAATATAAAATCCCCGTGATTGAGAACAATCAGAAAATCTTCAAGGAACTTTCCGGCAAGGATAACACCATGGTCGTCGGGGAATTTGAAAAGTTCCAAAGTGACTTAGACCTATCCAGTAACCACGTCGTTCTCGTTAACCCCATGAATATGGGAAACTTAGGGACGATTGAACGTTGCCTTGTGGGTTTTGGCATCCACGACTTGGCGATCATTACCCCTTCCGCAGACCCCTTTGATCCCAAAGTTGTCCGCGCGTCGATGGGGGCTCTATTTCACCTACGCATCCGCCTCTTTTCTTCTTTTGAAGACTATCAATCCATTGCGGGAACCCACCATTTTTACCCCTTTATGCTGCAGGCAAAATCTTTTTTGCCCCAAGCCCAAATCACCTCTCCCTGGTCTTTGATATTTGGGAATGAATCCACTGGTTTGGATCCTCGTTTCCTCTCCTATGGCGAACCCTTAAAAATCCCACAGACTCCAGATGTAGATAGCCTCAATTTAGATAACGCCGTTGCGATCGCCCTCTACCAATTCACTTGCCGTTAAAAGCGCTTTCAAGATAGGCTCATCCCCTTAGGGATTGCCTTTCGTTTTTGAATGGATAGAATAGTCAAACGCTATGAATCAACCAAGTTCTAATACCGCCCCAAAACGCCAAGGGATATTTTCAAAAATCCGAAGCATGGATTTAACGACGGGGAACCTCTTTTTCAAACTCGTTTTATTCGCCTTGCCAATGGCCTTAACGACCATTTTGCAACTGCTTTATACCACCGTTGATTTGGTGTCCGTCCATTATTGGGGCGGAGGAGAAAACAGCGCTTCTGCTATTAGCGGGAATGGCGCCCTCATCAATCTTATCGTTGTGATGTTCAGCGGGATCTCCGTCGGAGCTAACGTCGCCATCGGCAACGCTGTGGGGGCCAAACGTCGAGATCACGCCCAAAAAGTGTTGCACACCTCCATGATTTTCGGTTTAATCACCGGAATTGTTGTTGGTCTTTTCGGCTTCTTCTGCACGCCGTTTTTCTTGAAACTAATCGACGTCGAACCCGCTTACCTGGAAGAAGCGACGCAGTATATGCGTATTTACTTTGTCGGCATGCCCGTTTTGATGGTTTTTAACTATGCCGCGCAAGTTCACCGTGCGATCGGGGATAGTTCCACTCCGTTCTTCGCGTTGTTGCTTTCTGGACTATTGAACGTCTTGTTCGACTTTTTGTTCGTATACGTTTGGAGGCTTAACGTCGCCGGAGTTGCTTGGGCTACCGTCATCTCAGAAGCAACTAGCGCTTTCCTTTTGATCCTCTCTTTGTTCCTCCACAAAAAAGCATTCGTTCATTTGGAATGGAAACAATTTAAAATCGACCCTTCTTCTTTGGGAGAAATCGTAAAGCTTGGGTTGCCAGCTGGCCTTCAGGGCTTCTTCTTTGCTTTACCCAACACGTTTATCCAAGCCGCGCTTTACGATATCGGAACCGGCAACGTCCCCCTTCAAAACGGAGCCATTGCCGCGAATAACATCAATAACTTCAACTATGCTTTCATCGAGGCTTTTGCCTCGGCAACCATGGCTTTCACTGCTCAGAATTTCGGAGCCAAGAAAAAGGAGAACATCCGCAAGGTTCTTACCTATGGCCTTATTTGGGTGGCGATTTTGGAAGCACTATATTCGTTATTGATTGCCTTCGCTTATCAGCCTCTTCTTTCGCTATTTGTCGATGGCGACAACACCGCGGCCATCATGGCGGGAAGAGACCGTCTATGGATTGTTGGATTCACTTATATTTTGGATGGGATCATGGATGTCACAAGCGGTTCCATGAAGGGCATGCGACACCCATTAGCCCCGGCTATCATCACCGCTTTAACCTGTACGGTATTCCGCATCCTCATGATTGAAGGCGTTATTCTTCGCGTTGAAGAAATGCGCACGGTGTTGTGGCTTTATAGTGTCTACCCCTTCTCCTGGATTCTTGCCGTTATCGCTGACTCCGTTTGCTTGCCGTGCATTTTCAAAAAAGAAGCTAAGAAAATGGAGATGGAGAATTCCGCGAACTAATTCTTTTATAGATCGATTTTTTGGAAACGCTTTTCTGCTGCTTTATCCGCCCATAAGCTCAGGAGGAAGAAGGCGGCAAGCCCTACGATAAAGGAAGCAATTCGAATTCCCCAAGACAAAGGAGAGGACCAATCGTTGATGAAATCCGCCGCGGGTTCATAAGCCATGAACGGGGCGGAAATGACTAGCCCCAATAAAGCTGTAGCAAAAGGTGGGATGAGGAAAGGGGCGATTCTTCGGCTTTCCGGATTTTTATAATACAAAGGAAAGAACAAAAGATTATAAAACCCATATAGAAGCAAGGCGGCTCCTAAGGAGGTTAGATTGAATCCGATGTCCGCATAATGGCTTTCTTCCGGCATCATGGGGGACAAAACAAAACGTTTGACCATCGCAAAGGGAATGGCAATCAGCAAACTCACTATCTGTAAGAAACAAACGAGAAGCATTTTTGCTTTTACAACATCCTTTTTATGGACGGGCAAAAGAGAAGTATAAAGAGGATCACGGTCGGATTGAGCGACCGAGAATAAAACGGAAAAGCCCGAAAGGGGATATAAAAGCGTGGCAACCGCAGGGTAATTAGGAATGATGCAGAGACAATTAAGCGCCACAAAAATCCAAGTTTGAACCGGGACGCAAAGCCGTAATTCTTTATAGAGGAGATTCTTCATCTTCTTGACCCCTTTCTATGGCAAGCATGATTTCTTCTAGCCCCGCTTCTTTTAAGGCTTCTAGAGGAAACAAGGAAGCGTCTTTTGCTTGAATCGTCCCTTCGAATTTCCCCAAACGTTTGCGGAGGTGAAGAAGCACGCTTTCCCGCTCTGGGGTTAATAACGCTTCTTCCGCTTCAACATGTAAATATCCTTTTTTAAACGTTTCGATAGGGGAGGAAGCGACGATTTTCCCTTCGCGAATATACGTCACGTCATCCGCGATTTTCTCTAAATCCGAAATCACGTGGGTAGAGAAAACAATGGATGTTCCTTTCTTTTGAGCGATGCGGCGGAGGCTATCGAGCAATTCATCGCGGCTGACTGGATCTAGCCCGGAAGTCGGCTCATCCAAAAGAAGCAATTTGGCTTGGTGGCTTAACGCTAAAGCAAGCAGGTACTTGACCTTCATTCCATTGCTCAACTCTTTGATTTTCTTGGATTCATCGATTCCAAAATATCGAATCCATTCTTCATATAATTTTTGATTCCAATGGGAATAAAATCGACTTGTGACTTTGGTTAAGGCAGCCACTTTAGAATTGGGGTGCATGTCGACTCCGCCGAAAAGAATGCCGATATCGTCTTTCATGTGGCGTTCGTCTCGATGAAGCGGTTCCCCATCAATAAGGATTTGGCCTTCATCGATTCCAATAAGACCATAAATAGCTTTAAGGGTCGTCGTTTTTCCTGCCCCATTTCTTCCGATATAGCCCATGATGTGATCGGGTTGCACGTCAAAGGATACGTGCTCCAAGTCAAATTTTGGATAATGCTTGGAAACGTTTTGCAGCGATAAAATGGGGTTCATTTTGTTTCTTCTTGATCCATCCACTTGGTCACGAAATCGCTTTTGACAATGGCGATGCCTTTTTTCTTATCCGCTAAAACAAGCAAGGTATCCCCTTCTTCTAAGCCGAACATCTGACGGATGCTTGCGGGAATCACGATTTGTCCTTTGCTGCCAAGGGTAGCCGTTCCCACCAATTTTGTCTTCTCGTTTATTTTCATACTTTTCCTACTTTTCTTACCTAAATCATAGGGCGAAAATCCGAAGAATCAAGGAAAACAACGTAAAAAAACCGATGGGAATGACCCACCGGCATTTTTTCTAATTCCTTTGGATTAGAGAAGTTTGGATTCACGGAGCAACGTCTCGATATCCGTATCCCTTACCTTTTTAAGAACTTTTTTCAGCAAGAAGCGTTCCATGCAGGACAAGGGCATATCCTTTAGTTGCTTGCGGTCCACCGAATAATAGGTGGCGCGGAGCAATTCGCGAACATCATATCGGGATCCCCAAACCTCTGGGACGCCACGATCGACGTTTAGAAGCGTGTAGACGGCTTCCATGCCGCTGCGCATCGAATATTCCGTGGTGAAGATCGTATCCGCGGGGATTTCGGCGAATTGGCCGATAAAAGCAATGTTCTCGCTGCCCTTAGGAACCACTAACGGACGGTCCGTGCCAGAACGCGGTTGGAAGAAGGCGTCGATATAAGGCATAAAGGCCGTCGTCGTATTCGCGTGTTTCTTCGCGTATTCCTCGATTTTATCCGTCGGGACTCCAATGTGGTACATCCATTCTTCCGCGACTTCAATGCCCGTGCATTCGCGCATCGGCTTCTTGATGTAATTGCCAGGGCGATTGGTGTAGAGGGAATAGAACCAAACAAGGACGCGGTCTTTGGGTTGATCTTCGAATTGTCCTTGGCGGTTAATCGTCCAAGAGCATCTCCAATAATCCCAGGAATCCTTCACGGTCACGATGCCGCCCGTGCAAACCTTACCGGTACGCGGATCGCGTTGCGTGATTTTGGTGATGTAAGGAATAAGGGTTTCGTCCACGTCGATGGTGGCGCTCATCCAGTTCGTTTCCTCAATATTGGAGCAGAAGGCTTCCGGATGGCCAAAGCTATGATCTTTGACTTGTCTTGCCATCGCTTTCCAAAGGTCGAAGGAATCCCCTCTCCCCGACTGGAGAAGGCTCAAATCCGGGGCCTTGTTTTGCGAGCCGTAGCAGGAACTATCCACGCAAGAGCCATTGGTGACGAAGACGTAATCATCCGTGCCCAAATCAATTGTCTTTTTCTCCCCCGAAATGACGACTTCAATGCTTTGGGCCCGTTTCTTTCCGTTCGGGCATTCTTTCACGATGACATTGGTCACTTCCGAATGGGGGATGAAGCTCACGCCGCGCTTCTCTAAATAATGAAGCAAGGGGAGAATCATCGATTCGTATTGGTTGTACCGCGTGAAACGAAGGGCGGTGAAATCGGGCAAACCATCAATATGGTGGACGTAACGTTGCAAATAGCGTTTCATCTCCAACGCGCTGCTCCATTCTTGGAAGGCGAACATCGTCTGCCAATAGAGCCAGAAGTTCGAACGCCAGAAATGTTCGTCAAAGCAATCGCTAATTTTCTTGTATTCCAATTCTTTTTCCGGGGTGAGGAAGAGCTTAAGCAATTGAGTTTGCGCTTCTTTGTCCAAGGTGAAGTCGTGCCCCGTAGGAAGCTTATGACCGCATTGATCGGTCGCACGACAAAGCGAATAATTGGGGTCTTCTTTGTTGAGCCAATAATATTCGTCAAGAACCGAAACGTTGGGATTATCTTTAGAAGGAACGTCACGATAGACATCCCACATGACCTCGAAATGGTTGTCCATTTCGCGGCCACCCCTCATGTAATATCCATATTTAGGATCGTGGGCGCCATCGCAAGCGCCACCGCTGACGGGATCACGGTCAAAGATGAAGACGTTTTCTCCGGGAACTCCCGCATCGCGAACTAGATAGAACGCCGTGGTGAGTCCTGCCAAGCCACTTCCAACGATATAGGCTTTTTTGTGCTCCGCTCCTTCCACTTTCTTGGGGTGCGCGAAGGCTTCGTAATTTCCTGCAGAGTAGTACATCGAATTTCCTCCATTGCCTTGTGGGCACCATTAGAATACACACAAGAAAAAGAGGGAAATTAACGATAAAAATGGATGGACGTCTAATTTTTGGACAACTGTCCTGTAGTGACAAATTTTTAATTCTTGTTCGAATACGCGAGCAAAGCGTTAGGAATCGTTCCTTTCACCAAAGGGGATAAATGGGCAATGATGTCCTTGGGGTCTTCGCTCATATCGCGAGCCACCCATTCTAGCAATACATCGACGAAAGCAATGGAATAAAAGCGTTCCACGAATTCTTTGTCGCTATCGGTGATGTCATTGATCCGAAGGGAAGTGGAAATTTCTTCGACCACATTTTTTAGCAGCGGCATCGTTAATTGGAATAAATAGCGACGGACCATATCGGAAGATACACTGTGATAGATGTTCATGATGAAGTCTTTCTCCCTTTGAGCAAGGAGAAAAATATCGTAAAACCCTTCTTGCCAAGTGGCGTAATCCCGGTTCTTCTGCAAAACGGTTTCCGCTTCGGAATAGCAAATCCACTCCACGAGCTCAGGGAGGTCAGAAAAATGGTAATAGAAGGTTTGGCGGCGAATTCCGCATCGCTCGCAAATATCGCCGATCGTGACTTTGGATATTGGCTTTTTCGCAAGAATTTCTTTCAAAGATTGCGCTATCGCTTTTTTCGTTAAATTTGACATATGTCTATTTTGCATGGAACAGAGCAAAAAGAAAAGATAGTTTTGAATTTGAGGATTTTGAAGAAAATAAAAACGAGGCTTCTGACTTTTAAGGCTTCTGTCTCGTTAAAAGAAATCAATGATCGTTCAGCGCATCTTCTTAATCGGTCCGATTGTTATGGATTAAGACAAACGGAAAGGAAACCGCGCCAAGAAGCATAGAAAGGAATAACCGCGAACAGGATGGCAAACACCCCAACTAGGAACCAAGAATGGCGAAAAGGATTTTCATGCCGATTAGCCACATGATTCCATCTAACTCCCAGGTAAAAATCAGCCCTGGGAAACAAACGGAGAGCTGCGCGCACCAAATAAACACATCGCCTAAATAAGAGTCGGAGATGATGCAATAGATCGCCGCAAAATGCCATATCCCATTAAGAAAGAATAGAGAACGGCAAAGCCAGGATGAATCGAAGCCTTGCATGTTTTGTTGATGAGGAAGACGCAAAGGGAGTTGATAAGAGCAACTGCCGCCCCAACGATCCCCCGTCCAAAGGAGAGCACTTTGCTGCGGTGCAGGCGCTGCATATGCCTTCGAACTTCCGCCCTCTTTTCTTCCTCGACGATTTCATCGAAGCAAGCCTTACGATGATAAGCTTGGCGATAGATCGCCGAACGCCTCTTTCGAGCGTGGCGGGTGCAAATTGGGCACATCGCGAGCTCATCTTCCGGAATGTCTTTTTTGCACTTCTCACATACATGCATTTCTTTTTGATGGATGATAATGGTTTGGGGTGCCGGCGCGTCGCCCTCTTGTTTATAGGATTCGTCCTCCTTTGTCTTCTCACTTTTATCTTCTTTCTTTTCTTGCTCTTCGTTTTCTCCAAGCAACGCGTCCAAGGAGCAGGCGAACACCTTAGACAATTCAATCAAAGAAGAGACGTCAGGCTCGTTTTCATCATTCTCCCATTTGCTGATGGTTTAGAAAGAGGCGTGCAGGTGATTCGCAAGCTCCTTCTTCCTAATTCTTTTTTTGATTTCGAAACGATTTGATTCTAGCTCCTGAAGTCATGCTAGATCCTCCAATGCCTTTGTTTTCCCCGTTTCCGCGAAAAAGAAAATCACGTATAAGGCGAATTGGTTCCCGAAAAACGGGAAAAATCCGAATTTGTGGGGGAAAGAGTTCCTTTTTGAAGCGAAAGTCAAAAAATAGGGAACAAAAGGTGTGTTTCTTTTTTAGTCTCAAAGATTAAACTCTTAGAAAAGAGAAACACCATGTTCGATCCCCAAAAAATTAAGAAAGCCGAAGAATACCTCCATCAATGCGTCCACGAAGGAAAAATTGCAGGATGCAGCTTGCTCATTAAAGACGGTGGGAAAGAAAGCCTTTATCTCGATTCTGGATTTTCGGACTTAAAAACCAAAGTTCCTTTTCAACGCGATACGGTTTGCCGCCTTTTTAGCGTCACCAAAGTCTTTACCAGCGTCGCCGTATTCAAGGCCATGGAACTGGGTTTATTTTCCAAGGAGGATCCTCTAGGAAAATTCTTCCCCGAACTGCAATCTCCCGTTGTAGAAATTGAAGGAAAACACCTCCACGTCCCCTCTCCTTCTATCGAACAAGCTTTAAATATGACCGCGGGATTCCAATATAATAACGGGTTAACCGCCTCCGTATTCACTCAAGTTTTGGAATCGGGATTTACCCTATCTACCAGCGAATTCGCTTCTAGAATCGCTACGCTTCCGCTTCTTTATGTCCCCGGCACCAAACGCATCTATTCCGTATCCGCGGATATGCTTGCCGCCATCATCGAAAAAACTTCCGGCATGACCTATGGGAATTTCTTAAAGAAATACCTTTTTGAACCGGCAGGGATTCCAAATATTGGTTTTTCAATCGCCGACGGACAAAGAAAACATTTATCTCATGTCTATTTGAAAACGGAAAACGGGTTAGAAGAATACGATCAAGATAGTCTTGGCATAAGGTTTGATGGAAAGCCAAACGCCTTTGAATCCGGGGGCGGCGGACTCTTTGCGACTATCGATGAAGTCTCTTTATTTGCCGATGCGCTTCTTTCTTATAAAATCCTTCGCAAAGAAACGTTGGAAAGCATTTTTCAAGAAAAGGAAAAAGATCCAAAACCCTCCCCATCGGATTGGATGACTCCCAAAGGAACCGTTTACAAGAACTTAGTGCAAATCCGACGGGAATATGACGAAAACTGTCCTTATTCCTCCGTGGATGAATTTGGCTGGAGTGGCTGGCTTGGCTGCTACCTCGCGATCAATCCCTCCACCCGGCGTTCCTTCGTTTTCTTTACCCAACTTGTCAATTATGGTGAAGGCGAAGTCTGCAAAGAGGTAAGAAAAATCCTTTATTGAAACCCCAATTTTTAAAAAGAAGGGGGACGTATAGCGATTATTTAAAATATTTTTGATTTTTGCTATGGGGTTTATCCGGCAAGGTCATTTTTATAAGTCCATATTCCAATGCCGGATTCAAATAGGTTTTTCGCAATGTTTCTTTGGATTTAATACGCAGTTTTTTCATGATTTCGTTGGCGGATAGCGGAACTCCTTCCTCCATCATCGCAAGGAAACGATTCAACTCGCCATGGAAAGAAATCGACTCTTGGCCAGCTTTCGAAAGGAAGTCTTCCAAGGTTTTGTCGATCATCCTTAGCATGAATTCGACAAAAACCGTGGAATTTCCAGCGACGTTGCATCTAGCAATCGCTTGGTAATATTCATCTTGGTATTTCTTAATTTGGGATTCCAAGGGAAGATACTCAAAAACGGGATTCCATCGGATTAAAAGAACGTTTTGCCATAATCGAGCCATTCTTCCATTACCATTTCTATCTCCAATAATAACTTCTCCCTTAGAGGTTATAACGTAAGGCACTTCTTTATTCAAAAGCTTATTGCCAATATAATTTCCATTGACTAAGGTGCTTAAATTTTGAGACGTTGGGTTTTGAGAATACCCGAAGCCGAGCTTGTAAACACCGTGTTTAATATCCCTTTTAACCATTTTTGAATAAACAGAGTATTCATCTTGATACGGTTGCGACTCTCCGTGAAAAGATGACGAACAACCCTCAGGAGAGTCACCAATATAACGACCGCTGTAGGAAGAGAACAGTATGCTATTTCCCTTCATTGGTTTTCACCTCCGAAAGGCGTCTCGCCTTGTCCTTTGCATTTTCCTTCATGGTGTAAGAATCGTATTGGTATATTTCAACGCCTTTTGATCTGGCATAGCCGAACAATTCGTCAGACGCCGGGCCGTAAACGCAGATGCCAATCGGCTCAAGCCTATCGACTACGATTTTGATTTGTTCGGCAAATATCGTTCTATTGTCTTTGCGGTGCGTGAAGCCATGCGTTCCGATTGCGATTAAGGAATGCTTGGGGAACGCATCCAGGCACGAAAGAGTCTCGGGACTTCCGAGTCGCACGTTGGGGATTACTTTAATCCCCTGCTTTCCGTAATAGTACGTCGTTGCGAGCTTGAGGTAGATTTGGCTTTTTTACACCGTGGGGGGCATGTTGTCGTACGGCGATGGGTCTAAGCCGACAACCGCGCCCCCCATTGATACATTTCAAAGGGGATGGGAGGAATCAAAATCTTCCAAACGTTCTGCCTACCTGTTATTCGATCCAACGGTAATCGACTTGGTTCACGGTGAGGTTCAAAATGGCAAGGCTAGCGCCGCAAAGCTTTATTATGACCGATTTATAACCAACGTATTCACAAAGATAAATAAGGCCTTCATTAACCAAATCCTTGAGCGTTTCGTATGGAGCGGGGATTATTCTCCCTCCTTTTGCCAAATAAAGCTCAGGTTCATCGGCGAGATGGTATTCGATTTCCAGCGAATCCGCTCGCGGATGATGAAATCTGACCGAGTCGTGACGGGCGATATCCTTTTCGAAGACAAGGAGAAGGAAATCCTTGCCGACTGTGATTCTTTCAACTTTGCAGTCATGGATATTCGGTAATGTCGGGAGGCAATCAAAGCCAAGGTGATAGATGCCTTTGGCCTCATCCAAACTGTAATTGAGAAGGTCGGTTACGCTAATGTCAAGCGCTTTGGCGTATTTGAAAAGCGTATCGACGGTGATGTCGTTCACCCCCGTTTCGACCTTAGCGAGCGTCGAATGGTCCTTATACCCAAGCCTTGAGGCGAGTTCGGATTGCGAAAGCCCGAGTTCCTTTCTCCTCCGTTTTATCGCCAGGCCGATTTTCCTTTCGCTCATAAACCTATTTCTTTTTTAGGACGTCCAGCAATTTGCTATCCAGCTCGTGTCCCATCCTGAGCTGCCGGGCACTATCAAACTTCTCGTATTCCTTATGGGCCTTCTGCACCGCCAGGGCGTGTGAAATCTTGTCAGAACCCGTCAAGATATCCGCCCTTTCGAACCGCAGAAATTCGTCGAGGGCGCTCACCCAATCGCTCATATGCATTGGAATGGCGCTCTTCGCCATTCTCTCGGCATGGTCGAGGTACATGTTTACGATTTGGTTCAAGGAATCGATTTCCTCTTTAGACAAGTAATTCTTCGCGATTGTCACGTCCGACTTTTGGACATGTTCACCACTCCACGAAGTCAAACCCATGTTGTCTTTTTCGGCATCGGCCCGATGATAAACGATCTCCGCCGCGGTCTCACCGGAAATCGCGAAATGGAGCTTGTTCTGCACCGTTTTGAAGAAGTTGATGGTCTGTTCGTCGTTGGCGTTGTAATCGACGCTAGTTGAATAGATGTCGAGCACCTTTTCATAGAACCTCTTCTCGGAGGCCCGAATCGCGCGGATTCTCAAATAGAGCTCGTCAAAGTAATCTTTGCCGAATCGCTCAGGATCTTCTAAACGCCTGTCATCCATGGCGAACCCTTTCACCATGTATTCCCTAAGAACGTTGTTCGCCCAAATTCTAAACGAGGTTGCAGCAGAGCTCTTCGCGCGCATTCCGATGGCAATAATCATTTTGAGATTATAGAGTTTGATGGTCCTTTTAACCGTCCTTGAGCCTTCATTTCGAACTAGTAAGTCAGGCTTACTGGTTGCCTCCTCCATAAGCTCGCCTTCCTTATAGATATTTTGGACATGCATTGTAATGTTGTTTCTCGAGGTTTGAAAAAGATCAGCGAGCGCAGCTTGGGTCATCCAAATATCCTCGTCAAATAAATAGACTTCGACGTTAGAATTCCCATTAGGCGTGTTGTAAATTAAAATGTCATTTTTGTCAGGCATAATTCGCGCTTCCTTGCTCTACTACAATTATACTTTGTTGGTGATTAATAATCATTATTTGTTGAAACACAAAGACGTTAGAAATAAAAACAGCCCCGAATGTATCAGGACTGTAGTCTGCGTATGGCAGGGGCGGAAGGAATCGAACCCTCATCAAAGGTTTTGGAGACCTCTGTTCTACCACTGAACCACGCCCCTAGGCTGCGTTGCAGCGAAAAGGATTATAAGCCTCTGGCAACCTTGCTGACAAGTCCCATATCGACCTGTCCGGCATAATTCGTCTTGAAATGTTTCATCACGGCCGGCATGGACTTATCTTCTAAAGAAGCATAGATCTTCCGAACTTCTTCTTCACTTAATTGCTTCGGCAAGAAGGAGACGATGGCTTGCTTTTGTTTTTCGGTGGCTTCCGCCTGTTCGGTTCTACCCGCCTTGACGTAGCCTTCCTTTTCTTCGTCTAATTCCTTGGCGAATTTTTGCAGGATGTGGATGAGGTCCGCATCGGTTGGGGCAACACCCGTTCCCGAAGTTAATAGAGCCTGGTAACGGGTAATCACAATCGAATAGGCCCCACGGGCTTCCGTATCATGGGCCTTCATGGCCGCGATGTTGGCTTTACGAATTTCATCAATAAGCATAGAGAAATACCTCCGATTTCATTATAGTCCGTTTTCTAAATACTGAGCGTGCCTCTTTTCCGATTTCCCTTTGGCCACCTCTTTGGCGTGAGTGAATTCGAGGTGAATATTTTGAGCCGAATAGATGAGAGGCATAATCTCCAAACGGCCAAGGAACATGTCGATGGAAAGGACCCATAGATAGAGGGGGTAATACCAGCCTTCGTTAATGGAACGAACGAAATCGCGGTAATTCACGAAGTTCGTGACGCCTAGCCCCGTATTGGAAGCCGCGGAAGCGACGTTATAGGAGACCATCTCAATATTGACGGAAGTATCGGCAAAGGAAGAGGCTTCTCCGCTAGGGCAGAAGCAAAGTATCAAGACGGAGGCGGCGAACATGGAAATAAACAAGAAGAAATAGTTATGGGCCTCTTTAACCGTGGAAGCGTCGAGTTCGGAATGTTTCCCATATCGATAGGTGGAGCAAGGCACCATCTTAATGGAGGGGGCAAAACGCGTCACAATGGAATAACGGAGGTCGCGAAGCAAGATCGCCACGCGGTATTGCTTAATGCCACCGGCGGTAGACCCGCTTCCCCCGCCGACTAACATCAGCATCAGTGAAGCAAATAGAAGGGGTTTCCCAAGGGAAATCATCCGCGTCAAGGTCGTGTTAGAGAAACCGCTGCTGGTCCAACTGCCAATGACGTAGAAGAAAATGTCGCGGATCGTATCCGGCCAATTCGCAAAATACTCCTGCCCGCGGTTCACGTTGTCTCGGCCTAACGTCAAGAAAGCTCCGCCGAGGGAAAATAGGAGCAAGCTTCCTGTCCAAAGCATGCAAAAACGGATTTCATCGTCGCGGAAGAAATCCTTCCATTTGCCGCGAAGGGCAAATACGTGCAAAACAAAGCTCACCGCGGAGAGGATGACAAGCACCATCACGACGATTTCAATGGCGAGGGAATTGACATGGAAAATGGCTCCCCCGTAGGGCTCAGGGACCTTGTTTCCACCCACGGCTCCGTTTTCCCAATGGAAATTTTGGACCATTCCTTCGTAATCGCGGTAAAAGGCGATGTTGCTGGAACGGGGGCTTAATCCGCCGCTGGAAAGGGCGCACATGGAAGTGCAGGCCGCATCAAAAGCGGGCATGCCACTGAACCAGAGAGCAAAAGCGCCTAAAATCGTATAAATCGTATAAATGCCGAAGATGACTTTTGCAGTCTTGCCCATCGTGGTCATGATGTGATCATTATGGCCTTCCGTTTGATAAAGAATGGTGGATCCATTACCGCCTAATAAAGTCGTGAGTAACAGGACCAATCCCACCCCGCCGATAAATTGCATCAACGAGCGGTGGAACGTATAGACATGAGGGCAAAACGCGCCTTCGGTATCTAGGAAATCTTTAAAAACGTTGAGACCTGTAGTGGAATAAGCCGAAGTCGCTTCAAAAATGGCCTCGGAGAAATCCATGTCCATTTCGCCTCTAGCGCAGGCAATAAACATGGGGGCAGCGCCGGAGACAATGGCTAAAATCCAAATAAGAAATAGCAACTGCGAATCTTCGTAGCGAACGAACTTCGTCGTTTTTCGTTTGAATAAAAAGCAAAAATAAAGGAGAAGTCCCAAGACCATGTTGATTCCTGCGGGGATCACAAAATCCATCCAGCATTCGCTTTCCCCGGGATAAAAACACATAAACAAGGGAATCGTCGTGATGATGCCGATGAGAATCATGAAAAGGCCAAGGTAGCCTAGTACCATGGCAAATCCACGAGTCTCTTTGCGCGTTGCTTTGCTCATGCCTCTTCCTTATTCACTGGTTTTTCGTAGGCTTCGTCGAAGAGGAACGCTTTTCCTTGGGCTTTTTGACCATCTTTTCTTCCATGCTTGGCAAAGCTTCTTCGACTTTTGGCGCTTCCACTTCGGCTGGCGTCTCTAGGGACGTATCAACGGAAGCAGAAGGCTTTTCTGCTACAGAGGTCGCTTCTTTTGACTGTTCCTCTGCTTTAGGGGAGGCTTCCTCTTTAGGCGGATTTACTTTGGTTTGCTTGGTCGTTTCCGCTTGTTTGGCGGCTTCTGCAACCTTTTGGGCCACGTGGTTTAAGATTTGTTCCTTGGAGCTATGGATTCGGGCAAAACGATTGGTCAGGGCTTCGTTGATGCGGGAGAGGAAAGAAGAGACCGGAGTCGCGTTTTGCGGCGGGCAGACGATCGTTAAAACGTCCTTGGGGAGCAAGGTGACATCGCCATTAGGGATAATGACGTCGAATCCGCGTTTGATGGCGGCAATGGAAGCCATTGTATTCGGGAAGTGGATATCGCGAATTTTATGGTTGGCGATTTCGCTTTTGGTCATAACCGTGAATTCCAAAACGGAAAGGCGGTTATTATCAAGGGAAAGCATCTTCACGAGGTTATCCTGCGTGGATTCCTTGCGGATGCTTTCGGCAAGGAGGTAGGTTGAAGAGATGGCGGAATCGATGCCAAGTTGCTTAAAGACATCGACGTTTTTCGGGTTATGGACGACACAGAGGCATTTTTTGGCATTGAAGACCTTCTTGGCAATCATGCAAGTGGCAAAATTGTCCTCATCCCGTTCATTGAGGGCGATGAAAACGTCGGCGTCATAAGCGTTTGCCTGTTCCAAGACATATTTCCGCCACGGGGTTCCACAAATGATAGGGAGATTGCAGGAACGCAAAAGGCGCTGGGCCACTTCACGGTCTTCGTTGATGACAATAATGTCGCTGCCGCTAGTCCGGAACGAGGCGATGATGTATTCGGCTTCGGCGTCTCCACCGGCAATCACGATTTTCATTTCGTTTCCTCCGTTTCCTCTAGGCCGCGATATTGGTTGTAACTCTTTTTCGAAAGCATGAAGGGATAAATCGCGCGGACTGGCATCCCTTGGATCAAATAGGATTTATCCGGATCGTCGAAACGGACAAAAATATGGGGGACGTGGATGAGTTTAGCGCATAAATACGTCACCAAAAGGTTGACGTTGTCGTCGCCTGTAGCAATGACCACCTCGTCCGCTGATTCAATCTGTGCTTCTTTTAATTCATCGATGGTGGAGCAATTCCCCACGAGTTTCAAACCCGAGAAATTTTCATCTAAACGGGCAAAAGAGTTTTCGTCTTTGTCCAAGACGATGACATCCTTTCCGCGGAAGGAAACATCGTTGGCGATGCTCGCGCCGAGTCGCCCGCACCCAATTACCACAATCTTGTTTTTCATAATCCGTTTTAAGGCTCCTATTATATATCGGATACGAGAGGAGGCAACTGCCCGAAGGGGCGAAGAGCTTCCACCACTTGGGTCAAGGGATATTGTTTTCCTAGTTCCTCGTACTTCTTCTTGGTGTCTTTCTTTTTGAGTCCGGCGAACCCCATTTCAGCATAACGTTGGAGTCCCCAATGGATGAATTCCCTCGTCCAATCCGTCATGTAATAAAACGAATTGAATTTCTCAAAATAACGAAGAGGGGTATCTTGTTTGAAGCCTTTGGGGTTATAGCAATAAGAGGCGGAGAGGGTGTCGCAGATATATTCCATCGCCCAATTCCATGGCATCGTTCTTTCGATGATTCGACCCGCGAAGAAGTCCACCCAATATTCCCAGTGATGCTTATTCCGTTTCGTGTGATGCTGACAAATCAAGGAAAAATAGCCATGACGGACACGTTCTTCATAAACAGGAGAATGGTTGCCGCAATAATAACGTTGGGAATAATGGAATTCCGTGTAGCCGAATTTGGTGAGGTCGTGACGGAGGGATTGGAAAAAGATGCCGCAATGGGATGCGTTGACGATCACGTGGTGGCGGTGACGGCAAACCAAGGCAAAGTGTTTAAACGGGTGTCCCATGCTATTCCTCCAATAAATATTCCAACGCTTCCCCGATGTCTTCATGAAAGACAAAATCGCAATGAGGGTCAAAGGGGGTCGGCTCCTTATTAATCATGATGATTGTAGAACCGTGAAAATAAGAAGGCAGTCCTGCCGCTGGATAGACCTTCATCGACGTTCCTCCGATGATTAAAACATCCGCTTCTTCCAATGCGATAATCGCAAGGTCCAAAGTTTCTCCCGACAAGGGTTCGCCGTAGAAAACGATATCGGGTTTTAAAATCGCTCCGCAATGGGGGCAATGGGGAACGGAACCAGGCGTCACTTTCTTCGCGCCTATTTTGCGGTGGCAGGAAGGGCAAACGAAAAAAGACATCGTTCCATGAATTTCTAGCACATTCTTTTGGCCAGACGCTTTGTCTAATCCATCGATATTTTGCGTAATCGTGGTTAAATCGTGAGTTTCCCCATAATGAGCCAAGGCTAGATGAGCCCGATTCGGCTTTGCGTCTGGATGGGCCATCAATTTCCAATAGAAGGAATAAAAAGTTTCAGGATGGGCATAAAAGTAATCGATGGAAAGCATCGTTTCATAAGGAAGTCCATATTCCGACTTCAATCGATACAGCCCATCAGAAGAACGAAAATCGGGAATTCCCGAATCCGTGGAACATCCCGCCCCACCCAAAAAAACAAGGTGCTTAGCACCATGTACGATTTGTTTGGCTTGTTCAAAAATACTCTTATCCACGAAAGGAATTATATTCCTTTTGAAAACTTCGAAAAGAGTGTAACGATCCGATGCATCGGCCTAGGAATCGGCAATTAGTTTTTTAAAGAGCCGACGGGAACCACATATACCCCGTCGTTTCGGCGATAGGCATAATCCCAGCGCCCATCAAAATAAAAGGAACCATCTCTCCGCGATGGTCGACTTCAAAACGAATGACGCCCCATAGTTTCGGCGTCAACTGCCATTCGTCAATCAAACGAGGCGCCGCTCCTTTTAACAATTGTTTGGGGCTTAATTCCGCCATGGCAAGATTCTGTTGTCTTCTTTCGGGGTTGTCCACGCAAAGAATGATGGAAACGATTTGCTTAGCGATCGTCGTTTTCCCGCACCATTTCGGCCCTTCGATGAGCACGGCGCCTTTTCCTTCTAACTTTTGTTTCAAAATTGGATCAGTGGCACGCCGTTTGTATTTTTTATATTGAAACCCTATTTCTATTATTTTGTGCGATAAACGCTAATGTTTTAAAGGGTAATTGTTAATTTGGCGTACATCTAATTGGCCATTTAGCGGATTTCCAGTTGGCAATTTGGCTGAATTTTAATTAGTCATTTGGCGGAAGTCATGAAAAAGAAACTTGCACTTTTGATAACGTTTTCCATCCCAACACTTGGTTAAAGGTTGTTCTACACGCACGCAATAAGTATCATGTATCACATTTGCTAGGGAAAGGGATTTCTATGGTCATTTGGAATGCCATCGTCAAGTGGTTCTACGGGTTTTGCGGCATCGACATCATCATGGATGCTATTTCCAAAAACGAGCCCGTTCCCGCGCAAGGATACGTTCAGTTGGTCTTCTCCGGCCTCCTTGCCGTTTTGGGCATCTTGTCCTGCTACCGCGTCTTCTATTTTATTCTTGGGGTATTTGGCCGCAGTCGTAGATACCCAGAAGCCCCCAAAGACAAACGCTATGCCTTCATCATCACCGCTTGGAACGAGGAAACTGTCATCGGCAACCTCATCCACGATATCCGCGCGATGGATTATCCTCAGGAACTCATCGAAATCTTTATCGTCGCCGATAACTGCACCGACAAAACGGGGGAAGTAGCCGAGAAGCTAGGTGCCCATGTTTATTACCATAATGATCCTAGCCAACGTTCAAAGGGGTATGGGCTTAAAAGCCTTGTGGAACAAATGGCCAAGGACATCGACATCGAACATGATTTCTACGCTTATACCACCCTCGACGCGGATAACGTTCCTGCGCCCGATTACCTCACCAAATTGAATAATTACCTTCAAGCAAGCAATGTGGATGAATGCGTTTGCTACCGCAATAGCAAAAACCTTTCCGAGAACTGGATCAGCGCCATGTGCGGAGTTCAGGCTTTTGGGCATACCGTCAATGGTTTGCGTGCTCGTTCTATTCTTAACATCTCCCAAGAAGTTTATGGCCCTTCGACAACTCTACGTTCCTACGTTCTTGCAAAAAGCGGATGGAAATGGACTTCTCTTACCGAAGACATCGAAACCGTTATGGATTTAACCGCGAGAGGCTATAAAACAGGATATACAGGAGAGGCCGTATTCTATGAGGAGCAGCCAAACACCCTCAAGCTTTTGTGGCGTCAACGCGTCCGTTGGGCTCGCGGAGGATTAATCGCCTTCCATATGTATGGATGGAAACTCCTCAAATCCTTCTTCAAAAAGCCAAGTTGGGGCAAATACGATATCTTCTGGCAAACCTTCCCCATGAGCTTTGTCTATTTCTGGTTGGGCTTCCTTTATCAGGTAACATCCATCATTTTATTCCTCACAATTGGGAATTCCGGTTATTTCAATTGGTGGACTTTTGGGAACTATGTCATCACCTTATTTGCGGGGGCCTATGTCTCGGGCTTCTTCATCAATCTCGTCGTCATCATCCGGGAATGGAAGCACTTCTTGCTGCCACTTTGGAAGACCATTCTCTATATCTTCCTCTTCCCCATCTATAACGTCATCGACCCCATCTTCGCCGCGATGTCCGCCTTCATCCACCCGAAATGGAAACACATTGACCATCACTTCGTCAAAAGCGGAAAAGACCTCGCCGCGGAAGAGGCGGAGAAGAAAGCAAAACTCGAAAAGAAATAAAAGAAAACCCGGGGATCCCGGGCTTTTTCATCCTATTCTTCTTTGAGGTATTCGTGGATTCGTTCCGTTCCCAGTTCTTGAAACGTGATCATATCGAATTGGCCGCGAATTTCTTTTAGTTGATTCTCATTATGGATCGTCCACACGTTCATAAGACGGCCCTTTTTCCTTTCCTTTTGGTATTTGGGAGTGATGAGAAGGCATTCTTCCACATCCAAATATTCGAAGCATCTCCGAAGGCGGAAGACCCATTCGCTATTTTTGCAAACCAATAGCCCGCGGGTGAAGGGGCTTTTACGGCAGCAATATAAAGCCCGTGGGTCAAAGGAAATCAAAGTGATGCGCTTCTTGTTTTGAACGGAACGAAGCACTTCCATCGCCTTTTTGGCCAAGGGGCGGAAATTCTTTTGATGCACTTTGAGTTCCACTACAATCGGGGTCTTTTCCTGAACGAGGTCTAAAACCTCTTGGAACGTTGGAACCACTTCTCCGTCGAGAAGGCGATATCCATTTCGGATTTCTTCCAGGGTCAAATCTTCAATGATTCCTTCTTTCCCCGTCGTGCGTTTTAAATTGTCGTCATGACAAACCAAAAGTTCGTTGTCCTTCGTCAAATGGATATCCAGTTCGATGGCATAGCCATTCTCTAAAGCCGCCTTAAAGGCGTTTAACCCATTCTCAGTTTTGTTTTCATCGTGCAAGCCACGATGGGCGATTCCTTGAAATAAAATGGGGTCAAAGTCTTTCCGTTTTGCTTTTTTTGCCATAATTGCTCCTTTAATCGGTGATGTTGCTTAGCATCAATTTTAGACGATTTTCTTGGTTAACGCTTGTGCTGGATGCATCAAAATCCAAGGGAACGATGTTCGCGTCTGGACAAAGTTCTTTCACCGGACGAATCATTCCCTTTCCCACGATGTGGTTGGGGAGGCAGCCAAAGGGCTGAACCACGACGATGTTTTTCACGCCGTGGGTCGCGTAATGGACCATTTCGGCAGGGATCACCCACCCTTCGCCCATTTTCACGCCTAGATTAATGACTTTTTTGCCACATTCTGCGATTTCTTCAAAGTCCGCATACGGAAGGAACGTGGTTCCTTTTAGCATCTTTGCTGCCTTGTCATTTAGACGTAAGCAATGACGGTAAAAGGGTTTTAAAAAAGGCATGATTGCCCGGTTTCTTCCATAATAATCGTGATCGACAAAATAATTCTTCATGCAGTAAAGCACGAATTCGTTTAAAGAAGGCAAGGTGGGTTCGGTTCCCGCGCGGAAAAGATAATCCACCAAATGGTTATTCGCATAAGGGGAATATTTCACGTAAATCTCCCCGACAATCCCCACGCGGGGTTTGCGGTTCGTCGCAGGTGGGGCAAATCGAGCAAAGGCCTTGAGGATCCATTTTTCATTTTTCTTGGTCTTAAAATAAGAGGGACGTCCCAATTGCTTTTGGAGTTTATCGATACACGCCCCCGTTACTTTCTTCACCTCTTCTTCCTCAAAATAGGCGCGGGATTGCATTTCAAGGTTCATCAAGAAATCCCCGTATAGAACACTTTGATAGGCGGCGCGGATAAAGCCAAGGGGCATGGGAAGAGCCGTATCCTTGGTTAAGCCAGAAAGGTTAAAGGACAAAACGGGGACTTGGGGGAATTCCTTTTCGAAGGCTTTGCGGAACAAGGAAAGATAATTGGAGGCTCGGCATCCCCCACCGGTTTGAGAAATCATCACCGCGGTTTTGCTTAAATCATATTTTCCCGTCCGAAGTTCGGCGATAAAAGCCCCGCAGGTGATGATGACGGGGTAGCAGGCGTCGTTATGAACCGCAGTGAGACCATCATCTTTGGCTTGACGGCCCATCGGGGTGACGATTTGAACGCGGATGCCAAAGCGCCTTTCGATTTCTTTGGCGATCAAAGCAAAATGAATGGGGCACATATCCGGAATCAAAACCGTATAGTGCTCCTTCTTCATCTTTTTGAATAAGGCGTTTCTTTGTTTAATTTCGGGATCCATGGTCTTCCCTTTCTTCCAAGGCGGCCAGCAAAGAACGGAGGCGAATCTTCACCGCGCCGAGGTTACTGATTTCATCGATTTTGATTTGGGTATATAGACGTCCTTTTTCTTCAAGGATGCGGCGGACTTCGTCACTTGTAACGGCGTCAACGCCACAGCCAAAGCTCACAAGTTGAACGAGGTTCATATCTTGGTTTTGGGTGCAGAGGTTCGCGCAGTCATAAAGTCGAGCATGATAGGTCCATTGGTTAAGGACGTGGGGGCGAATTTTAAGGCCAAAACGCAAAGAATCTTCGCTTAATACGGCGACGCCTAGTCGATCGAGTAAACGGTCAATTCCATGATTGATCTCCGGGTCTACGTGGTAGGGGCGACCTGCCAAAACGATGATCGGCATCTTCTTCGCCCTCGCTTCACCAAGGATCCTTTCTCCTTCTCGTTTGCAATCCTCTCGGTATTTTTGGAGTTCATCCAAGCCGAATTGAAGGGCGACTTTGACTTCGCTTTTTCTTACGCCGAAGCGCTTTAACGAATCATAAAGTTGATGAACCGCGCTAGAAAAGGCGGGAAGTTCTACGAAAGGATCTAAGAAATTTTTCTTGTTGAGGCGCGAATCGTTTTGGCGCAAGAGTTCGCCATAATAAGCGACGACCGGGCATTGGAAATGGTTGTCTCCTCGTTTTTCATCCACGTTATAAGACTCGCTAGGATAGAAGATGAAATCCACCCCTTGCTTGATCAAATAATCAACGTGGCCATGGAAGAGCTTGGCCGGATAGCAAGCTGTATCGCTAGGAATCGTTTTCTGGCCATCGCGATACAAAGCGCGATTGGAATAAGGGGATACGACCGTTTCAAAACCTAGTTTTTTAAAGAACGCGTCCCATAAGGGCAATTGTTCATACATGCACAAGGCGCGAGGCAAGCCAACTTTGGCGCAGGGGTAGTCTGGTTGCGGAAGTCTTTCTTCCAAACGTTTTCTCTTATAGGCATAAATATCGAGGGAATCATCCCCGCCGCTTTTTCCTTCTGGTTTATCGCATTTATTGCCGGATAAGAAGGTTTTGCCGTTAGGGAAGCGGAGCATGCTGAGGGAACAATGGGCGGTGCAGCCATGGCAAGTCACGTGGCGAGAGGTGTAGGAAAATTCCCCAAGGGCTTCTTTGGAAATCAAACCGCCTAAACCGCCTTTTTCTTTTGCATATAAAGCCGCTCCATAAGCCCCCATCAGGCCTGAAATCGGTAGACGTATCACTTCTTTTCCGATTTCTTGTTCGAAGCAGCGGAGAACGGCGTTATTTAAAAACGTGCCGCCTTGGCAAACGATGTTCTCGCCTAATTCTTCCGCCAAACGCACGCGGATGACTTTATAGAGGGCGTTTTTGACGACGGACCGAGACAACCCAGCCGAGATATCCGCCACACTTGCTCCTTCTCGCTGGGCTTGTTTCACGGAAGAATTCATGAATACCGTGCAGCGGGATCCTAATTCCACGGGGTTCGGCGCGTAATAACCGGCTTTAGCAAAATCTTCGACTTCGTATCCAAGGGAGGCGGCGAAGGTTTGCAAAAAGGACCCGCATCCCGAAGAGCAGGCTTCGTTGAGCATGATGGAATCGATCGCCCCGCCATGAACCTTAAAGCATTTGATGTCTTGCCCCCCGATATCGATGACAAAATCAACATTCGGGCAGAAATGTTTGGCGGCCCGGAAATGGGCAACGGTTTCTACTAACCCATAATCCACGCCTAAAGAAGAACGGATCATGTCTTCTCCATATCCGGTCACGGCACTGGAGACGATATGGCAATTCGGGCCAATGATGTCATAGATTTTTTGGATTTCTCCTGCGATTTTTTCAAGGGGGAGGCCGGCGTTGGAGGCATAGCTTTGATAGAGGATTTCTTCGTTTTCCCCAAGCAATACCAACTTGGTGGTCGTGCTTCCCGCGTCGATTCCTAGATAGGCTTTTCCTTCATAAGTGGAGAGGTTTCCCCGGGGAACGGCAAAGCGTTCCTCGTGACGTTTTAGCCACGTCTTGAATTCCTCTTGGCTGGAGAAAAGGGGTTTTCCAGAAATCACTTGCCCAGAAACATCGGCGGATTCTAGCTGCCGAATTAAGGCAGACAAAGAGAAAACCTTACCCGCTTTTTGAGAATATAAAGCAGCCCCTCGTGCGACAAAAATCGAGGCATCTTCTGGATAAATGGCTTCATCTTCTTCTAGATGGAGACGGTCCTTGAAGGCTTTGCGGAGTCCTTGAAGGAAGAAAAGCGGACCTCCTAAAAAGAGGACATGCCCTTTAATTTCTCTTCCTTGGGCAAGGCCAGCAATCGTTTGATCGGCAACCGCGTAGAAAATAGAAAGGGCGACGTCTTCTTTGCTGGCGCCAGAATTCAAAAGGGATTGGATGTCGCTTTTGGCAAAAACGCCACAACGGGAGGCAATGGGATAGGCCTTTTGGGCGCGGAGAGACAACTCATCCATCTCGGAGGGGGTCAAATGCAAAAGGGTGGCCATTTGATCGATAAATGCCCCGGTTCCCCCGGCGCATTGGCCGTTCATCCTCTCTTCTAGGCCGCCGGTAATGAAGATAATTTTGGCGTCTTCTCCCCCAAGTTCTATCGCGCAGTCTGCATTCGGATAGAGGACTTTAATCGCGTAATAAGAAGATTGCACTTCTTGAACAAATGGAATACCCGCTCGTTCGCTTAAGCCAAGTCCTGCCGACCCCGTTAAAGAAACGTTGAGAGGAATATCCCCATACCGTTCTTCGATTTCTTTTAATTCTAGAAGGGTCGTCTCTTTGACTTTGGAGGCGTGGCGAAGATAATTGCCGTAAAGCAAACTTCCGCCCGCGTCGAGCAAAACCGTTTTAACAGTGGTCGACCCTACATCAATTCCGAGGCTATACAAGGACTTTTCCATACGGGAAACATTTTATACGAATTGAAACGAAGGGGAATAAAAAGCGCTTCCACGAAGGAAGCGACTTTCTTAACGGATATAGGCGCGATAGGAAGTGACCTCTTCCACCACTTCTCCATCGATTTGGAGGCCGCAGGGACGATCGAATTGAACTTCGATTTCCTTGCCTTGGACGCAGTAGACGTTCTTTTTGGCCCGGACATGGGTTCCTTTGAATATTTTAGGGAATAACATCAAAGTGCCAATTTTCCCCCGTCCATGGACGACCACCAGGGATAACAAATGGGAATTTCGTTTTTGCATCGGGGCAATCATCATGCCGTCGCCATAATAACGCCCATTCATCGTCGAAGCCAAATAGGAACGGGAGATGCTGACTTCTACCCCATCGACTTTTACTTTAGCAAGGCGAGGGACAAAACCGTGGAAAAGCAAATGGATGGTGATTTTGGAATAATCGAGGTCTTTTTCTCCGCGGCACTTTTTCCGTTCCGCTTCCACGCAACGCTCCCCGTCGATCCCAAGCCCGATGCCGTTAAGAAAGCGGTAAGTTTTTCCTTTGACTTCGATGAACGGCAAATCGAGGAGGAAGCCATTCAAAGGGACAAGACTCGTCTTGGGGTCTTTATGCTCTTCGACGTCTTTTAAAAAGTCATTGCCCCTTCCAGAAGGGCAAAGCCAAAAGGGGCAGGGAAGAGGGGCATCTTCGATTAAATTGACAAAATGATTCAAGTCGCCATCTCCGCCCATCAAGACGACGTTATCTTCCACATTCAAGCTCCCCAAGAAGATTTTGGGATCTAATTCTTGTGCGGACTTCGTTTCCAAGCCGGGGAATTTTCCTTGAAGCGAGGGGAGGATGGCAACGGCGTTTTCTTTGCCACGTCCTCCATCGGCTTTTTCGTTATATAGCAAAATATTCATAGGGTTTCCGTTTCGTGTTGCGCTATTCTAGCACTCCTTTTAAAAGAAGATAGGTATCGTTTCACCACCTTGGTAAAATTCGTCTACAATAGGTTCCATAAATAAAAAGAAAGGACTCTCTTATATGGCCTGCACCACCATTTTAGTCGGAAGAAAAGCAAGCTACGACGGCTCCACCCTCATTGCTAGAAACGACGATTCTCCCAGCGGCATCTTCATGCCCAAGAAAATGATTGTCGTTTCCCCCGATAAACAGCCAAAGCATTATCATTCCCGTTTATCCCATTTAGAGCTCGATTTGCCGGAAAACCCCTTGCAATACACCTGCACTCCAAACGTCCCGGAGGACGAGGGCATTTGGGCGGCAAGCGGGGTCAATTCCTTAAACGTTGCCATGACGGCCACCGAGACGATCACGAGCAACCCCCGCGTTCTTGGGGCCGACCCCTTACTTGGAAAAAGCGAGAAAAATGGAGAAAAGCGCTATAACGGCCTCGGCGAAGAAGATATCGTCGCTTTGGTTTTGCCTTATATCCGCTCCGCTAGAGAAGGCGTTTTGCGCTTAGGACAGTTGCTAACGGAATATGGAACCTACGAATCTAATGGCATCGCTTTTAGCGATAAAAACGAGATTTGGTGGTTAGAAACCATCGGCGGTCACCATTTCATTGCTAAACGCGTCCCCGACGACTCTTATGTGGCCATGCCCAACGCCTTTGGACTTGACCGTTTTGATTTTGCCGATGCTTTTGGCGAACAAAAAGAGCATATCTGCTCCCCGGATTTAAAAGTCTTTATCGAAGAAAACCATCTAGACCTCAGCTTCAGCGAATCCTTCAATCCCCGGGTGGCTTTTGGTTCCCATAGTGATTCCGATCACGTTTATAACACTCCGCGTGCTTGGTATATCGAACGATATTTAAGTGGTAAGAAGCGCTTCTTTGATGGACCAAACGCGGAATTCACTCCCCTTTCTGACGATATTCCTTGGTGCGATACCCCCGACCGAAAAATCACCTTGGAGGATATCAAATATCTATTATCCTCCCATTACCAGGGAACTCCGTTTGATCCCTATGGCAAAAATCACGAGCCCTATTGGAAAGCCCCGTTCCGCCCGATCGGAATCTCCCGGACCGACGACTTGTCTCTCATCCAAATCCGTCCTTATCGCGACGACAAAATCGCAGCGATTCAGTGGATTGGCTTTGGTTCCAACATGTATAACGAATTGCTACCGATTTATACCAATACGGAGGACATCCCCGCGTATTTATCCAAGACAAGTCGAACTCCGGACACCTCCTTCTATTATTGGAACATCCGCCTTATCGGCGCATTGGCAGATCCTTATTTCGCCACAACCGAAATCTTCGTGGAACGTTTTCAAGAAGAAGTTGCTTCCAAAGGACACGCGTTAGTTCGTCTTAACGATGAAGCCATTTTAAAGGGCAAACGCGTGGAGGAAGCCAATCAAGAGGTCGCGGACATGGCCAAAGAAGCAACCGAAAGGCTATTAAGCCAGGTTCTTCACGAAGCCAGCATGCACATGAAAAACGGGTTCAGCCGTTCGGATCACTAAGGCAGTACTCCTATTCGCGGGCTTCAGCCCGCTTTTTTTCTTATGCCGCTTTCTTTTTGGCAAAACGAGCAAGGAATTCCTTCCACGTTACCCGTTTATCCGCGAGTTGAACAATCCAGGATTCGCGAAACAAAGGCAGAGTGAATAAACAAACCGGCCACATGTGGGATTCAATGGCGTTTCGTTCCACGGTATTGAGCCCAAAATCCTTCAAAGCATTAATGGCAGCATAAACCCCGTGTTTGGTTGCATGGTGTTTCGGATGTGGCTTCACGTGCCAATCGTAAAGAAAATAATCATGAAGCAAGGAAGCGCGAATTAAAGACGACGGATCAACCTTCACGTGATTTTTAAAGGCAAACTCCATGGCTTCAAGACACACGGATAAACAATGATCATAGGTTGAAACATGGCCGTGATGAAGAATATCACGAAGAGCACGGTAACGTTCATCCTGCAATATCGGCTCGGCAAACCGGGCAAAATCGGCATCTTTATCCAGCAATCTACGTTCAAATTTCTTTTTCATGGATATATAGATTAGGCTCTTTGTCAAAAAAAGCGACAAAAACGATAAACTTGGCCTACCATCAAAACTAATTTTATTTTTTAATACATTGTATATTTGGATGGTGCAACCAAAAATCGTCCTTGTATAATTGTACCTTGAGACAGGAGAAAAGCTCTAATAATGAAAAATCGTTACGTATCAGCTCTTATTTCTTCCAGCCTATCGATCGCCCCGATGGTGATCGCTATTTTGATTTTATCTTTGACTGGAGTTACCAATATCAACTCCATGCGTCCCGATGGGTCCATGGATTGGTCGAATACGTGGCTTTTGCTCCTTGGTCTTTTCGTCTTAATTCTTGGCCTTGCCTTGTTCCAAGTGGGAACTGAAACCGGGCTTTCCAAAGTCGGGGAATACATGGGCAGCTCTTTGTCCCAACAAGAAAATATTTTCATTGTCATCTTGTTTACCTTTGTTTTGGGCACCTTAATCACCTGTGCAGAACCTTCCATTCTCATCACTTCCAAGCAAGTCACGATTATCCCTGGGAACGAGTGGCTCAATACTTTTGTATTAATCGGAGGCATCGCCCTCGGCGTCGGAGTATTTGTCGTCATTGGCATTCTTCGTATCATTTATCACAAGCCTTTAAAACTTTGGTACTGCCTCTTCTACGCGATTGTTTTCATGATTATTTGTCTCATCGCGATGGATCCAAACAAAGCCAAACTCTTGCCGTTCATTTTTGATGCGGGCGGAGTGACTACCGGCAGTGCGACCGTCCCCTTCATCCTTGCATTAGGGGCTGGGGTTGCCGTGGTTCGCGGCGGCAAAAACGCGACGAACGACTCCTTCGGTTTGGTTGGCTTGGCTTCCGTTGGCCCGATTATTTCCACGGCAATTTTGGTCATGATCAAGGCCAATGTCCCCGATTATGTTTACCCCACCGCGGACACGAGTTCGATTGCAATGAAGTTTGCTAACGCCCTCTTCCCCATCAATGGAAGTTTGGGATCCATGATTGAAGTCTTGATTGCTTTGGCTCCCATTCTCGTCATCTTCTTCATCTACGACAAATTGTTCATCCACCTCCCCCGTCATTCCATTTTCAAATTGCTGATTGGCTTTGGGATCTCTTATGTCGGCTTGGTTCTCTTCCTCTCCGCGGCCACGGCCGTTATGACTCCGATTGGATATGTAGTTGGAGAAGAATTGGGCTTTAAACCCGCATGGGCCATCTTTTTCATCGCCTTCGTCCTTGGCCTTGTTACGATTCTTTGCGAGCCTGCCGTCCACGTTTTAACGGGCCAAATGGAGACCATTTCCGATGGGCGCATCAAGAAAACTTCAGTCTTGTTTGCTTTGTCTTTAGGAGTTGGCGTTGCCATTATGCTCGCGGCCATCCGCACCTACTACCGCTTCTCCATCCTTTATTATATGGTTCCGTTATTCTGCATCGCTTTGCTCTTATCTCTATTCACCCCTGATATTTTCACCGCGATGGCGTTTGACTCCGGTGGAACGGCTAGTGGTCCGATGTCTTCTTCTTTCATTCTTCCTTTAATCATCGGCTTAACCAAATCCAGCGCGGAAAACGCGGGTGTTGTTCCGGATTTTTATTCCAATGGTTTCGGCGTAGTTGCTTTAATCGCCACAACCCCAATCATTGCGATACAATTGCTTGGAATTTCTGCCAGCGTCAAAGCTTCGAACGCCCGCAAATACATGGCTCGCCTTACTTTCAGCAAGGACGATGCCAAAATCATTCATTTCGAATAAGGAGGCCACATGGGATTCTTTAGAAAAAAGAAAGAAATGCGACGCTTAGCGTCACTACCAGAAAACGACGGGGAAATTAAAAAGCTCTCCCTCTTCGTCACCATTGTTTCTAGGGGACAAGCCGATCCGGTCGTCCGTTTATTCGAAACGCTCGGGGTATCCGCTCAATTCATAGAAAATGGAGAAGGAACCGCCCAAAGGGAGATTCGCAATATCCTCGGCATTGAGGACGACCGCAAATCCATCGTCTTCTCCTTCATTAAACGCGACGCAATTCCCGAAGCGACCAAGGAGCTGGAGGCCTTCTTCCTCTCCTCACCCAAAAACAAGGGCATCGGGTATTCGATTCCCATCAATTCCTTAATTGGAATGCAGCTCTACCGCTTCCTCGCGGACACCCTATAATAAGGAGAAACCATTATGCAAACACCATTTGAAGTCATTCTCGTTCTCGTCAATTCTGGCTTCTCCGAGACCGTCATGAACGCGGCTCGCGAAGAAGGCGCGCACGGCGGAACCATCATCCATGCCCGCGGAACCGGAACTAAGGAAATGGAGAAAAAATACGGAATCATCATCACCCCGGATAAAGAAGTGATCATGATTCTTGTCAAATCCACGATTCGCGACGCCGTTTTAAGCGCTGTCTATCATGCGGCTGGCCTAGGAACCGACGGAAAGGGCATTGCCTTCTCCCTGCCGGTAGAATCCGTTGTCGGACTTAAATTCGACGAAGCAAGTGAAGCCACTGAGAAACAAAAGGAAGCCCCTTCTTCCCTTGCCGCCAAGTAAAGCTAAACCTCACGGAGAGCATTAAGCTCTCCTTTTTTCTTTCGCCGATTGGAGTACAATAGCCTCATTATGAAAAAACAATTCGAAAAGCCATTTGACTTTAAAGGCGCGAAAACCAACCTTTCCCGCGAGGGGTATTTTGAATTATTCGGGTTTACCATCTTCGACATCATCCACATCGCGATGGCAGTTGTGATTATCATTCTCGCCTGTGTAACGAAAGGCGAAGGATACTTGGACGAAATCGGCACGGAGATGCTTTCTTTGATCTTCGCCATCATCCTCATCGGATTTGTCGACGAGATGGCGGAAAAAGAAGAAAACGGCCATGGAAACCGTTATTTTACGTTCGCTTGGCTTGTTTGCTCTGGCGCTTTGCTCGCTCCGGAAGCCTTTCGCTTTCCTTTGCAAGTCGCCGGGCCCTTTGATGAAAATTCCGCGGTCTATTTTGTGAAATTTGGGTTCACTTGCCTTGGTATGTTCTTCTTCTTATTCTCCTTGTTCACCAAGAAGCATTCCGATGCTTGGTTTCTCTTCATTGTTTTGGGCGTGCTTTGCATCGGCGCGTCCATCCCTTTCAGCATCTGGAGCTTATGGATCGAAGAGGAGCCAATGATTGCAGGGGTAGAGACCGTTTCTTCCTTGGCCCCGATTGCCCCCATCGTCTTCACGTTCTTATCCTTCCACAAGAAAAGAAGGAACCCCCATATCCGTAAGCACTTGGCAAAATCGCAGGAAGAGCAAGCCGAAGAATAAAAATACGGGACTTGGCTGAACCCCAGGTCCCGTTTTGCTTCGGTTTTAAACCGCGTCAGGCTTGTTTGACAATGGTGACGACATAATATCCCTCGTCGTCCTCCAATTGCACCGTGATGCCGTCAGCGTTGCCGCATGGACTCAGCATCGCCTCTTGGGTGTCCTATTTCATTTCCTTGCGGTTAAGCATCTTCAAATACACGTTTTTGAAATGCCATTCGTCGATGAATCTTGCCTCAAATTCCGTAATGGTTTTGGTCATCTTTTTTCCTCAAGAAGGCGAATCGTCGACACAAAATCAGCCACTTGAAACAAGCGATAGAGTTCCGGTTTAACATCGTCATGAAAGAGATTGGGGAACGGAGCATCCGCAAATGCGAGGTTTAGGACCGAGGAAAGGTTATGCTGTCCTTTATCGTAATATATTATCGTGTCGTCAAACCCCGAAAAAAACGATTCATGATTATAAAGGAATCGTCTAAGATCCCTGAAGATGCGTCTTTGAAGGGACAGATAATCCTTGAATTCTCCCTTCCTATACTTGAACGTAACCCATTTGACAGGCAAAGCTGACGCGAAGACAAAGATGGATTGAAACAATTTCTTTCTCTCTTTCGGGTCGGCGTTGTCGAAAGGTTCTTCTCCACGCAGAATTGGCCCCGCGTGGAATACGGGAAGATGAACAATCTTCTCAATGTTACTCTTAACGCTCAAACGCTGATCATGAAAAACCATAGTGAAAATGTAGAATTCCGAAGAACCTTTTTTTCCGAATCCGTCGTCACCGGATTCATCGACGAATACAGACAGCAGTTTCTTTTCCATGGGCAAAATGAAAGGCGAGACTATCTCTCGCCGTGTTGATGGACCTTTCGGGCCCACATCAATTATACGAAAACCCAATTGAAAAAGAACCCCAGTCCTTTTATCTAGGCCCATCGCGTATAGCGCAGTCCTGAATCATAGAACTTTAGCAGGATTCAAACTGGTTCCGCTTATCCCGCAGAGATGGTAATCTAAGAGTCACGTAATGCGCGATTGTCATTTCGTGGTGCTTTGTACGAACTAGCAGCAACATAAATCATTTTTTGATCAACCCAACTCGGCATTTCGTCGTTTGTAGGCAGGGAGCGTTCTCTCACTACGCATCATAATCGCCTCGTCAAAAGCTTTTTTGTGCCTTTCATTCATTCAGCGAGTGCTCTTGAATCCTTTTCAATGGTCCACAGAAATAGCGGGACTTGGCAAAACCAAGCCCCGTTTATCTTTTGACTTTAAGCCGTGTCAGGCTTGTTTAACGACGGTGGCGATATAAACTTCCTCGCCATCATCGATTTGAACCGTGATGCCGCTGGCAGAGGCGCTTTTGACTGTTTTGATGGTTTCCATTTGGTCCTTCCACCCATCTTCGGGGAAGGAAAGGACTCCCGCGGCATAGGTCCAAGTGAAGTCATATTCGCCGCCATAGAATGAGGCTTTGAATTTGCCGGTTCCATCCGCATTAAAGACAAAGCACGGAACGTTTTCGTCTTCAGGCTTCCAAGTGCCAACAAGCCAAGAAACGTCCTCTTTTTCTTTTTTGAACGTCAACGAACGAGACATTGAATCACCCCCTTCATCGTCAAACGTAAGCTTAACCGTGAACGAGATAGCACTCGGATCAATGACGATGGATTTTGGGTTATCGATATTTGCTAAATAAGGCGATTTCCAATTGGAGAACGTAATAGCCACTCCATCGTAGGCCCAGCTAAACGTCGCCGTGTTTTCAAAACCTTCATCGAAAGACATCAGTGCACTGCCAGTTTTATCCTTATTGAACGTGAAGGAGGCGTCGTAGCTAGTACCGGAATAGCTCCATTTTCCAACGATCCAAGACGTATCCACTTCGGGGGCCGGCTCCTTGACCGTGATTATCACGGCTTTGCTGGTTTTAATGCTCGGGTTGGCAACGCTATGAAGAGTGATCTCCGCTGTGCCGGCCTTCAAAGCCTTGATTTGGACGCTCTTGCGGTCCGCGGCGATGGAAATGACTTTCACTACATCTGGAGCGCTAGAAACGGCCTCAAACGCCTCTAAAGAGGCTTCGGGATAGAATTCCACGCGGAGATTCGATGTATCACCGGGTTTAAGCGTGGATTGATCCGCGTAGAGATAGAGGGCTGTTAAGGCAGGGCTCGTTACCGTAACGGTTACTTCCTTTGTTATTTCTCCTAGAGGATCGGAAATCGTAAGCTTCGCGCTTCCGGGTTTAAGAGCTTTGACCGAACCCGTGAAGGAATCCACGGAGATCACTTCTGGATCCGAGGTGGCGATGATTTTGATGTCGCGATCATTGATGGCAGTTGCAGGCGAGACTTTCTCCAAATGGAGGTTCACATAAGATCCTGCTTCTGCTTTTAAGTTGTTCGCTCGGTAATCGCTATAGGAAGAAACGTAGAATTCATCGATGGAGGAAACAAAATACGGGGCGGGGTCAAATTCGGCTCCGCTAGGTTTTTCAGAAAGCAGCTCGGCGATTTTAACGCTGGATTGTTCTGGCCTTTGATCCGTATCAATCGGGGCTTTTTTCTCCGCGTCGAAATTGTCCTCCCCCCACTTATTTTGAGTTAACGTTCCGCCCAAGAAGGCATTGGTTGCAGTTTCAAAACGGAGGGCACCTTCTAAAATCGAAGTTCCGCCTAGATAGGAGGAAAGGGTGGCCGTATATTCCGTTCCCGCTTCTTTCACCGATAAGGATGGATTATGTTCGAACAAAGACGTTAACGAATCTTGGAACCAATTCGCGTTATAACGGGGCTCAGAAAGTTTTTCTTTCCATGCGGATTCCGCGATTTGGGTATTGCTATCGGTGACTTCAGCCACGATGTGCTTTTTTCTTGCATGAACGCCGACATAATTTTCGATATCAAAGAAATCATTTCCCCGCTTTCCTTGATAAATCATCATATTCACAACCCCTTCTTCTTCGAAGGTGGCTTTCCCGCTGACCCAAAGGTCATTTTCAGAGAAGAGAACGCGGCCATTGGCCTTCGCATCCCCCTTCTCTTCAAAGTCAAAACCGCAATAAGAGGTGGCTTGGACATTAGCAAGGATCTCTTCGACGGTCGAGGGCAAGGTCGAAGCGGAGGTTTCACTGGTTTTTTGAGAAGCATCCGTATCTTTCGTGTTAGACGAGGTGACGTCTCCTTGATTTCCGCCACAGGCAACAAGGCCCATAACGGCAGAAACGCCTAGAATCAATAACGCTTTCTTTTTCATGGAATTTCTCCTTTAAAAATCAACGGGTACCACGGTTTCATCAAAAGAGCCATAAGTGAGCGTCGCGGTGCCTTGAACCATATTTTGGTAATCGTAATAATCGATTTCCGCGTTCATGAACGCGCCTTTGGCGTCCAAATTGAAGCGGAGTTCCGAAACAAAGGAGGCATAATAGCTGGCTTCCGTATAAGGAACGAAGAGCAAAATGACGTTTTTCTCAATGCCGGGACGGCAAGTAAATTTTTTCCCGTCCTCGGAGACGAACAATTCTGGGGCAAAGGAGCTAAACGAGGGGAATAAATCGGATTCCGAAATCGGATTCTCATCGTAAATCGTCACTTTTTGTTCGCCAGAAGAATTGGTGGTAACGGAAAATTCATAGAATCCGGTCCCCACTTTGGTGGCGCCATAGGAACTTACCCCATCCGTCGCATCGCTATAGACACACTCGGGGGTCGCGTAATAATGGCCAACGGCCTTGCCTTCTTGCGTTTCCAAGTTCGTCGTCACCGTGTAGTTCTTGCTCTTTAGCTGACGGCCAAGGTTATATAAGCCAAGTTCCAATGTATCGTGGACGCTTTCATGGGCGTAGGGTTTGATATCGGGGATCTTGCCGACTTCGCCCCAGTTAAAATGAAGTTCAAGTCGTTGGCTGCTATAGACGCCACCGATCGAAGTCGAAGCCGAACTGGTAAAGATGGTGACATCGCTTAATTTTCCGTCCTTTAAATCAAACAGGACTTTTTGTGCGGAAATGCTTTGTTGCGTTAAAGACAAAGCGAAGGTTTTGGCTACCTGGGGTTTCAAAAGGAATTGACCATTTAGCGAGACGAAATCCGAATATTTAAGGGTTTTCATTGGGGAATCGAAATGCTCTTTGAAAACCAAGGATTTACCCGTAGAAGAACTCTTAACGACATCGTCCATCACTTGGTTTTGAACCGTTAAACCACGACGGTAAGTTAAACCGTCTTCTTTGGCAAAATAGGTGGCGGATACCGTATCGTCAAAAGGATGGCCGTCGCCGATATCGTAATGATAAACAACTTCACTAGAGAGGATGCCTTCGCTGAAAACGTTATGAAGTTCATAACTAGCGAATTCCTCTCCTCCTTTTTCACTGGTCAACGCGTCAAAAGCAGTATAGGCGGTTCCGGTAATTCCAAAGGAGTTTTCTCTGGCGAAAGCCAATGCATCCGCCAAGCCCGTTCCACGTCCGCTAGAAGAAGCATCGCCGCCGCCACAAGAAGCTAGAAGAGTTACAGAGGCAAAAGATAATGCAAGAAATGAGGTGATTTTATTCATATCTTCTCCTTAGTCTTGAATCGGCAACGCCGGCAATTTCGTGGTTCCGATATTGGTTAGGGAATAAGTGAAAGTGTCTTCGTATGAACCCGCCGCATCGAAGGCAACGGTTCCCCAAGAAGTAATTTTGTTTTCTTCGTTGAGCTTAAAGAACACTTTTTTCGCAACATAATACGCGTCTTGGCGATCGAAGAACGGCGAAGTGATTTTGCGGATACCGTCCACAACACTTCCATTGGTCGTAGAGAAGGAACCATCCTTCCCCTTAACGAAGAATTCCGGGGCAAATCCTAAGAAATTCGGCTCGAGTTGAGCTCGGGTTTGTTTCCAATATTGCGAAGTCTTTTCCGTGAAATAGGTCACTTTGCCCATGTCTTTTCCGGTAACGTAATGTTTGTAACGATAATATTCGCCGTCGTCATGCTTTTCGTAACCGATTTTATAGGTATCTAGAGCGGCGCGGAATTCGCTGTAGAAACCATCCGCCGTCGCATAGTTATCGTATTGACCGCCATATTCTCCGCTCGACTCCTCATCCACTGCGTGGATCGTGTAATTCCCACCAGAAATCGTTTGCTGGAGATCCGTTAAAGCAGCTTTAAGGGTATCGTGTTCATCGCGATGGGCTTTAGGCTGAATTTCCGTTTTTTCAATATCGCCGGGGAAAATAAGACGGAAAGAGGCATCGTAGAAGAATTCTGAAGCGTTATAAAGGCCATCCGAACGTGGTTCAGTGGTAATGACAACGTCAGCAAATTTCCCATTGGACATGGAGAAGGAAACATCCAAAATGTTGGTGGGGTAGAAGTGATATTCGCTGATACTGGCGATGCCCATCATTCCTTCAAAAGATTGCAATTTTTCCGTTAAGTAATAACGCCCTTCTACTAATTCAAAATCGCTAACTTCCAAGTTCGCAAAGGGATTGGAAAGGTATTGTTCATAATTCAAAGGCCCTTTTTTGCTGTCGGCAACTGCCGTATCTCTGGGGGCAACGAATTCGGCGTTTTCCACCGTGTTTTCCAAAGTCAAACGATCGAAACTGATATTGCCGGCTTCATTGGGGACGAAGGTGTAATCATAGGAAACGTCATAATCCAGCGATTCCCGGTAGGTTTTCTTCCATTCTGCAAATCCTTTGCCAATGGTCAAATCCACCGTTCCTTCGTCGTAAGAATCTCCATCATTCACATAAACTGAGGTCAAAGACCCCGAAAAAGCGACGGATTTTTGAGCAAGCGTCAAAGCTTTGGCCAATTCGCTTTCATCCACGGATTCGCTGGTTTTGTCGGATTCGCCTCTGCATGAAACTAGCGAAAGGACTAAGGCTGTCGAAAAAATAACTAAACGATTACGATTTTTCATTTTCTGATTCACTCCCATATCCGCTTGATTTTGATACAAGGAAAAGGATTGTCAATAGAACTTTTTATAAATCTGCCCTGGTCTTAACAAATAAAGGCAAAATTAGTAGAAAAAAAGTTATTCCACTTCTTCCGATTCTCTATCCTCGTCGCTGTCCTGCATTCCAATGGATTTCGCGCTTGAAATCTCATCGGACTCGAAGTCGCTGAAATCGATTTTTTGGACTTTTTCAAAGCGCTGACCGATTTTTTGAACCGTTGTATCGAAGCTTCCGCTTTTCTTCGTAAGGTTTTGAATCCCGTCGTTTAGGCTCTTCCAACGAGGGATGAAGCGCTTGAACTCGGTACCCAAAGCATTGAGGTGTTGATTAATTTCAGCGATGCTCTTGCTCTTTTTGGCGTCAATTTGAATGACACGGAACGAGGCAAGCAAAGGTTGAAGAATCGTCGGAGAAACCAATACGACATTCTTCTTTTGGGCATAATCGATTAAATCGGGGAATTCGTTATGGATATAGGCAAAGACGCCATCGTTAGGAACAAACATAATGGCATTCGAAATCGTTTTTCCTTGAATAATGTATTTGGAGGTCTCGTCGATTCGTTGACGTGTCGCGGTTTTGAAGGCGCTGCGGGCTTGTTTTTCTTCGTCTTCGCTTAAATGGGCGGAACGGTCAAAGAGTCGATCGTATCCCGTTAACGAGAACTTGCTATCTATGCAAACCATTTGATGGTGAGTTTCTCCATCGAGAAAAATCACAGCATCCGGCTTTAATTGAGGCTCTTCTCCTCTCGCTTCCTGCAAGATGTATTGGGTGTCATACAACGTGCCTTTCGAACCCTGGAATAGATTGTCTAATAGCAGTTCCAACTGGAATTCCCCATAACGGCCGCGTGTTTGATTGTTGGATAAAACATCCTTTAAGGAAGTAATTTCCTGTTGAAGACCGTCAATGCTTTTTTGGGCTTCTTGTACCATGCCTAGTTGCTTTTGGAGGTTAACCATGGACTCCGACGTGCCTTTAAATCCGTCCGACAAGGTCTGATTCACCTTTTCGTTGATGGATTTCATCGATTCATCCAATTTGAGGTTCATCGCATTGATTTGGGCTGTCACCGTTGCCCCAATGGTTGTTTGGAAATCATTGAGACGTTTGGTGTCGGATTCCATCAAATCCTTCATCGATTTTTGCATGGCGTTCATCTGTTCCATGTTTTTGGAGGTAATATCCCCAAAACGTCTGGCAATCGTCTCATTGATGGCCTGGACCTGAGCATTTAAGTTGGAATTAACCGTTTGTTGAAAAGCATTCATTCGTTGATTGTCCGACTCGGATTGAGTCTGCATAGCTTTAGCAATTTCTACCATTTGGCCTTTCAAGCGGGCTTCTGTTCTTGTTTCGATGTCGTCGCTAAGGCTTTTGATGTTCGCCTTAATTTCCGTCGAACTTACAATTTGACTCTTTTCTAAATCCTTTAAGGCTTGCGGATCAATACCTGAATCGGAAGTTCCTGTTCGTTTAAAAATCAAAACGAGCAATAAAGCTATCACTCCAATAACAGCAATCGAAGCAAGAATTAAAATTGCAATTTCCATCTACATGGCTCCTTTCTCCTTGTCCTTCCATTGTAGGGTGAAAATTCAATTCGCCAAGGGATAGGAAAGAAAAAAAGCGGATTATGTCCGCTTCCCAATGACTACTTATTTCGCCAGGCCCTTCTTCTTTAGATACTCATATAGTTCTACGCCCAGTTGATGGTGTCCCTTCACGTTGGGGTGTAGCCCATCCACATAAAACTCGCTAGGTCCAGCAATTCCTTTCGGCGGGGCCGGAAGTTTAGTTTCTAAATATTCGATCCCGAAATCATCACATTCTTGGCGAATAGCCTCACGATATTCTTCTAGCGGAGGGAAATTCTTCCAAGATTTGCTTCCATCCCCATGAACACTATCCTCGTCTTGGCGGGGAGTGGGGATAACAAAACAAATCCGATCCTTTTTAAGCCCTTTTTTGGTTAATAAATACGTGATTAATTCGTGAAGAGCCCCATAAAACGTCCATCTGGTCTCATCGCCCATTTGGCCCAATTCCGCATCTCCATGGCCAAAATCGTTGGTCCCGCCGAACACGAACAGGAAATCGCAAGGATTCATCCAACGCGCTCGAAGGATAAATTCTTCGTCCGGATTATTGTTCGTGCTGGCATGTTGTTTCGCAATGCGCGTCCCGCCTACACCGTAATTCCCTTCTTTTGCTTTGGCCAAGCGGCAGCAAACGGCGGAATAAATATTTTCGGGGCAGTCGGCTCCGGCGCCTTCCGTGATCGAATCGCCGAGAAAATTAATGACGAGAGGTTTCATAAAATTATTCTACCTCAAACCATGTCTCATTTTGTTTCAGATTATTCGCTTTTCACGTCGAGAAAAGCCGATACAACAAAAAACCGAACCCACAAGGAGTTCGGTACTTTGCAATTGGTGACCCGTACGCGGTTCGAACGCGTGAATGTATCCTTGAAAGGGATATGAGTTAACCGCTTCTCCAACGGGCCACAAGATGGCGCTCAGCATAGGGTTCGAACCTACAACCGATCGGTTAACAGCCGATTGCTCTACCGTTGAGCTAGCTGAGCGCATTGCGCAATAAATCGCGCTTGAAAATATTAGGTGTTAGCAAAACTAAATGCAAGAGGAAGATGAAGGGAAAAATCGAATTTTTTCATTTTTGGCTTCTTGCGCGAAAAAAAGGCGCCTAATTTCAGCGCCTCGATGAGAATCTAACGGAGATTATTTCAATCCCTTTTCCGCCAAACGGCGGGCAATTTCGGCATAAAGTTCGCCAACCGTTTTGATACCGGTTAGTTTTTCGGCGTCTAGGCCGACCCCATAACGATCTTCAAGATCGAAGGAGAGTTCCATTACGTCTAAGCTATCGAGTCCCAAATCCTTCAATGATTTGGTTTCCTCGACGGTTTTCATGCCGAGTTTTTCCGCGAATGCGGCTTTGATTTCATCTAATTTGGTCGTTTCCATATGCAGCCATTATAGCAAAGCCGCGATGGAATGTAGAGAAAAAGCGATTTGGCTATATCCGCATCGCCTTTTCCATTTTAATTAACCGTTATAAGCAACAGTCTTAGGGGCTTGGAGATAACTTTCCTCGCTATTGACCTTTTGGGTGATGGACGAGGTGTCGTGATTAATCGCGGCGGTAATGACGCCCGCGGCGGATCCAAAGACGACGAGAAGCATAAGCAAACCTAAGAGCTGACCTTTAATTTCTGACATTATTGTTACTCCTTTCAGAATTATTTCGGTGCGATATGAAGGAATAACCCCTTTTCTTTCTTTTTATCAGCCATCGGCAACGAGGCTGATTTCAGAATCGACCCTCTTTTCGATGGTCTCACTTGTTTTGGTGAAAACACCCATTAAGGTTCCACCGATAGCGCCAAAAACGGCTAAAACAAGCAGCATCCCAAGCAATTGGCCTTTTATCTCAGACAATTCAACACCTCCCTTCTAATTTTTATAGAAACCAACGACGCAGCTTCGCGTAACCGCGATCTTCATCGTGGATTTCTTAATCACAAGCGGCTGGTACTCCTTCTCCAGCCGGTAAACGTAGGTCTCCCCAATAGCAGGGGTACCACTGGTAACGGATACGAAATTTGCTCCGTTATTTTCAACAAAACTCAAGGTATCCTGGCTGATTTGACCTTCGCGAGATATCCTCTGATTCACCGTCAAGCTCATCGCGTCCAGAGTTTGGTAGGTGGCATTGATAAGGCACAGGTCCCCACCAAGAAGAAAGACGGAAACCAAGAAGACCGTGGATAAAAGCATGGCCAATTTATAAGACATTCATTGTTTCCTCCATGACTTGCAAAAGCGTTAGCGACAACGTAATCATCGAGATGGCGCTGCCGGCTAGAGGCAAGAACGATAAGGTTTGCAACCTTTCGAGTCGTTTTTCCTTTTCTAATACGTGTTTTTGATCGCTTAGTTTTTGAAACAATCGATTGAACTGGGCGACATAAAGGCCGCCCTGCCCTTCTTCTACCATTTGATAGACGGAAACCATCACTTGCTTTACGGCAACGTCGGGGAAGAAAGAAGCAAACTGAGCATAAGGCTCAACGCTTTTATCTTGCTCAATATCTTCCAGCAATTGACCGATTTTTCCTTTCAAATCGTCAGAAGCAAATTCTTGCAGGGCCCCCAAGGCGCGAAAAACAGTAAATCCATCCTCCACGTAGATGCCAAAAAAAGTAAAGAGGGAAACAAATTCGTCCATCCGCTGCTGCTGACGTTTTAGAATCGTTCGAGCATACCGGCTGAAATAAAGATAAACGAAGAAAATCCATCCGATTAAAGGCAACAAAAGGTAATAACTCCCGCCAAGAAAGAAATACAGTCCGATCTCCAACCCCACAAAAACCAAACTCAGAAGTGCGAACTTGAGCATCTCGCGCCCAAAGCGAAGACCGAGTTCCGCCATTTGTTTTTTAATCTCTTTCACGAACACGCCCTCCTTTTTTGAAAATTTCCGTTACCCGAATTTCCGTATAGAAAGACCCATAAATGAGCAAAGAAATAAGCATGAACAGGAAATAAACCATTAAGCATCCAAGATAGACGGGGCTATGTTTAATGCTGGCGAAGAAACTCGATAGTCCGAAGCGAAGGAAAACCACAATCCCCGTAGATACCGCCCAAAGCAAAAGGTATTCGAGAAGATTTCGCGCCCCTGTTTTTTCTTTTTGACGATTCGTTTCTTCTACGCGGGTCACTTCTTCTAGCAACGATCCGCTTAACCGCAAAACATCGCCGCCTTGGTTTGCATATAAATCCAGAACGCGTAAAAACATGGTATAGATGGAGGCCGAGAAGTAATCTTCCATATATTTGGCCTTCTCTAGCGGATCCATTTCTTGGATGGCTTCTACCACTTCTTTAAGTTTCCCCGTTGCTCCTTCGGTGGCGGAGTCAAAACTAAGCCCATAAGAGTGAGTAGCCGATAACGAAATAATATAGGAATTGATAAAGCGGTAGGCTTCGTGGGATCTTCTTTTTCGATCCACATATTTGTCTAGCATCGGGACAAGGCCTAGAAGGGTGATAAGCAGATAGGCGACTAGCACCACGCCAGTAACGATCCAGTTTTCGCTTGCGGCATAGCAAGCAAAAGCAAGAAGCAAATCCACGACGATTCCCGGAATCAAATACGGGCTCATAATAGGTCTCCTTTTCGGGACGAAAGCATTCGAATAGAACGCGTGGATTCTTCCATTTCCCCCACTTCATCGATATAACGAACCACCCTGCCATCGCGAAACACTTTTTTGAGGTAAACCACCAAGGAAAAATGGTGATAGACATCCGTAAGAACCTCATCGAAAACAAGCTTGTCATTGGCCATAAGGGCCATGCGGGCAATTCGCTGGGGGACAGAGTAAATATCCTTTGCGTGAAGCGTGGTCATAATGGGGTGACCGCTCATCACGCAGTTCAAGGCGTCCAACATCTCAGCCCCACGGCTTTCCGCGATCAAAAGATAGTCCGGATTATTTCGAAGGGCATTGCGAATCAATGAGGGGAAAGAAGCATCTTTAATCCGATCATCTACCAGCCAACTGGTCAAATCCAAATGGGAGGAGGAACGGCTCATTTCTAACTCTTCGACATTATCAATGACGATGACGCGAGTCGCGGGAGGCAAATGCATCAATAAGTATTTTTGAAGTTCCGTCTTCCCTGCTCCGGTTTCTCCGGCGATGACAATGCTTTTTCTTTGGTGAATCGCATCCATGAGGATCGGACGAGACCCTCCCCAAAACTCTGTATCGTCATCCAAAATGGCGCTTCCTTCTTTTCCAATACGCAGCGAGAAGGAATAAGCGCGTTCGTCTTTGACGCGAACGATGGACAAGAAAGTCGCGTTCAAACGATATCGAGAGAAACTGACGTCGAGAATTGGATTCATATAGGAAAACTGTTTGTCGCTAAAATTGGCGATTTGACGCAGGAAATCCCCTACGGCGGAATTGGCTATTTCCTTTTCGTATTTTTGTCTCCCTAAAGCAGAATCTTCGTAATAGAGCGCTTCCCCATTGAAACTAATATCCGTTACGGTTGGCACTTGGAGCAGTTCAGACAAAAAAGAAGATTCCAAAAATGCAGTTAAACGTTGATTGGTCGTCATGCATGATCCTCTGTGATTTTTTCAATCCGGAACGAAGCCGTTTTATTGAGGATTCGAAATCCTAAATCAGCACGAAAAGCAATTTTTACCGACGAATACCCATTGGTATAGGGGATTCGATCGCCAAGAGTTACCGTGTAGGTGGTAGACCGACTATAGGGAGCCATGTTGTTTTTTACATAATCCCCTAAAGAGGCATTCAAAGCCCCCGAATCAAAATGAGGAATCGTGACATATTGGTTGCTATCAAAATTGGAGACGCTGGTCTCGATGACGGCCCCATATAATCCAAGAAAGCCTCGGTTCCATCCGCTCCAATTAAACCCTTGAACGAAGGTAGAAAGGGACACAAGCAAAAAACATCCGGCAAAAAGCAATTCTCCCATGATTAACGACCTCCTAATACGACTCGATACGTTCCTTGGCTTCCCGCAAGGCCGTATTGATGATTGACATCATAGGAGCGGACCCGAATCCAATCTTTTTCATTCAATAGAAAATCAAGCTGCCAGGAGTAAAGGGAACTGGATTCCCCCGTTCCTAGCGGCATGGGCAGATAGCGAGTGGCTATCTCCTTTTTCGATTTAGGAGCTCCTTTTCGCAAAGCCCCGGTAGAACGATTCAGTGAGAAGGAATTGCTTAAGAAAAATTTGGTTTTTCCCGATATCTGAACCGGGGTGAGATAGAAACCAAAAGACGATCCAGATGCATCCATTTTGTCCGCGACTTTTGCATATTCTTTCCCATGTCCAAACACGGTGACGGAAGCATCGGAAACCCGTACTTGCTCTTCTCCATTGTTCTCCTTGCGGATTCCACTGATTTCCATCTGAAAAGCTCGTAAATATTGCGATGAATTGGAAGAGAGGTTCCCGAATTTATAAATAGGGGTTAACGGCATCAGTTTTTCAGCCTTATTGAAATCGTAGGAACTGCGGCCAGGATCAAAGGTTGAATCCGCGGTTACGACAAAAGGATTTTCTTTCGTGTGATAAGGTTCGCCAGGTCCATGGTGCATCGTTTTACGAATCACGATTTGCGAACTTTGATTTTGGTCGAATCTCCCTTGCAAAACAAGATCGACATTCCAAGTCGAATAAGAGGCGATTCCGTTCGTTGGGAAACTCTTGTTCAAGGTGAAATGAGCCCCGCCTTTTGAAATGGTAAAAGGGATTTCACCATTAGCAGGCCCATAAGTAAAAAGAGTCGTGGAAAATTCCATCAAAGTGAGGGTATACCGAATGAAGGTTACCGGCTTAGACGTCGTTGCCCAACAATCAAAATGCAACCGAGCCGGTTGTCCTTTCACTACTTCATCCATCCAAAATTTATAGGAATAAAGCGGGGCTTCTTGAATAACGGCAGAGGCACAGGCCAAATAGGCAAACGGCAACGCTAAAGCTAATATTCCTTTCTTCATGCAAGCACCCCCTCATCATCGGCGAAGCAGATTAAATGAACGATCAACGACTTTTCCAGGGCGTTGAATTCCTTCGTGGAAACATCGGGCAAATACCAAAAAGGGTAATAAGTTCCATTTTCCAATAGATTGATAATCAAAATTTTCCGTTCCAAAGGATTCAATTTCCAAAAATAAGTCTTCACTCGAGAGAGAAATCTCGCCTCGGGCGTATGGCTTTTTTCGGCTAAGAACTCATCAGATAGGTCATAAATATGAGAACAAGAAGGCTTGCCTAGCTTGACTAGACTAACCCCATATAATTTTTGGACCTTTTTCTCTACGTCCATCCGATTCAAGAGATAGTTCATTTTTGCTTCCTCCACGTATACTTAGAAGGTGAAAAAAAGAAAATTTTGTCGAACTATTTTTTCGGTTTCGGAAAAAGAAAAGGCGCAATCGATTAAATCTCTATAAAAAATTTACAATTATTTTTGTTGGTTTCCACCGAGCAATTCTCTTTGTGGTATCATACCTCAACTATGATTTTACTCGTTGGTGCTAGCGCATCCGGAAAAACGGAAATTGCGAAATATTTACAAGCTCATTACGGCATTAAAAAGGTGATTACTCACACAACTAGACCCATGCGAAGCGGGGAAAGACAAGATGTCGATTATCATTTCGTTAGCAAAGAGCAATTTGATCAATTGAAAAAGGAAGACTCCTTTGTTGAAACCACGCACTATAATGGAAACGAATATGGGTCTTCCAAAGCGGAAGTCGCCGACGACAAAGTCCTTATCGTAGACCCAGTCGGATTACAAGCCTTCATAAAATTGAACAATCCAAGAATTATTACTTTTTTTCTAGATGCTAAAGAGGAAACTCGTCGAAAAAGAATGGCGCAACGTGGTGATGAAAAATCCGCTATTGAATCCCGAATTCAAAACGATAAAAAAGAATTCGATTTAAGCCGTATCGGCCATCCAGATTTTATCTTAACAACCGATCAAGACAGCGTCGAAAAATTATCCAACGACATTTTAAATCTTTATCAGCAAAAGCTTAGTCTTCTTTAACAATACGCCGCGGGTGATAAACGATTTTAAATTCATCCACCGTATAGGCAGAAGCTTTTAGGACGCTAATGGTAAGTTTGCCGTATTCCAAGGAATCCCCCACTTTGCCAAATCTACCCAGCTTATCATTAAACCAACCAGATAGGGTTTCGTAGTCTTCATCAATCTCTTCTTCGTCCAAGTGAAAGGTTTCAAAAAATTCGTCAATAGACATACGTCCTTTGGCGTAATAAATGTTTCTTCTTTCCCCTTTTCTCACCGTTAAATCAATGGGCTCGGATTCGTCCCACAATTCACCTACCAATTCTTCTAGAATATCTTCTAAGGTAACGATTCCTTCTGTTCCACCATATTCGTCCTTGACCACGGCAATATGATGCTTGCTCTTTTTCATCAATTCCAAAATCGTTGAAATTTCCATGGTCCGCGGAACTTCAAGAATTGGAAGCATCAAACGATCAAAGGACAACTTTTGCCCATTGATAATCGCTCTTTGTAGCCCCTTGACGGGAATATACCCAATGATGTGATCGTAATTTTTCCGATAAACCGGAATGCGAGAATGGCGGAATGCCCCTTCTTTTAACACGTATCGATTCAAATCTTCCGTAATTTCAATTCCTTCAATACGAACGCGTGGCGTCATAACCTCGTAAGCACAGGTGTCTTTAAATTCGATGGAGTTTTGAATAAGTTCGCTTTGGTCGTGATCAATAAATCCTTCATCTTCAATATCGTCGACCATCGCCTGCAGTTCTTCATCACTAGCGGGGGCATCCGCAGGCGCAAACTTTAAAAGAGGCTTAGTCATGAGATTCGCTATCCAACTAACCGACTTGGAAATCGGGAAGAAGGCGTATTCGAAAACAAGGAGGACAGGAGCTGACATCATCGCGATACGATAAGAAAAATTCTTTCCAAAAGCTTTTGGAAGAATCTCGCCAAAAACCAATAACACCGCCAACATAATCAACGAAATGTAAGTGGAACTCATAGGATTATGGGAAAATGGTTCCAACAAAGAAAGAGCCGCTGCAAGAGAGGACGCAAGAATATTAACGAGGTTATTGCCGAATAAGACCGTTACAATCGTCTCATCGTATTTTTCCGCGTAACGGAATGCTCTCTTAGCTACGGAGGACCCTTTGTCCATCGCCGCTTTCAATTTTCTTTTGTTCACGACGGAATAGGCCATGTCGCACGAGGAAAAGAATGCAGAAAAAACAAGTAAAACCACAATCAGTACAAGATACAAAATGACTTGGGGGTTCATTTCTTTCCCTCCTGAAGTGGGGCAGTATTCTCGCCGATGTTACCAACTAATTCTTCCAGTACGTCTTCGGTAGTCACCATACCGATTATTTTCTTGTCTTTGCGAACAAGAGCAATTTGAGTGTGGTTCTCTCTAAAGCCATCAATTAGGTCATCGATTTTAACGTTCGGTTTAACAAAATAAGGCTTTTGCACATAAGGCAAATAGGAAACGCTAGGATCGTGCAAGTAAGCGGCTAGGAAGTTTTTAACAACAAGAACGCCAATCATGCGATCCGGCGTTTGATAATAAATCGGAATGCGCGAATAGGGGCATTTCTTCAAGAATTCAATAACAGCTTTCGTGGTGAGCTTTTCGCCATTCAGCATGGTCATACGGCTCAACGGAGTGAGAACTTCGCGGATTGCCGTATCTCCAAAGTCGATTGAATTGACAATAATATCCGATTCGTTTTCTTCCAGTTCCCCTTCTTTCTCCTTCCTCTCAATTTCCTGCGCAAAATCCTCATCTGTAAAATCTGCCTCGGGTTTTGCACGGAAAATTTTACGCGTTAGCCATTCAAATCCACGAAAAACAAGAGAAATTGGAAAGAATAAAATGACAAAGAATGCTGTTGGGAAAGCTACAATTCTCGCCACAATGTTCGGAGCCCTTTTAGCTACGAACTTAGGAATGGTGTCGCCAAACATAAAAGTAATAATCGCCATGATAATGGAAGCGATTAGGGATACCACGGAATCATTTAAGATGCCGTGAAACAAATGCAAGAATAAAAACGTGGATACCGTGGATATCAAAACCGCAAACAGGTTATTCCCAATTAAAACGGTGATTAAAGTAGTTTCAAAGTGCTCGTATAACTTTACGATTAGCTTCGAGGAAGTCTTTCCATCTTCGGCTTCGATTTGGAACTTATATTTATTTAGGCAAGCAAAGGCTGTTTCAGTAGCGCTATAGAATGCGCTCATCAACAAGAAGAAAAGTAGCAGGATGATACTAGCCCAATCAGGGAGATCCATCCAACCACTTCCTTTCCGCCGAAAATTCAGCCCGAAGATATTAGCAAATTTCTAGAAAAATATAAAGAGGTGCTTCTTTTACACCGTCTACGGAATAAAAAAAGCGGGCTCGACAGCCCGCATAAATATAAGGAATTAGTCTTCGTCCGAATCATCCATGGTTTCGGTATCCGGCTCTGAAATTTCATCAATCCAATTTTTGGTTTCTACCGTTCCTTGCTTCAAACCATTTTTCTTCATGACATCGGAGATCAAATCCTTCGCTCGCTTCATCGAAAGGTCACTCTTCACCTTGAATACGAGAGGGATATCTGCGTAAACCTTCTTATGGCTTACATCCTGAATGGGAAGTGGAGAATTCGCATAGTCTTTGGGATTTAAAGCAAAATAGAGCTTTAAGGCTTTGCCAGCAACAGTAATGCGAACAAAGGTGACTTTGTGCAAGCGGAAGGTATCCCCTTTGTTGGAAATTCGGCTCTTCACCCCGTAAGACATAATTTCCGATTTCAATTCATTGTAATTTTTCGCCATGCTGGGTTCAGCGGATTTCATTCGGGTTTGGAACGGAATACGAATGATTTTATCGTGGGGAGGCAAATCGGGATTCACGGCGCCAACCACGCGAGGCTTCGAGACATCTTCTTTTTCTTCCTTAGGGGCAGGGGCAGGTTCTTCTTTTATTTCCTTTGCTACCTCCACCGGCTTATCCGCGGAGGAGGAAAGAACCACGGTAATTGGTTGAACTTTCGTATCGGCTAACGGAGGTACATCTTTCATTTCTTGGCGGATGATTTGTCGAACAGAAGCCGCGGTAAGAGTTTCGCGACTCTTGCTATCTCTCCGATCAAATTCTTCTTTCATGATTCCTCGAATGTCTTCTGCAGTGAGGCCGGGTTTTGGGTCTAGAGACTTCTCGACAGGGATTGCTTTATGAATTTCTTCGGAAATCATTTTGCGAATATCTTCCGCTTTTAAAGACTGTTCCTCTTTTGTTGGAACTTCGATCGGTTTTTCAACAGGTGCCGGGGTTAATTTTGCCTCGGCAATAATAGAACGGACATCCGCTTCGGTTAAAACGCTTGGGGCAGGCTTGCTTTCATCCTCGATGATGATATCACCCTCTTTACCAGCATCGTGATTCTTCCGTAGTTCTTCGGAAATAATCTTGCGAACATCTTCCGCGCTTAACGGTTTTTCCTCTTTTGAATTAATGGGAGAAGGAACCGAAATGATAACGGGCTGCTTTTCTTCCTTCGGCAAAAGTTCTTCGCGCACAATCTTGCGGACGTCTTCCGCGCTTAAAGGTTTTTCTCCCGAGATAGCTCCTTGAATTTCAGAAACAGGAACGGTGGAGGAAGATGGCTTAGGGCTGGCCGTAGCATCAGGAGAATAGGTATTGATATATTGGACAAGAAGAGGCCCCTGAATTCCACTAGGGTTCGGCGTGAAAGTAGAGGCGGGAATGGTGGAGGAAGATTCAACAGCAGGCTTCGAATGGTCCTTTTCCTTATCCTCATTAGGGACGCTTGCTTCATCGTCATGAACAATAATAACGGAGGGGCCGGCGGCAGACACCTCTGGCTTAGAAGCAGCGGCAGGTTTTGCCTTCGGACGAATTTTCTCCTTTCCAGAAGCGGACATATCAATGACGTAACCGATAGAAGAAAGAAGGAAGCCGAATATGCCAAGCAAAACGCTTACCAATATAAACACGGTCCATCCATTGCCCAATAGATGAGCCTTTTTAGCATAGATGACAAGGCCAACTAAACCATAAGGCCCCCAAGAAGAGAAACTGTCTGCCAGAGAGGAGAAGTTCGATCCAAGAGCCCAAAATGGTTCTTTGGTTAAATCCCATCCAGGTTGGAAGGCCAAAGCGCAAAAAAATAGAAAGGTTAAGAATTCAACCAGGAATAGAATCAATCCTCCAATGGCGGCTTTTCTCTTCCGCAAAGAGGCAACGACAATCCCAGCAATCCAAAAACACAATAAAATGACAAAGACAACCAGCCAAAGCACTTGGATAAATTGAACGTTGGGGAAGGAAAATAGGCCTTTAAAAAGTTCCCCAAATCGGGAGCCAAGCCCCGTCAAGGTGTAAAGAGCATCCGGGCCCATGAATAACGGAATCAGGAAAAGTAGGCACATCGCGAAAATAGAAATTCCGAAGCCCACTAGAGATAAAATTAGAGATGATTTTTTCATACTTCCTCCAACACTTGGCTTTGGCAAATTATATAGTTCTCTTGCGTGCGCGTAAAGCCTTTAAAAAACGTGCAAAAACGCAATAAAATAGAAATATATTAGGTTTTTGCACAATTAATTTATCAAAAATGAAAAGAAAAAATGAGCCGGAAAAGCTCATTTCCATGGATTAAAACAGAAAATTAGGCAACGAATTCCGCTTTTTCAATAACCACTTTTTGTAGGGGGCGATCGTTTCTGTCGGTCTTCGTGGAAGCAATTTTATCTACGACTTCCATCCCTTGAACTACGTGCCCAAAAGCGGCGTATTGACCATCCAAGAATTCATCGTTAGCATCGCAGATGAAGAATTGGCTGCTAGCAGAGTTAAACCACTGAGAACGGGCCATAGAAATTACACCACGTTTATGGGAAATTGTATTGTTAACCCCATTGGCTTTAAACTCGCCTAGGATTTCTTTGCCACTTCCGCCACATCCAGTTCCTTCCGGGTCACCACCCTGAATCATGAATCCTTTGATGATGCGGTGGAACGTAAGGCCATCATAAAACCCTTTTTTAACAAGCTCCTCAAAATTTTGGCAAGTGATTGGGGCAGATTGATGGTCCAACTCCAACTGGATATCGCCGTAGTCTTTAATGTGAAGAATAATCATTTTTTGTCCTCTCTTCGATTCGTTACTATACGCTATTTCGCGTAATCTATCACAAGATTTCCATCAACAAAGGATACCGTCCCCCTTGCGCCCGTCTTAAAAGGCATTGAAGGAGAAATATGTCCAAGGTCTACATCGAGCAAAATCGGACATCCCAAATCTCCCAAAATATCCATTACAGCAGAATGAGGGGTTACGCCAAAAAGCTCTTGTTTCATGCAAAGAGGCCTTCCCACTAAGAAGCCGATTGCATTGTTGAACCACCCCGCTTCTTTTAACTGAAACAGGGCTCTGCGAATTCCTAAAGGAGATAAATCGCAAGCTTCCAAAAACCAAATGATTCCTTCAGGATGTTCTTCCTCAAATTCTTTTACGCGGTCGTATTTCGTTCCACACAGGCCAACCAAGCAATCAAGACAGCCGCCTAAGAAAGTCCCCGTAAACGGACCCCGATAGTTAGAGGGGGTAATCACCTTGGCTTGCGACAATCGATAAGGCAATAAAGGATGTAAAGGATTGGAATGAGTAATGGAATATTTGGGGTATCCCTCAAAATGCTTTTCTCCTCTTAACATAGCCATCGCGTCTTTTTCCGAAAGACGAAATTTCTTTTGGAAAAATTGCGGGGCACAAGGTCCATAAATCGTCACAAGGTTGGATAATGTAGCCAAGGTAAACGTGAGATTCGTATTATCAGAAAAACCCATAAACCATTTAGGAGGCATATGTTTTATGGCTTCAAAATCGATGAAGGGCAAGATTTCATTCATCGTTTCCCCACCCCCAACCGAAAGCAGCAACGAGCAATCCGAAGAATAAGCTTCCATCCATTCCTGAGCTCTTTCTTCAGGCGAAGCGCTAGAAGCTACTCCGTCATTCCGGTGAACGCAAGCGCCTTCTTCAACCTGATACCCCATCTTCTCCCATTGCTTCTTTGCAACCGCCGCTCGGGTTTCATAAGGCTCCGTTGTCACCCCAAAAGAAGGGGCCACCCAAGCAATTCGATCCCCGGGCTGAATAAATTTAGGCTGATTCATACGCATATCTCCCACTCAGTCACAATATAACTTTCTCTGCAGCAATTAAAAAGCCCGACTTATCGAAATCGGGCGAAAACAAATAGGTGTACCCTTTATTTTTCTTCTTTATGCAAGATAGAGGCGTGGACAAATCCCTTGAACAAGGGGTTGGGTTTCATCGTGCGAGAAGTGAATTCAGGATGGAATTGGCAGCCAACAAAGAAGGGGTGATTCTTTAATTCCACAATTTCCGCAACATGAAGTTCTGGATTAATACCCGAAACAACCATGCCGTGGTCTTCGAAATCTTTTTGATAAGCCTTGTTGAACTCATAGCGATGACGATGTCGTTCTTGAATTCGAGGCGAAGCATAGCATTTCATGGCCAAGGTATCCACTTGCACGTCACAATCATAAGCACCTAAGCGCAACGTTCCACCCATATCAATTCCTTGATACTGATCGCGAAGAATATCGATAACGGGGAAGGGGGTTTGGGGATCAAATTCCGTGCTGTTGGCTTTCTTCATTCCCAAAACATTTTCAGCGAATTCGATGGTCGCTAACTGCATGCCGAGGCAAATACCAAGATAAGGCACTTGATTTTCTCTGGCGTAGCGAATCGCAATTTTCATGCCATCGGTTCCGCGTTGGCCAAATCCGCCAGGAACCAAAACACCATCACAACCTTTTAGCATCTCTGCCACGTTGCTTTCTTGGATATTATCCGATTGAATCCAACGAACATGAACCTTTTCTCCATAAGCATACCCCGCGGAGAGCAAAGCTTCACGGACAGACAAATAAGCGTCGTGGAGTTGGACGTATTTGCCAACCAAAGCAATCGTCACTTCTCCTTTTAATTTTTGAACTCTCGACACGAATTCTTCATAATCCACAAGTTGAACCGGAGGGAGATTCATTCCAAAGTGGCGGGCAACATATTCATCGATTCCTTGGGCGTGAAGGCGTAAAGGCAATTCATAAATGCAGGGGCAATCATCCGCCTCAAAAACGCCGGAATAGGGAATATTGCAGAATAAGGAAACTTTCTTCTTGGTTCCTTCATCCAAAGGAACTTCGCTGCGAAGAACAATAGCATCCGGCTGAATGCCTAGCCCTGCAAGTTCTTTGGTAGAATGCTGGGTAGGTTTGGTTTTGCTTTCCCCGGAAGTACGAAGATAAGGCACCAAGGTATTATGCAGGAAGAAGGTATTTTCGATGCCGAGTTCGAGGCGGACTTGGCGAATCGCTTCTAGGAAAGGAAGAGACTCAATGTCCCCTACTGTCCCGCCTATTTCCCCAATGACAATGTCCGCACCGGTTTGTTTAGCGGCTTTATATAGACGGGATTTGATCTCATCCGTAATATGGGGAACTACTTGGACGCACCCGCCCAAATAATCGCCATGGCGTTCTTTTTGAATAACACTGCTATAAACCTTGCCAGAGGTAACGGAAGACAACTTAGAGAAATTTTCATCCACCCAACGTTCATAATGACCGATGTCCAAATCGGTTTCACCGCCATCTTCTGTTACATATACTTCTCCATGTTGATAAGGGGACATGGTTCCGGGATCGACATTGAGATACGGATCGAATTTAATCATGAAGACTTTTAGGCCTCTTCTTTTGAGAAGCATGCCTAAACTAGCGGCGGATATCCCCTTGCCTAACGAGGATACGACTCCGCCCGTAACGAAGATGTATTTTGCCATAATGAGCTCCTTACTCCTAAAAACAACGGACAAATTTTACGCTTCCCATTTTCGATGAAAAGATTTTTTTACATTTTTTTCAATTTCATGGCAAAGAAAAACGCGTGTCACGAGACACGCGTTAAGTCACCTATTTGGTGACCCCAACTGGAGTCGAACCAGTCATTGAACCTTGAGAGGGTTCCGTCTTAACCGATTGACCATGGGGCCATTACGGCAACGCAAATTTAAGCATGAAGCATTTCTCTTGGCAAGATTTTTTTGTTTATTCCACGCTTTTGAGGGATTCCACCATTTTTACATGACGAATTCGAAGAGCTAAAACAAAATTAATGGCCAAAACTACTATAGCGGTAAGGAGGAAGGAATAAACATAGGATAAGGGCTTAATCCAATAAAGATACTCCACCACTTCTACTTGGTTTGTGCCTAAAACGCCTAAGAGGAACGGATATCCTAATGCCAATCCAAACGCCACGCCAATTAAAGTTAAGACCATGGCTTCCGTCAGTAAGGAAAGAGTGATTTCGCGGATTCGGAAGCCCAATACTTTAAGAGTTGCAAATTCGCGTATTTTTTCGCGGAAATTAAGAAGGGACAGGTTATATAAAGCCACAAGGGCGAGCAGAATGGCAAAAATCTTAACGGCATTGGTCATTACCAAAACCGAGGACAAGGTGCTTCCGATATATTCCTCCCACTCTTTTTGGGTTTGAGATTCACTAACAAAATTCAAGGTTTCTAGTTTCTTGTCCAGCTTTTCGATGTAACCATTTTGGCAATCCACCAACGCTCCATTGTATTTAACGTCCACGCTCTCCAAGAAAGGGGAATCAGCGTGAATCATGATTCCATGAAAATAGAAAGCCTCATACACCAATCCAACGGGGGCAGTATAGGTTTTTCCATCAAAATCAAAAGTTAATATGTCCCCCACTTTTGCTCCCGCCAAACGCGCAGCTTTCGTCGACATCGCTACTTCGTTTTTGTCGAAGCGGAAATCAAAATGTGTGGTATCAGGAGCTAACACGGTTAAAGAGCGCGTAACCCGTGTCCCGTCAGCAACATAAAAGGTGGACGCGCTTGCACGAGTGGGTTCCAAATCTACGATTCCCTCCATGCCCGTGATTCCCTCTTTGGCCTCGGAATAGGATAAAAGCCGGGAATAAGTAAGGGTAATATCGTCATTACGGAACGTCTTAATGTCGCTTTCGATGCCGTGTAATACCGTATCTTCAATCCCAAAACCACAAGTAAGCAAAGCCGTGCATCCAAGGATTCCCATGATAACCATTACAGATTTTTTCTTGTCCAAACGAATATTGCGCAAAGCCATTTTCATGGATAAAGTGCATACACGTCCCCGTCCTTTTCTTTTGGTAGGGCGCAATTTTAAATCCGGAGGTTCCGGTCGCATCGATTGAGAGGGTGGAAGCTGAATGGTCTTTCGGCAGACAAGGAAAGCCGTTAAAGCGGTGACGAGCAAAAAGATGAGTGCCGTTGCTATCCCTTCCCAAAGAGGGAATACATACTTTGGAGATGGCAGCGCATAGAGAATGTTATATTTATTTCCTAATATTTTCGGTACGATGATTGGCCCAAGAATTTCCCCAATTAATGTCCCTAAGAATACCAAGGAAAGGGAAATCAATTCGTAGTTCCCATAGATTTGTCGATTAGTTACTCCAATCGCCTTCATCGTTCCAATTTGGGTCCGTTCCTTCACGATCATCTGGGAAAGTGTCGTTAAAATCACTAGCACCGCCACTAAAAAGAAAACCGCAGGAAAGACGAAAGTAAATTGCCTTGCCTGAGTTACGTCAGCGTTCAGAGTCGCATAAAACGGCATGATATTTCGATCGGCAAGAAGATAGAGGTTGTTGTTTTCCTTCCCATCAAAATAGTGCTCAATGTCTTTTTTAATTTGAGGGGTTTCTTTTTCGTCATTGGCCTTAATAAGATATTGGTTGGGATTTAAAAACCTTTCCTCGGAGTCGGAGAAAAAAGAAACCATATCCGGAAGCTTACTTAATATAAGATTGCAAATAAAAGGTCGGTAGTTGGCTTGAAGCAAGGAATGAAAGGTCTCCCGGAACAAGGCGTCGGAAAATAGGCATACGGAGCTGTTATACGTCGATTTCGTAATGTTTTCTGGATAGGACATGAAGCCCGTAACCTTCATTTTCAAAACGATTTCGCTTTCTCCTAAAACATTTGTCCCACCTTGAGCAAGAAAAGTCGGATTATTGAGTTTTTCAAGGGAAACCTTGGATTCGTCATCGAGATAAGAGGAAAAATTAAAAGCAATATTAATTTCTTCCCCCAAGCTAAATTTCCCTGGGTATTGTTCTCCGTCTTTTTGTTGGAGTTCCTTATCTAAAAGTAGATAGGAATCAGAAAGGGGGGCATCATTAAGGGTGATAACATCATAAGGACAATCCACGGTAGGCCACGAGGGCATCGTGACACAGTAGACATCTTTCTTTGCAATCATTGCAGGCAAATAGGTTCGTCCTTCTACCTGCCCTCTATCTCCTACAATTCCTTGTAAAGTTTCTTCATCTACTTCATCGTAGCTTTTCGTTGTCAACCACAAAGAGGGTAAATGGCCTTTTTGATAGACTTCTTCCACTCGAGATTCAAACGAATCCGCGTTGGCTCCAAGGCCCACAAACAAAGTCACGGCGATCGCTCCGATGGCAACAATACTTAGAAATTGAGCAATGCCGCTTTTGAGAGAACGAAAAGCGCTACGAGCTAAGATGAAGGAAGTGGATTTCTTTTTCACCACGCAATTTCCTCCGGTGGAACGGGATGGGCATTTTTTCTGTCTTCTACAATCTTTCCATCCTTCATTCTTAATAGGTGAGTCGCGCATTGGGCAATACTGGCGTTGTGGGTAACAACAATCACGGTTTTCTTGCGTTGAACCGAAGTATCAAAAAGAAGTTTCAAAATGGAAACTCCTGTTTTGGAATCCAAGGCTCCAGTGGGTTCATCACAAAGCAACAAACGAGGATTTTTTACTAAGGCTCTAGCAATGGCTACACGCTGTTGTTCCCCTCCCGAAAGTTGAGAAGGGAAATTATTAATCCTTCCTTCAAGTCCTACTTCCTTTAGAACTTCTTCTGGGTCTAAAGGATCTTCAGCAACCGAGGCCGCCAATGCCACATTTTCATAGGCCGTTAGGTTAGGAAGAAGGTTATAAAATTGAAAAACAAAGCCAATTTCGTTCCTGCGCAAGCGGGCTAAGTCCTTCTGCGTATTCGAAATCACCTGTCCATGAAGCGTATAACTTCCTTTGGTTGACATATCCATTCCGCCTAAAAGATTTAGCAATGTGCTTTTTCCAGCACCGCTTGCCCCAAGAATCACATTGAAGCTTCCTTCCTCTAAAGCAAACGAAACCTGATCCAACGCAATCACTTGGTTATCTTTCCCTTCGTTATAAATTTTGGAAAGATGGGAAACGATTAATTCATCCATAAAGATATTTTCTACCAAAGTCACAATAAACGCCACGAAAAAGAAAAGACGTCAAGAAGAGTTCCTGACGTCCATTTTTCCTTTGTTTTTTATTCGCCAAGTTTCCTAGCGATTTCAAGCATTCTTTTTTGGCAAGTTTCCTTTCCAAGGATCTCAATAATCTCGTGAAGATTTGGAGATTGAGTGCCGCCAACCAAGGCGATACGAATGATTTCTGCCACATCGCTAAGCGAACCTTTGAAGGCAGATGGATCTTTCTTGTAGTCCTTGTTCGAGGAGGCAAATCCCAGTTTAGAACCAATTTCTTTGATCTGGTTAAACCATGTCATTTCATCCACGCCAAACGGCATTTCGTTCGCTGCTTTTTCCAAAAGTTCGGCAAGGAGTTCTTTCGTGAACTTTTCCTGGAATGGCAAAGGCGAAGAAATAATCTTTTCGTATTCATCTTCGAAGAAGAAACGAATAAGAGGATAGATATCACTGTATTTGGCGTAGTCCTTGCGAGGATTTGGGCGATCCTTTTCAATGTTGAGAATCTTTTTAAAGTAAACCGGGTCAGCCTCAATACGTTCCGCAAAGGCTTGGTCGTGTTCCTTTGCCCATGCCAAAACGTTGTCGAACTCCTGATCCACAGGCATCTTCGCCAAAATTTCTTTAGCAAAATAATTCAGCTTATCTTCGTCGAATAACGCTCCATCCAGGGACATTTTCTTGAGACAGAACGGGAAAGCATTTAAATCGAAGCTCTTGTTGGCAATCGTCCATTCCTCAAAATTGGAATTGGCAATCGACATCAAATAGACCTTTAATGCTTCTGGGGCATACCCTTTTTCTAAGAAATAGCTGACGGCAGCTTCCGGGTCTTTGCGTTTGGATAATTTTCTTTTATTCCCATGATCCAATTTCATGATGGAAGGAATATGGGCATATTTCGGCGCTTTCCAACCCAATGCACGGAACATATCCAAGTGAATCGGGGTCGAAGGAATCCACTCTTCTCCACGAGTGATGAGAGTTGTATGCATGAAGTGATCATCGCAAACGTGGGCAAAATGATAGGTGGGCAAGCCGTCCGACTTCAAAATAACGACATCGGTATCATTATCTTGTAATTCGATTTCGCCACGAATCGCATCGGTGAATTTCGTCTTCTTGTCATGGTCACCCATGGATTTGAAGCGAATAACCCAAGGGGTTCCTGCTTGGATTTTGGCAATTCGCTCTTCTACCGATAAATTGCGGTCGCGCGCGTAAATCCCATAATATCCAGGTAACACCTTGCTTGCTTCCTGTGCTTTGCGGATTTTATCGAGGTCCTCCGGGGTGCAGAAATCGGGATAAGCTCTCCCACGGCGAATCAATTCCTTGATCACCACACGATAAATGTCGCGACGTTTGCTCTGTTGATAAGGCCCATAAGCGCCTTTATCGCCTTCCGGCCAATAGCCTTCATCGGCAACGATGCCGAATTTTCCAAGTTGATCAATCAATTGATCCGCGCTGCCGGCAATGGTGCGCTTGGTATCCGTGTCCTCAAGGCGGAAGAAATAAACGCCTTTCGACTCCTTAGCAATCGTATAAGAAATCAACGAAGTAAATAAGGAACCCGTGTGGAGGAAGCCAGTGGGGCTAGGGGCAAAACGGGTAACCTGCGCGCCTTCAGGCAACTCGCGGGGTGGATATTTCTTTTCTAGGTCCTCGATCGTCTCGGTAACGTCGGGGAAGAGGAGCTCTGCTAATTCTTCATTGGTAGCCATTTTTCAAACCTTCTTTCCAATCCGCAAAATTATAGTCAAAAGAAATTTCATCTTCCACTTGAAACGGCATTTTCCTCTATATATAATTACCAAGCCTTCGATAAGAAGAGCATGCAGGCGTAGTTCAGTGGTAGAACATTACCTTGCCAAGGTAAATATGCGGGTCCGATTCCCGTCGCCTGCTCCAATCGAAAATCTTGCCCATGATGAGGGCATTTTTTTATTCCCTTCAGTCAACAGTTCGTCTTATCATAATGTAATGATTGATTTACATGTGCATTTAGACGGATCCCTCAACCGCCAAATTTTGAAGAAATTATGCGAGTTGAATCATCGAGATCCCCGTGAGGTAGACAACGCCCACATTTCTGTATCCAACCAAGGGACACTAGAAGACTATCTAGAATGCTTCGCTTTCCCCTGTTCCCTTATCCAAACGGCCGAAAGCATCACCTACGCTTTCTATGCGTTTTTCGTGGAATTGCACCGCCAAGGACATCTTTACGCCGAAGTCCGCTTTGCCCCTGCTAAAAGCTGTGATAACGGTCTTGAACAGGTTCAGGTTGTTCAGGCGGCCATCCAAGGCCTAGAAATTGCCAAGCAGGAAACGAGAATGCCAGGAAATATCATCCTTTGCTGCATGCGATCCTTCCCCGATGAGGTCAACATGGAAACCGTGCATATCGCCAAACGCTTTCTTGGACGTGGCGTATGTGGAATCGATTTAGCTGGACCAGAAGTGGGCTTCTCCAACGAAATGTACGCTCCGATTATGGCGGAAGCTAGAAACCTGGATATCCCCATTACGATTCATGCCGGGGAAAATCTTGGACCCGAAAACATTTGGGCCGCAATTCGTCTTGGAGCAAAGCGTATTGGGCACGGCATTCGCGCGGTAGAGGATCCCCTGCTTCTCGCCTTCTTAGCCCAAACGAAAATTCCATTGGAAATTTGTCCCACTTCAGAACGCGATACCCACTGCATCCCCTCCTTAGAGGCGCTTCCCATCCGAAAGATGATGAAAGCGGGCTGTGTTCTGACTCTTGGCAGTGATGATCAAACCGTCAGCAATACGACCCTTTCCCACGAAATGGATTTGCTTCGTTCTATTCACGGCTTAACCGAAGAGGAACTGGACGAATTAGAACGTAACAGCATCGACGCCGCATTCTTAGAACCCGATCAAAAAGAATATCTCTTCGAACTCTATCGCAAAGAAAAAGAGCAAGGAAATTAACCCTTACTCTTTTTTGTTGGAATCCTCATCGGAATCTCGTTCTTTGGATTTTATTTTTTGTACGTCTTCTACAGACTTTTTGAAGTCCTCTAAGCTCTTCTTCATGGTATCCAGATCTTCTTTTTGGATTTTTTCTTGTCCCTCTAATTCTTGTATCGCCTTTTCCGCGGCTTCCAAAGAATAATTCATGAAGAAGACTTCCATTTCGTTATACATCACACTGAGACCAACCGTATAGAAAGGAAGATAAGCGCTCATCATTATGCTCATACCGACTAAACCAAATGCCCAAAGCAAGAAGGAATCGTTTGTAAATAGCATACCCAGTAGCATGCCACCCCATAGGCCTACGGCAAATAAAGGAAGCAAGGGCCAGGACAAACTCCAAGTCTTCTTATAATAAAGAGCACGATTCCTACGAAGCGTATCACGATACAAGGCCAACTCCATTTTAGGAGAGCTTGTCTGGACGGATGCAGATAGGTAAGCATTCATCGCATAGAAAGACAGCCCTTGCAAGAAGGATAAAACCCCAAAGAAGAAAGCGACGCATTGCGTCCACATAATAAAGGAGGAAAGGATGCTATTCCCTTGGATGAATTGATATATATCCAACATGGAAGCGTTATTTAATAACGATTGAAGTTCATTCATCGTTAAGGTAAAACCCGGCCAAATGGCTTCGCCAAAACCAGAAAGAATCGACCCCGTGACGAAAGAAGCAAGAACAAATGCCAAAACGCCGCGGAACAAATTCCTTAGCATTCGGAAGCAGCCAAAATAAGAGGGGGAGAAATAATTTCTAAAAATGGCCCAAACATTTACGTTTTGGAAGGTAAAATCCTTTTCCTGGGTGAATCCACCCGTGCTGGCGATTAGCATAAAAAAGCCAGGGGCAACTACCAAAGGAACCGTAAAGAATAAAGTTACGGGACTTAAAAAGGTCAATAAGGCCGTTAAAAGGCAAAGGACAAAGAAGAAAAGCGTCACCGAATAAGCTTGGTGATAATGGCCGTGTAAGAGTTGGTTGGTTTTTTGAAAATAAGAAGTTTGCTTAAGGTTCATTGCGGTTGTTCATTTTAATCGAATAAACATCTTCGGCAAGAAGTTTCGCCATGTCAGGATCAATGGGGGCGATGGGTTCGCTTTCTTTTCTATCGATGAATTTCGGGAATTGGCGGAGGGATACAAAATATCCGAGCTCCGGGCTTTGTTCAAAAGGCGTGTAGAAGCAATCGTCGTTGACCAAAACCACCGGCAGGATAATATGCGAGTCGATGGGTCCAAGCAGACGGAGCCGTTCCGCACGCAGCCGATTATAAATCAAGGGATTCTGAATATAACGAGATTTGCTCCCCGAGCAATAAAGCCAGCTTTGATCGTCCGGATTAGAAAGCAACGTTCCATCATAAAAACGATCCCGAACGACATAGACGTATTTGTCGCCAATAATCACGTGATCGATATGGAACGTTTCTGCCCCGGCCGTTTTCCCCTTGAAATCGTTAATCAAATAAAAATCGTGGTCTAAAACAACTTGATTCACTTTGCGGTAATACATTCGTATCGTCCAGTGGCGAAATAAAAACCGCTTAACCGGTCCATAGGCGACCCACAAAAAATAGGCGCAACTACAAAGAATTAACGCAACAATATATATGGTAAGACGGAGTTCAAAGCTCATTCCGCAAAACGCTCGGCCGTGGCAATGCCGATTTCGGCCATGGTCACCAAGCCTGTTTGTCTTTCCTCTGCGGAAAGAATCTTTTTATTCACAAAAGAATCCGAGACGGTGAACAAGGCCATGGCCCTCTTTCCTGCCAAATGGGCATTGCAATAAAGAGCATAGGATTCCATTTCAACGCCAAGTAATCCAAGGGCTGCCCAGGTTTTCCAGGCTTCCTTGTCATAGTCGTAGAAAACATCCGCGGACAAAACGTTGCCAACGTGGACTTTCTTCTCTAATTTCTTGGCCGCTTCATAAGCAGCAAGCAAGCAATCGAAATCCGCGATGGCGCTATAGGTTCCGCCTTTTAATTCGAATTGGGAAGACCAATTGGAATCCGTGCAGGCGCCTTGAGCAAGAATCACATCGCCGACTTCAATGTCTTTGTTGTAGGATCCGCAGGTCCCGACGCGAATGATGGTCTCAACGCCAAAGTTTTCATAAAGTTCGTGGGAATAAATTCCGATGCTCGGCATGCCCATGCCGCTAGCCATGATGGAAATGCGCTTGCCGTTTTTGGTGAAGCCCGTATAGCCGAAGACGTTACGAACCGACGTAACGAGTTTGGCGTCCGTCAAAAACGTTTCCGCCATCCATTTCGCGCGGAGGGGATCGCCGGGCATTAAAACCACTTTCGCAAAATCGCCAGGATTGGCACCAATGTGGGGAGTAGACATCTTTTATTACCTCTTTTCTATTAATTTAGTTGATGTTTTTTCGCTTTCCATCGCCATGAAATCCATGAACGTATCTAAGAAAGCATCGGGAGCAACAGGGTTTAATTCCCCTTGATAGGCGATGGAAATACGGCCCGTTTCTTCCGAAACAACAACCGTAACGGCATCGCAAATTTCACTAATGCCAATCGCAGCGCGATGGCGAGAGCCGTATTTTCCCGTCAAAGGACGAGTGGTGGGCGTGTAATAAACGCTGGCCGCGACAATTTGGTCGTTGCGAATCACAACAGCCCCATCGTGCAGACGCGTTCCGGGATAGAAGATCGTTTGAAGCAATTCAGCAGAAACTGGCGCCTTGATCAGGGTGCCCGACTTCATTTGCTCATCCAACGAATCCTTGCGTTCGAAGGTGATGATGGCACCAATCTTTTGTTTGGACATCCACAAAACAGCATCACGAACTTTGCCATAGACTTCTTCTCGGTCAAAGAGGGCTTCCCCTTGTTTTTTCGAAACGTTGTGGCGAAAGGGCACGATAGAACGGCCCTTCATATTGTTGGCGACCAAAACACGGGTTTCAGCACTGTTAATCGTAAGGAAGAAGACAAGCCCTACGGCAAACATGGCCAGGGCAAAATAAAGCAAGGGATCAACGCCGAAGAACCAGCCAAAGAAAATCAGCACTTCGGTAACAATAAGGTACACACGCACGAAAAGTCGATGCAAAAAATAAAACAAAGCAACATCAATGAGTGGTGGAATGATAAGGCAAAGAATCAGTCCGACGATAGAAACTGGATTGCCCATGTCGAGAAAGGGAGCCATGTAAATACCTCGAAACGCGCGACGATAAAAATCGCGCCCACTCAATGATAGTGGAGGAAAATGGAAACCGCAAAGAATTACGAAAAAAATAGTAAGATTTTCATAGAATTGCGGGAAATTTTATCTAAATTGTCAAGTTGTCCCTTTTATGAAAGCATATTGGCTTTAATAAACCGACAAAAAAGAAAATCCCGACGCATAGTCGGGAAGAATGCAGATGGAGCACCCTGCGGGAATCGAACCCGTATATTCGGCTTGGGAAGCCGATGTTCTACCACTGAACTAAGGGTGCGCGTTTGTTATTATAGACGTTTTTCACCCCTTGTCTACTGACGTTTTTTTCGATATCGCACTCGAACATCTTTGATTTCGGCCAATTCTTTTGAAAAGGCGATTGCCACTTCTTTTGCTGCAAATCCTCGCAAGAGCCGCCCGGATTCAAAGCGAACCTTGAATGGCCCTTCTGGATAAGAAGAATAGCGATGCAAAAGCTGCTCCTCTTCCGTTAACGGTGGCAATTCCGCTACTTTCGATTCGGAATTAGTTTCAAGAGGAGTGAAGGATTCTTCCTGCGATTCTTCTTTTACGTTGCTGTGGGCAAAAGAGATAATGGCCTCGTTGGGATCCTTTTTCGGTGTTTCATCCCTTTTCACTTTGCTAATGTGCGATAAAGAAGTAATAGAAGTGTAAAAAATTTTGCCGTTCCTA